>NZ_JAMYOQ010000003.1:0-367500 GCF_040319905.1 Mesorhizobium sp. M0833 | reverse complement strand
GATCTCGAGAAGCTGGTCTTTTTGTGCCAATGACATCCAGCGATAATCCCGCACAGGATTTCGCTGAAGCGACGATCTCTTGAGATCGCGCAGGTGGGCATTGGCAATGAGAACGATCAAGTGTCTTAAGGGCAATTGGTGGATGCCTTGGCATGCACAGGCGATGAAGGACGTGATACGCTGCGATAAGCTACGGGGAGGTGCGAATACCCTTTGATCCGTAGATTTCCGAATGGGGAAACCCACCTAAGGTACTTGGAAAATCAGAGCAGCAGGGCAACTTGCTGCTGTGGTTTCCAAGTATCGATAATAGGTAACTTACCCTGAATAAAATAGGGGTAAAGTGGCGAACGCGGGGAACTGAAACATCTAAGTACCCGTAGGAAAGGACATCAACCGAGACTCCGGAAGTAGTGGCGAGCGAACCCGGACCAGGCCAGTGGCGATGATGAGACAAGCGGAACCTTCTGGAAAGTAGGGCCATAGTGGGTGACAGCCCCGTACGCGTAATGCAAATCATCGTCCTCGAGTAAGGCGGGACACGTGAAATCCTGTCTGAAATTGGGGGGACCACCCTCCAAGCCTAAGTACTCGTGCATGACCGATAGCGAACTAGTACCGTGAGGGAAAGGTGAAAAGCACCCCGACAAGGGGAGTGAAATAGTACCTGAAACCGATTGCCTACAAACAGTGGGAGCCCAAGGTTCGTCCTGGGTCACCACGTACCTTTTGTATAATGGGTCAGCGACTTAGTGTGACGAGCAAGCTTAAACCGATAGGTGTAGGCGCAGCGAAAGCGAGTCTGAACAGGGCGTTCAGTTCGTCGCATTAGACCCGAAACCGAGTGATCTAGCCATGAGCAGGTTGAAGGTAAGGTAACACTTACTGGAGGACCGAACCCATAACTGTTGCAATAGTTCGGGATGACTTGTGGCTAGGGGTGAAAGGCCAATCAAACTCGGAAATAGCTGGTTCTCCGCGAAATCTATTTAGGTAGAGCGTCGACCGAATACCCCAGGGGGTAGAGCACTGGATGGGCTAGGGGTCCTCACCGGATTACCAAACCTAACCAAACTCCGAATACCTGGGAGTAATAGTCGGCAGACACACGGCGGGTGCTAACGTCCGTCGTGAAAAGGGAAACAACCCTGACCTACAGCTAAGGTCCCCAAGTTATGGCTAAGTGGGAAAGGATGTGAGGATCCCAAAACAACCAGGATGTTGGCTTAGAAGCAGCCATCATTTAAAGAAAGCGTAACAGCTCACTGGTCTAAATAAGGGTCTTTGCGCCGAAAATGTAACGGGGCTAAAGCCATACACCGAAGCTTAGGGTTTGCAGCAATGCAAGCGGTAGCGGAGCGTTCTGTAAGCTGATGAAGCCATACCCGTGAGGGATGGTGGAGGTATCAGAAGTGCGAATGCTGACATGAGTAACGTAAGGGGAGTGAGAGACTCCCCCGCCGAAAGTCCAAGGGTTCCTGCTTAAAGCTAATCTGAGCAGGGTTAGCCGGCCCCTAAGTCGAGGCAGAAATGCGTAGACGATGGGAACCACGTTAATATTCGTGGGCCTGGAGGAAGTGACGGATCATTGAGGTAGTCCAATCTTATCGGATTGAAAGGGCTGCTGCGTGGTTCCAGGAAATAGCTCCTCCTTATAGACCGTACCCGAAACCGACACTGGTGGACTGGTAGAGTATACCAAGGCGCTTGAGAGAACTATGCTGAAGGAACTCGGCAAATTGCACGCGTAACTTCGGAAGAAGCGTGACCCTTTCATGCGCAAGCATGGGAGGGTGGCACAGACCAGGGGGTAGCGACTGTTTATCAAAAACACAGGGCTCTGCGAAGTCGCAAGACGACGTATAGGGTCTGACGCCTGCCCGGTGCTGGAAGGTTAAGAGGAGGGGTGCAAGCTCTGAATCGAAGCCCCAGTAAACGGCGGCCGTAACTATAACGGTCCTAAGGTAGCGAAATTCCTTGTCGGGTAAGTTCCGACCTGCACGAATGGCGTAACGACTTCCCCGCTGTCTCCAGCATAGACTCAGTGAAATTGAATTCCCCGTGAAGATGCGGGGTTCCTGCGGTTAGACGGAAAGACCCCGTGCACCTTTACTATAGCTTTACATTGGCATTCGTAGTGGCATGTGTAGGATAGGTGGTAGGCTTTGAAACCTGGGCGCCAGCTCAGGTGGAGCCACCCTTGAAATACCACCCTTATCACTATGGATGTCTAACCGCGGCCCGTTATCCGGGTCCGGGACAATGTATGGTGGGTAGTTTGACTGGGGCGGTCGCCTCCTAAAGAGTAACGGAGGCGCGCGATGGTGGGCTCAGAACGGTCGGAAATCGTTCGCTGAGTGCAATGGCATAAGCCTGCCTGACTGCGAGACTGACAAGTCGAGCAGAGACGAAAGTCGGTCATAGTGATCCGGTGGTCCCGCGTGGAAGGGCCATCGCTCAACGGATAAAAGGTACGCCGGGGATAACAGGCTGATGACCCCCAAGAGTCCATATCGACGGGGTTGTTTGGCACCTCGATGTCGACTCATCGCATCCTGGGGCTGGAGCAGGTCCCAAGGGTATGGCTGTTCGCCATTTAAAGCGGTACGTGAGTTGGGTTCAGAACGTCGTGAGACAGTTCGGTCCCTATCTGCCGTGGGTGTAGGAATATTGAAAGGATCTGTCCCTAGTACGAGAGGACCGGGATGGACGGATCTCTGGTGGACCTGTTGTGGCGCCAGCCGCATAGCAGGGTAGCTATATCCGGACGGGATAACCGCTGAAGGCATCTAAGCGGGAAACCCACCTTAAAACGAGTATTCCCTGAGAACCGTGGAAGACGACCACGTTGATAGGCCGGGTGTGGAAGAGCGGCAACGCTTGAAGCTTACCGGTACTAATAGTTCGATCGGCTTGATCGTTCTCATTCCTAATGCCCATTTCTGGCGACAATCCTTGGATTGCGCCGAGATGGATGGCACAGAAAACAGCTTCTCGAGCAACGTGCGTTTTGCCGACCTGGTGGTTATGGCGGAGCGGCTGCACCCGATCCCATTCCGAACTCGGCCGTGAAACGCTCCAGCGCTGATGGTACTTCGTCTCAAGACGCGGGAGAGTAGGTCGCTGCCAGGTCTGCCAAGCGCACGTTGTTTAATCTTCTCCTTACAAACAGGCCCGCCGACGGGACTCCGGGCCGCGCAAGCGGCCCTTTCATTTGGCGGAAGCTTGAATACGGTGAGCCAAGGCTTACCTTTAGGGTTGACGCGGGGTGGAGCAGCCCGGTAGCTCGTCAGGCTCATAACCTGAAGGTCACAGGTTCAAATCCTGTCCCCGCAACCAAAATACGAAAACGGCCCGCCTTGTGCGGGCCGTTTTCGTATGCGCTGAAGTGTCGCGACAGGGGACACTTAGCATTCCGCGGCCAATTTTTCGCGTATGTGCTCCGATCCACCTCTCATACGTCGGGCGAATGGCCGATCGGGATTTACGACGCGCCAAAAGGGCGCGCTGCCGTCTTGACTGATATGCACCAAGTGCCGCCGCACAGTCACTGGGCAGCAGGCGTCTGCTTCGTATTTTGCCGCGAGCTTACGTCGCAACTCTGCAAGGTCCGACAAGTGGCCAGGTCGTGCAGCCCGGAGCTCGTCAGCGATCATTTTCTCGGTTGGGATCAGCATGCTCTGCGTAAGGGTCTTGCCTTTGCGTCTCGTTTTGACCACCGGCAATTCGCTCATAATTCACCTCCAGGAACTCCCTACGGAAGACGAACAAGGATGCCGCAATCCGACAAATCTCGGATTGATTTGATTGCCGTGGCCTTATGCCGCCGGGAGTTTTTGTTGGCTCCGTGCTGCCCAACGGAACTCTACGTCTTCGCCGACATGGCTCGAGTTGCAGCTCTAACCGGCATCCCGGTTGGTCAAAGCGATATGGCAGCAGCCGAAACCGTGGCCCGGTGTCCAGGTGACATTGTCGAAGCGTACCCCGGTGGCCTCGAACAGGCCGCGATCGAAGGCGCCGGCGATGCGGCAGAGCGTGGCGAGTTTCTCGTCGTCGACGCCGGCTTCGACCCAGGCGTCCTTCAGCGGGCAGCGCCTGACCTTGAAGGCAATGCGGTCCGGACCGCGTTCGACGTCGGTCGGATACATGCGACCGCCATCCGGGCTGACGGCCAGGAACGCCTCGCCGATCGCCGGTGCGTCGTTGGGGCCGAAATCGGCGAAGGCCGCCGCCGCAACCTCCCTGCCTCGCCGTTCAATGGTGCGGATCATGATCGCCTCGGCTTTTTCCGCGCCAACTTCCGCGGTCAGTTCGTCGAGCAACAGACGATAGAGATCGGCGCGGTTGCGGAAGGCGGAATCGAGTTCGCGTGACAGTTTTTCGGCTCGGGCTTCGGCGTCGGTCATGATGCGTCCCGTTCGATCCTCGACAGTCTTGGCGCTGCCGCCACCAGCGCCTTGCCGATCGCGGATTGCGGCGCGTCGATGACGGTGCGGGCATCGCCGCTTTCGGCAATCCGCCCGCCGTCCAGAATGGCGATGCGGTGGGCGATGGCACGGACGACGCCGAGATCGTGCGAAATGAAAAGATAGGCGATGCGCTCCTCGCGTTGAAGGTCAAGCAGCAGCCGCAGGATCTGCGAGCGCACCGACACGTCGAGTGCCGACACCGCCTCGTCGAGCACGACCAGCGACGGTTTCGTGGCGATGGCGCGGGCGATTGCAACGCGCTGGCGCTGACCGCCGGAGATTTCGTGAATGGCGCGGCCGGCGAGACCGGGGCTGAGGCCGACGCGTTCCAGCAGAGCGGCGATACGGCGCGGGCGTTCGGCGCGAGAGGCGATGTGATGGATGCGCAAGGGGTCGTCGAGCACACGCGCCACCTTGGCGCGTGGGTTCAAGGCGGCGAGCGGATCCTGAAACACCATCTGCAGACGAGCGCGCCGGTCGCGCAACGCAGCGCCGTTCAACGACAGGAAATCACTGCCTTCAAATTCGATTCGGCCAGCATCGGCTTCGATGAGCCGCAGTATGAGCCGAGCGATCGTCGATTTGCCGCTGCCGGAAGGTCCGGCCAGCGCCAGCGTCTCGCCATGCTCGATGTGGAGGGAAACATCGTCGGCCGCGGCGATGATCTTGCCGCCGCTACTGTATCGTTTGGTCAGGCCGGAAACGGCGAGCAGCGGACTGGTCATGTTCGCTGCAGCACCGGCTCGGCGTCGAGACCGAGATTGGCGTCGAGCAGCGCCCTTGTGTACGCGTGACGCGGCGCACTGACCACCTTCGCCGTCGCACCTAGCTCGAGCAGCTCGCCATGCCGGAACACGGCGATGCGCTCTCCAAGCTCAGCGGCCAGCCCGATGTCGTGGCTGATGAACAGCAGCGTCATGCCGTCCTCGGCCACCAGTCGCCGGATCAGCCCGACGATCTCGGCCTGCACGATGGTGTCCAGCGCGCTGGTCGCCTCGTCGGCGATCAGCAGTTTCGGCCCGGCCGCGATCGCGGCGGCGATCGCCACGCGCTGCTTCTGGCCGCCGGAGAGCTGATGTGGAAAGGCGCGCAGAGCGGCATCGGGGTCGGGCAGACGGACGCGTTCGAGCAAGGCTTTTGCTCTGGCATAGGCGTGTCGCCAGTCAAGTCCGAGATGCGTGCGCGCGACTTCCGCGATCTGCTTGCCGATTGGCATGACCGGATCGAGACTGGCGGATGGGTCCTGGAAAACGAAGCCGATATCACGGCCTCCGAGAGGAAGGCCATTGAGAACAAGGAAAGATTGACGATCTTTCGAATGAGACGATCGAAATTCCGTCATCTGCCACTCGATCGCTCCGCCGATCTTGGCAGTGGCCGGCAGCAGCCCAGCAATCGCCAGCGCCAACGTGCTCTTGCCCGAGCCGCTCTCGCCGATGATGGCGAGGCGCTCGCCAGCGGCGACATCGAAGCTGATATGCTTCAGCGCCGCCACCTCGGCGCCGTCGCGGCGATACGTCACCGTCAGATTGCGGATCGAAGCAAGCGCCGTCACGACAGGCTCCTCCTCACCGATGTCGTCTCGACGACGCCTTCGCCGGCGAGATAGACGCCGAGCACGGTCAGCACGAGTGCTACACCCGGAATGATCGACAGGAAGGGCGCGGTGCGCAGCACGGCGCGGCCTTCGGCGATCATGCCGCCCCAGGTAACGCGGTTGGGGTCGCCGAGGCCGAGAAAAGACAATGCCGCTTCGGTGAGAATAGCCGCGGCGACGATCACCGACGACAACGCCAGTACCGGCGGCAGCGCGTTGGGCAGCACCTCGCGAAAGGCGATCTCCAGCGGATGCATGCCGATGACGCGGGCGCCGGCAACAAAATCGCGCTCACGGATCGACAGCACTTCGGCCCGCGCCACGCGTGCCGGTCCGGTCCAGGCGCCCATCGCGATCGCAGCGACGACGACGCCGAGCGACGGCCCGACAATGCTGACGAAAGCCAAAGCCAGCAGGAAGGCTGGGACGGTCTGGAAAGCGTCGGTGATGCGCATCAGCACCTCGTCGACAAGGCCGCCGGCAAAACCGGCTAACGTGCCGATTACGGCGCCGACGGCAAGCGCGGTGGCTGCTGCTGCCAGGCCGACCGCCAGCGAGGTGCGGGCGCCGTGGAAAAGCTCGGCCAGCACGTCACGGCCGAGACGGTCGGTGCCGAGTGGCAGCAACCAGTCCTGGAACGGCGACAACAATGCCGGCCCGGCAATGGCGTGCGGATCGCTCGGAAAGAACAAAGGTGCGGCAAGCGCCACGGCAGACAGCGCCGTCAGGATGACCGCGCCGGCAATCGCTTCCGGCGTGCGAAGAAAGCGGCGAAGCGGGCTCACGCGCCGGCCTCACTGGCCCCGACGCGCGGATCGAGGAAGGCGTAAGCGATGTCGACGAGAAGGTTGATGATGACGACCTGGACGGCACTGATGAGAATGATACCGAGCAGTAACGGCGTGTCGCGTGCCGCCACCGCTTCCTGCGCCAGCCGGCCAAGGCCTGGCACGGAAAAGACGCTTTCGATAACGACGCTGCCGCCCAACATTTGCGCGGACTGTAGGCCAAGCATGGTGACCAGCGGCAACAGCGCGTTGCGGGCGACGTGAGCGAGCACGATGCGGCGGCGGGAAAGTCCCCTGGCGCGGGCGGCCAGCACAAAATCCTGTCGCCAGACCTCGGCCATGCCGGCGCGCATCATGCGCAGATAGAGCGCGAGATAGATGAAGCCGAGCGCCGAAACCGGCAGGACGAGATGGCGGGCGATATCGGCGGCGCGATCGAGGCCGGCCCGGGCCGAGGCGATACTCTCGATGCCGCCGATCGGAAACCATCGCAGGTCGACGGCAAAGACGATGATCAGCACCAGCCCAAGCCAGAAGCCCGGCACGGCATAGAGCGCCAGCGAACCGACGGACAGAAAGCGATCGCGAAAACTGCCAGGCCTGGCGCCGGCATAGATGCCGAGCGCCGAGCCGAGACCGAAGGAGAGCGCGGTGGCGCTGCCCATCAACAGCAGCGTGTTGGGCAGGCGCTCCAGGATGACGTCGCGGATCGGCCGCGAAAAGGTGACCGATTGGCCGAGATCGAGATGCAGCAGCGCCCAAAGATAATTGGCGAGCCGCGTCAGCTCCGTCTGGTCGAGACCCCAGCGGTGACGCAACAGCTCGATCATGCCGGCGTCGCCGCCGGTCGAGACGATGTAGGCATCGACCGCGTCGCCGGGAGCGGTTTCGAGTAACAGGAAGGTGCCGATGACGACAATCAGCAGCACGAAGATGCTGCCGACGAGACGGCGGCGAAGGAGGATGACAGCGCGGGTCATGGCGTAACGCCGATAGGAGAGCCAAGTCTTCGGCGCCGCGCTCTACGGCGCCCCCCTCTGTCCTGCCGGACATCTCCCCCACAAGGAGGGAGATTGGCAGCTTCGGCGTTGCCGGCCGTCTTGCAACGCTGGAGATTGGCGAAAGCGACAATGACAGCCGATCTCGCCCCTTGTGGGGGAGATGTCCGGCAGGACAGAGGGGGGCGCGAAAAAGCTCTCATCGTTGAAGCTGAGCACCCACACAAGCGGGGCGCAAGTCTGGAGAGACTTCCTTACCCCTCCAGCCAAGTGTCCGCCCAGTTCGATACCGCCCAGCGCGGGTTGTTGGCGATGTTCTTGACCGTATCACGTGCGACGCTGATGAAACTCCATTCGGCGACGTTGATCAGTGGCAGGTCGGCGGCAACTTTTCTCTGGAACTCCTTGTAGAGTTCGGTGCGGGCGGCGGTGTCGAGCGTCTCCGATGCCTTGGCGATCAGGGCATCGAGTTCGGCGTTCTTGTAGCCGCCCTGGTTGGAGAAGGGCACGCCGTCTGGAATGCCGCTCTGCACCAGGATGGTGGTCGAGATCGCAGGATCGCCGCGGAACACCGGCGGTCCGACCGCAAGGTCGAAGGCGTGGTCGGTGTAAACAGCCTTGATATGCGCGGCCGAGTCGTTGTTGACCAGCTGAGCGTCGATGCCGATGGCGGCGAGCGCCTGACGCAGATAGTCGCCGAACTGCTTGGTCTCGTTGAAATAGGGCGCCGGCAGCAGTTTCAGTGAAAAGCGCTTGCCGTCATCGCCTCGGCTGTAGCCGGCCTCGTCCAGCAAGGTGTTGGCCTTGGCGACGTCGAAGGCGTACGTCGGCACGTCGGCGGTGTAGAATTGCGGGTCGTTTTTCGGCACCGGGCCAGTGGCGGTGGCGGCATAGCCGAGAAACACCGTCTTGACGACGAAATTCTTGTCGATGGCGTGAGCGATCGCCTGGCGCACTTTCAGGTCGGCCAGCTCCTTGCGGCGATGGTTGATCTCGACGACGAGCTGGTAGGTCAGCCCTTCATAACCCTTGGTGATCACCTTGAGGCCGGGCACTTTGGATATGCGCTCGAGATCGGCGAGGGGCACGGCCGAGAAGGCGGCGAGCTGGATCTCTTCGGCCTCGAGCGCGCTGGCAGCAGCTGTGCGGTCCGGCAGCACCTGATAGATGATCTCGTCGAGATAGGGCTCGTCCTTGCCCCAATAATCCGTGTTCTTCTCCAGCCGGTAATATTCGCCGGGTTTGTATTCGGCGAATTTGAACGGACCGGTGCCGACCGGGGCGTTATTGGCCGGGTTGTCCTCGATCTTTCCGGTCTCGTAGATGTGCTTGGGTACAACGCTGCTCAGCGCCGGCAAGGCGTTGCGGATCAGCTGGAACGGTGTCGGCTTGGCGAATTTGAACACGGCGGTGGCTTCGTCCGGCGTGTCGACCGCCTCCAGATCCTTGAACACGGTGCGGCCGAGATTCTGCAGCGGCTTCCAGATATGCAGCGCCGAGAACGCGACATCGGCGGAGGTGAAGGGTTTACCGTCATGCCATTTGACGCTCTCGCGCAGCTTGAACGTGACCGACAGGCCGTCGGCGGCACCTTCCCAGCTGAGCGCCAGGCGCGGATCGAGCCCGTCCTTGCCGTCAAAGGAGGCCTCAGCCAAGGGTTCTACGATCTTGCTCGAAATGAAGAAGACGCCGTTCGAGGCGATGATCGCCGGATTGAGATTGCGCGGCTCGGAATCAGCGGCGACAACCAGTCGTCCGCCCTTTTTCGACGTCTGCGCCGACCCGATCGTCGGCATCGCGGTGGAGGCCAGCAGCAATGCCGAACCCGCAAGCATCGTACGTCTGGAAATGGTGAACTCTGGCATGATCGAACTCCGTCCTCTCCGCGGACCCGACCGGGTCCGCCGTACCCCTCGGACGCTCGTAAGCATCCTGCAAAGCTGATTATGGGCCTTGTGCGGGGTTTCGCCAAAGACGGAATTGGCGCATCCTCACGTGGCTTTGAAATTTCCGTCCGTTGGACCAGTTGTACAGAAACGGTTCGATGCGCGGTTCTGGCAGGACCAGACTGGAGTAAAGTGCAGCAGGTGGACCAGCTTTGGGGCTGGTTCGCCCGTTCTGGCTGGACCAGATCGGGCAAAGTGATGCAGATTTAAGCATAGCCGAGGTTCAGAGCCGGAAAAGCCGGTGCCAGTGAGCGGCCAGCTAAGGATTTCAGGGAGAGAGACATGAACATTGCCCCAGGCAAGAATGCCGTCGGCGGCGTGCCGTTCGACCAGTCCAGGGTGGACGGGCTGATGGAGGAGGCCGGCATCGACGTGCTGCTCGCCACCTCCAAGCACAACACGCAGTATCTGCTTGGTGGGTACAAGTTCATCTTCTTCGCCGCCATGGATGCGATCGGCCACAGCCGTTATCTGCCTGTCGTCGTCTATGAGAAAGGTGGGCCGGAGCATGCCGCCTATATCGGCAACCGCATGGAAGGCGGCGAGCACCAGAACCATCCATTCTGGACGCCGACACTGCATGCCGCCTGCTGGGGCACGCTCGATGCCGCCAATCTGGCGGTCGAGCATTTGCGAAAGATCGGCAAGGGCAATGCCCGCATCGGCATCGAGCCCGCCTTCCTGCCGTCCGACGCCTATATGCTGATCCGCAACGCGCTGCCGGATGCCAAGCTGATCGATGCGACTGATATGCTGGAGCGCATGCGGGCAATCAAAACCGAGGCCGAGTTGGAGAAGCTGCGCATCGCCTCCGAGCTGATCACCGATTCCATGCTGGCGACCATCGGCTGGGCACGCGAAGGCACGACCAAGAGCGAGATCATCGAACAGCTCAGGCGCGAGGAGACCAATCGCGGCGCGCATTTCGAATATTGCCTGTTGACGCTAGGCTCCAGCCACAACCGTGCCGCCTCGCCGCAGGCGTGGAAACGGGGCGAGGTGATGTCGATCGATTCCGGCGGCAACTACCACGGCTATATCGGCGACCTTTGCCGCATGGGCGTGCTGGGCGAGCCTGACGCCGAACTCGAGGATCTGCTGGCCGAGATCGAGACAGTGCAGCAGGCGGCCTTCTCCAGGGTAAAGGCGGGCACGCTGGGCGGTGACATGATTTCTCATGCCGAAGGCGTGCTGAAGAAGTCGAAGGTTGCGCCCTATACCGATTTCTTCGCGCATGGCATGGGGCTGATCACGCATGAAGCGCCGTTCCTGATGACCAACCATCCGGTGACCTATGAAGGCACCTATGCCGCAAAGCCGCTGGAGAAGAACATGGTGCTTTCGGTCGAGACGACCATGCTCCACCCGACGCGCGGCTTCATCAAGCTGGAGGACACGGTGGCGGTCACCGACACAGGGTACGTGATGTTCGGCGATCGGGGCCGGGGCTGGAACAGGGGCGGAGGTTAGGCGCTTGTATCCCCGCCCGGCGGGATCAACCTGAAATCCGGCAACTCCCGCAACGCCAGTTCCGGCCCGGCCGGCGAATAGACGACGAAAAGCTGCATCGGCCTATCGCCGGTATTGAGCGTCGAGTGGAAGCGGCTTTCCGGCACATAGATGGTGCAGCCGGGGCCGACCTTCTCGACGACCGGGTTGCCTTTCTCGTCCTCGACCATCTGCTCGCCATTGCCTGAGATGACGAAGATGATCTCCTCCGCACCCGGATGGTTATGACGCGTATGGCCCTTGCCCGACGGGAGGTCGACGACACCACCGGAAAATCGCTTTGCGCCGTTCACTTCGGGAGCGACCGTCAGCGACAGCCTGCCCCAGTTGAAGCCGAAGGCGCTGACGTCTTTTGGATATACGAATACCTTGCTGTTGTCGGTCATCGTCCCACCTTCTTTTGCTGGTCTCTACGCAGCGCCGAACGTGACGGCCTTGAAATCCGCCGTCTGCCTGGCGATCGAGGCTTCCGCCGGCAGCCGCTCCATCGAACTGGCGCCATAGAACCCGTGCAGGCCCTTGCAACGCTCGAGAATATATCTGGCGTCGTCCGGCATAGAGATCGGCCCGCCATGGCAAAGCAGAATTATGTCCTCGCGCACTGAGCGTGCCGCTTTGGCGATGGCGTCGACCTCGCTGACACAGTCGTCCAGCGATTTAGCCGACGTCGCGCCGATCGAGCCGCCGGTGGTCACCCCCATATGGGCGACGACGATGTCGGCGCCGGCTGTTGTCATGGCGCGCGCCTCGTCTGGGTTGAAGACATAGGGCGTGGTCAACAGGTCGAGTTTGTGAGCCTCGGCGATCATGTCGACTTCGAGCCCAAAGCCCATGCCGGTTTCTTCAAAACTCCGCCGCATCTGGCCGTCGAACAGGCCGATCGTCGGAAAATTCTGCACGCCGGAAAAGCCCATCGTCTTCAACTCGGCCAAAAGCAGCGGCATGATGACGAAGGGATCGGTGCCGTTGACGCCGGCCAGCACCGGCGTCTTCTTCACCACCGGCAGCACTTCGTAGGCCATCTCCTTGACGATCTCGTTGGCGTTGCCATAGGCGAGCAGGCCGGCGGCCGAGCCGCGCCCGGCCATGCGGTAGCGGCCGGAATTGTAGATGATGATCAGGTCGATGCCGCCGGCTTCCTCGGCCTTGGCCGACAGGCCGGTGCCGGCACCGCCGCCGACGATCGGCACGCCATCCGCAATCATCATGCGGAATTTCTCCAGGATTTTCTTGCGCGGTATGGCGGCCATGTCTTGGTGTCTCACTGTCTGGCGATGTCGAGGAAGGCCGTTGTGGCGGCCCAGGCGAATTCGGGGTCGTTGATATGCAGCGGCAGGCGCAGCACGCGCCGCGTTTTGGCGGGTTTGATGGTACGCTCGATCGCCTCGAACAAAGCGGCATCGGCTTCAGGGTCGAAGAAGGCGCCGCCCTCGATGTCGAGCGCCGACACGCCTTTCTCCGGAATGAGGAAACGAACCGGACCCTGGCAGAGGCTCAGCCTTGTACCGATCCATTCGCCGATCGTTCTGCTTTCGTCGGCAGTGGTGCGCATCAGTGTGACGTTTGGATTGTGCTCATAGAACAGCCGGCCGCGATAGCGTTCCGGAATTGTCGGCGGCGCCCAGAAATTGACCATGTCGAGCGCGCCGACCGAGCCGACATAAGGCAGCCTGGTGCGGGCGATGGCGCCAAAGCGATCTTCGGTCGCCGGCAGCACGCCGCCAAACAGCAAGTCGCAGACTTCGGTCGTTGTGATGTCGATGACGCCGGACAACAGGCCGCTGTCGGCCAATTTTTCCATAGTGCGGCCGCCGGTTCCGGTGGCATGAAAGACCATGCAGTCATAGGTCGAACGAAGCTCGTCGGCGACGGCGGTCACGCACGGCGTGGTGACGCCGAACATGGTCAGGCCTATCGAGGGTCTGCCGTCGGCCGGCGGCGCCGGCTTTGCCGCCATGCCTGATATCGCCTGGGCGGCATTGTGCAGCACGACACGGGAAAGTCGGTTGAGGCCGGCCATGTCGGTCACCGACGGCATCATGACGATGTCGGAGACGTCGACGTAAGGCGTGGTGTCACCGGAGGCCAACGTCGAAACCATGATCTTGGGCAGGCCGAGCGGCAGCGTGCGCATTCCTGCGGTGATGATCGAGGTGCCGCCACCGCCGCCAATGCCGATAATCCCGGCAATATCGCTGCGCGACTGGACAAACCGTGCAAAGGCGGCGGCCATTGCCGCCACCGCGGTGCCGCGATCGTCGATGCCGAGCACGGCATTGCGACCCTCGGAATGGTGGCTGGCGACCTCGTCTGCCGAAATATCGACCGGCACGGTCGCGCCGCGTGTTCCGATGTCGACACGGGCAACCGAAGCGCCGGTAGCGGCGACCGCATCGGACAGAAAAGCGAGTTCCTCGCCCTTGGTGTCGGCGGTGCCCACCACATAGATGCGCTTCATCGCGTTTCCCCGGTCTTGGGCGTGTTCGGCGCTGCCGCCCCTTTGCCTGGCCGTTCGACGGCGCGAAGGGCCATTGCAATTTTTTGAGACGCGCGTATCGTATTGACATGAATGTCTCACGTCAACAAGCGGCAATGGACGACGATGCCGCCCAAGGGCCGAACCCGCAGGTAGAGCGCGGGGCCCGCGCGCGCACCAAGCGGTTGATGCTGGAGACGGCGACAAAGCTGATGCAGGCGGGCGCCACGCCCTCCGTCAGCGAGGTGGCGGAAGCAGCGGAAGTCTCGCGCGCCACCGCTTATCGGTATTTTCCGAGCCAGGCGGCGCTGGTGCAGGCGGTGGTCGACGAAGGGCTCGGGCCGATCCTTACCTGGCAATCGATCTCTGCCGATCCGGAGCGCCGGGTCGCCGAGCTGTTCGACACCGCCATGCCGCGCATCGAGGCCTTCGAAGCGACGTTCAAGGCGGCGCTGAAACTGTCGCTCGACCAGTGGGCACAGCGACAGGCAGGCACGCTGGGCGGCGAACCGGCCTTCACGCGCGGCCATCGCATCGAGCTTTTGAAGGATGCGATCGCGCCACTCAAGGGCCAGTTGCCGCCGCGCGAATTCAAGCGGCTCGCGCAGGCGCTGTCGCTGATCTTCGGCGTTGAGGTGCTGATCGTTTTGAAGGATATATGGGGACTGGATAGCCGCCGCATGATGTCGGTCGCGCAATGGGCGGCCGGCGCTCTGGTGCGCGCGGCGGTGACGGAATCGGTGACTGAATGAGATGGGATCGCGCCGACGTCGGCCGCTAGATAACGTCAATCTGGTTCGACCAGATTTTCAACCTGACTATTCATGCTACTACCGATGCAGCGGTCCAAGCAAGGCATTTATGTATCAAAGAGTAGGAAAATTCAGGGAAAACAGGCAGATATCGCAGAAACCAACTTGTCTGCGTGTCCGTCGCCGTCCAAGAAAGGGCTTGACGTTCCTCTGGAATTGGTAATACCAGATCAGGACAAATAAAGCGGATCAAAAGGGTGAAGGCTAATATCCGTTTCGGTCGAACGAGGAGGCTCAAAAACCGGAACGGTGCCGTCACGGGAGGACTACCAGGGCCGGCCTCGCCGCCGGCCCGCATGACAAGGTAGAATGCGCACAAGGGAGGAAATCATTATGCGCAAGACAATGACCAGCTTGCTTGCTGGTATCGGCCTAGTGCTCGCCTGCGGAACGTCCGTCTACGCGCAGGAAAAGGAACTTACAATCTTCTGGGCGGAATGGGATCCGGCCAATTACCTGCAGGAACTCGGCAACGAGTACGAGAAGGAAACCGGCGTCAAGATCACGGTGGAAACCACACCGTGGCCCGACTTCCAGACCAAGGCCTTCACCGAGTTCAACGCCCATGGCGACGCCTACGATATGGTCGTCGGCGACTCGCAATGGCTAGGTGCCGGCTCGACAGGTGGCCACTATGTCGACCTGACCGACTTCTTCAACAAGCACAAGGTCGGTGAAGTGATGGCACCGGCCACGGTGAAATACTATGCCGAATATCCGGGCGGCAGCAGCAAATACTGGGCCATTCCGCTCGAAGGCGACGCCGTCGGCTGGTCCTACCGCAAGGACTGGTTCGAAGACCCCAAGGAAAAGGAAGCCTTCAAGGCCAAGTATGGCTACGATCTCGACGTGCCGAAGGACTGGAAGGCTTTGCGCGACATCGCCGAATTCTTCCACCGTCCGGACCAGAAGAAATACGGCATAGCCATCTACACCGACAATTCCTATGACGCGATGGCGATGGGCTTCGAAAACGCGCTATTCTCCTTTGGCGGCGAGCTGGGTGACTATAAGACCTACAAGGTCGATGGCTTCATCAACTCCGACAAGGCGATCGCGGCGCTCGACGCCTACAAGGAACTCTACAAGTTCACGCCCCCGGGCTGGGCCAAGTCGTTCTTCGTCGAGGACAACCAGGCGATCACTGAAAACCTGGCCGCAATGAGCATGAACTACTTCGCGTTCTTCCCCTCGCTGATCAACGAGGCGTCGAACCCGAATGCCAAGAACACCGGTTTCTTCGCCAATCCTCCCGGCCCGAACGGGGACCAGTTCGCCGCACTCGGCGGTCAGGGCATCTCCATCGTTTCCTACTCGCAGAAGCAGGAAGAGGCGACGAAGTTCCTGGAATGGTTCATCAAGGACGAGACCCAGAAGAAATGGGCAGCGCTTGGCGGCTACACCTGCAGTGCCGCCGTGCTCAAGTCGCCCGAATTCCAGAACGCCACACCCTATAACAAGGCGTTCTACGAGACCATGTTCAAGGTCAAGGACTTCTGGGCGGTTCCGGAATATGCCGAACTGCTGCAGCAGCTCAACCAGCGCATCTATCCCTACATGATCGGCGGCGAAGGCACCGCCAAGGAGACGCTGGACGCACTGGCAGCCGACTGGAACGCGACCTTCAAGAAATACGGCCGCGGCCAATAAGCATGAAGTTTCACGGAGGGGGCGCTCGTGCCTCCTCCGTTTCTTTTTCTGATTTTTGAAATCTTTCTGATTTCTGAACTGGGAGCAGGGTCTTGGCGACCACAATGATCACCACGCTGGACAGGTCCTCGCGGGCCGCCGCTCGCGGTCTAAGCGACATTTCGATCCGCAATCTCTTCATCATCCCGACGATCCTGTTTCTGATCGTCTTCAACATCTTCCCGCTGATCTATTCGCTAGGCTATTCGTTCACCGATTTCCGCGCCTCGACCAGCGCGGCGGCGAATTTCGTCGGGCTGCAAAACTATCGCGACCTGCTCAGCGATCCCTATGTCTGGTCCAACTTCGCCATCACCGCGAAATACGTCATCATCTCGGTCGCCGGCCAGCTGCTCGTCGGCTTCGGCGTGGCCATGCTGCTCAACCGCGACATTCCGCTCAAGGGCCTGCTGACGACGCTTCTGTTGTTGCCGATGATGCTGTCGATGGCCGTCGTCGGCCTGTTCTGGAAGCTGCTCTACGATCCGTCCTTCGGCATCATCAATTATGCGCTGGGCCTCGGCACCTTCGAATGGCTGTCGAATCCGAAAATGGCGCTCTATGCGGTCGCGCTGACCGACATCTGGATGTGGTCGCCCTTTGTCATGCTGTTGTCGCTGGCCGGCCTGTCGGCTGTGCCCAAGCATCTCTACGAGGCAGCCGCGATCGACAGGGCCGGGCCGTTCTACACCTTCTTCCGCATAACGCTGCCGCTGGTTGCGCCGATCCTGATGATCGCGGTCATCTTCCGCACCATGGAGGCGTTCAAGACCTTCGACCTCGCCTACATCCTGACCAGCCAGCCGACGGCCGAGCTGATCTCGATCCGGCTCTATAAGATGGCGTTCCAGGAATGGCAGACCGGGCGTTCATGCGCGCTCGCCTACATCGTGCTGATCATGGTGCTGGCGATCACCAACATCTATGTCAAATATCTCAACAAGGTGAAGGAGCGCTGAGATGGCCGCAGTCCGCACTTCTTCCGAAATCACCTTCAACCGGGTCGCCATCGTCGCTGTCCTGCTGGTGACGATCATCTTCCTGGCGCCGATCTACTGGATCGCCTCGACGGCTTTCAAGCCGCGCAATCTCGCCACCACCATTCCGCCGACGGTGGTTTTCCAGCCGGAGATATCGCCCTTCGTCAAGTTGTTCACCAAGCGTTCGCAGCTGCGCAGCCCGCCGTCGCCGGAGGAGTACGCGGCTGCGCCGTGGTGGGAGCGCGTCGTCTTCAATGGCGGCGAAAAGATCGTGCGCGACGGCAAGGGCCAGGTGCAGTGGTCGGGCTATCCGAGCCGTTTCATGAATTCGCTGATCGTCGCCATAACCTCGACCGTCCTGGCCGTCGGCATGGGCACCTTCACCGCCTATGGCTTCTCGCGCTTCAAGGTGAAGGGAGAGGCGGATCTGCTCTTCTTCATCCTGTCGACGCGCATGCTGCCGCCGGTGGTCGTCGCCATCCCAATGTTCCTGATGTACCGGGCGGTAGGGCTCAACGATTCCCATGTCGGCCTGATCATTCTCTACACCGCCTTCAACCTGTCCTTCTCGGTCTGGCTGATGAAGGGCTTCATGGACGAAATCCCGAAGGAGTATGAAGAGGCGGCGCTCGTCGACGGCTACACGCGCATGGAGGCCTTCTTCAAGATCGTGCTGCCCGAGGCCGCCACCGGCATCGCCGCCACCGCCGTGTTCTGCTTCATCACGGCGTGGAACGAGTATGCCTTCGCCCTGATCATGACCAGCCGCCGCGCCCAGACGGCACCGCCCTTCATTCCCAGCCAGGTCGGCGCCGGCCTGCCGGACTGGACGGTGATCGCCGCCGGAACCTTCCTGTTCCTGCTGCCGGTCGCGATCTTCACCTTCCTGCTCCGCAACCACCTGCTGCGCGGCATGTCCTTCGGAGCGATCCGCAAATGAGCTTTCGCGACATCAACCAGAAATATCTCGAACCGGGCAGCCAGGTGCTGATGGTGCTCGGCATCATAGCGCTCTGCCAGCCATGGCACATGCTGCTGCACAGCTATGGCGTGACCATCATCCTGATCGGCCTGATTGGCTTCAACATCACCTCCAAGATCGCGCCGGAGGAGAAGGCCGGCACCGGGCAAGGGGCAAATCCGGGGGCACAGCATTGACCCAGATCGAGCTTCGCGGCGTCCAGAAATATTTCGGCGCCGTCCAGGTCATCAAGGACCTCAACCTGAAGATCGACGACAACGACTTCATCGTGCTGCTCGGCCAGTCGGGCTGCGGCAAGACGACGACGCTCAGGGCGATTGCCGGGCTGGAGACGATCGACGGCGGCGACATCCTCATCGACGGCAAGCCGGTCCAGCACCTCAAGGCCGCCGACCGCGACATCGCCATGGTCTTCCAATCGTTTTCGCTCTATCCGCATATGAGCGTTTACGAGAACATCGCCTTTCCACTGAGAGCGACGCGCAAGAGCAAGGCCGAGATCGACAGCGAGGTGCGCTCGGTCGCCAAGACGCTGCAGATCAGCGATCTCCTCGCCAAGAAACCGTCGGCGCTGTCCGGCGGCGACATGCAACGCGTGGCGATCGGCCGGGCCTTGGTGCGGCGGCCGAAGGCGATGCTGATGGACGAGCCGATCGGGGCGCTCGATGCCAAGCTGCGCGAGGAGATGCGGGCCGAGATCAAGCGGCTGCACATCAAGCAGGGTTCGACCAGCATCTACGTCACCCACGACCAGATCGAGGCGATGAGCCTCGCCGACCGCATCGTCATCATGCATGAAGGTGTGCTGCAGCAGGTCGGCTCGCCGGACGAGGTCTATTCGCATCCGGCGAATCTTTTCGTCGCGCAATTTGTCGGCAGTCCGGTGATGAACGTCGCCGATGCTTCGGTGACCGAGAAACCCTCATCGGCCTCGGTCACGGTCGGCGATGCGGCCGCTGGCTTCGAATTCCCGCGCGCCTTGCTGTCGAAGCTCAACGGCCATGCCGGCAGCCAACTCGCGCTCGGCATCCGGCCGGAAGGCGTCCTCGTCCGCCGCGAAGCCGCCGAGGGGTTCCTGCCGGTCGACACGCAGATCGTCGAGCCGCTCGGGTCCTTCGACATCGTCGACCTCAAGGTCGGCTCCAAGATGCTGCGTGCGCGCACCAAGAGCGGCTTCATCAGCGGCCCCGGCGAAAGGGTCTTCGTCAGAATCGATCCCAGCCAGGCGCATTTCTTCGACACGGCGAGCGGCAAATCGCTGGGAGTGAGACTCTGATGGCCCACATCCAGCTCAAGAACATCTCAAAGAAGTTCGGGAACCACACCGCCTTGACCGGGCTCGATCTCGACATCGCAGATGGCGAGTTCTTCGTCCTGCTTGGCGAGACCGGCGCCGGCAAGACGACGACGCTGCGCATGATTGCCGGCCTGGAAAAACCGAGCGAAGGCCAGGTCTTCATCGATGGCGTCGATGTCGCCGACTGGGGCGCGGCCGAGCGCGACGTGGCGCTGGTGCTGCAGCAATATTCGCTCTATCCGCGCTATACGGTGCGCCAGAACCTCGAATTTCCGCTGAAGCCGAAGATCCGCCGGCTGCCCGATGCCGAGATCAAGGATCGTGTCGACCGCGCGGCCAGGACGCTGCGGATCGAGCATCTGCTCGACCGCAAGACCGACAGGCTTTCAGGCGGCGAGATGCAGCGCGTCTCGATCGGCCGCGCCATCGTGCGCAAGCCGCGGGTATTCCTGATGGACGAGCCGCTGTCGGCGCTCGACGCCAAATTGCGCGAGGCGCTGCGCACCGAATTGAAGAACCTGCAGATGCAGCTTGGCGCCACCTTCCTGTTCGTGACGCACGATCAGATCGAGGCGATGTCGATGGGTGACAAGGTCGGCGTGCTCAACCATGGCCGCATCGTCCAGACCGGCACGCCGTACGAGATCTACAACAATCCGCGCGACACCTACGTGGCAAGCTTCGTCGGCTCGCCGCCGATGAACCTCATCGACGGCAAGCTCGTCAACGGACGTGCGGTGATGGCGCCGCTCAATTTCGAATTGCCGTTTGCGGGGGGTGCCAAGACTTCGGGGGGTGCCAAGACGGGCGCGGCGACCGACGGTCGCCCGCTCGTCTTCGGTATTCGTCCCGAAGACGTCTATCTCGAGACCGGCGCGCCGGTCGAGGCGCGGGTCCACGATGTCGAGAACCATGGCGTCGAGAAGATCCTGACGCTGCGGGTCGGCGACGCCATGCTGCGCGCCACCGTGCCGGCCAGGACCGACGTCCAGATAGAGCAGCCGGTGCGCTTTGCCTGGAATCCGGACAAGGTGGTGCTGTTCGACAAGGGCAGCGGAATAAGTCTGCGTCACGCCGGCTAAGTACAAGCCTCTTTACTGCAGTTGGAGCGGGATGCGTTCAACACGAACCGTGTATCCCGCTCTATCTATGTGTTATAGCCGCATTTGTGCGACGCTACGTGATTCCATTTGGTGCGAAATGCTCGAGTCTTCCCGTCATCCCCCGTGCGGGGGATGCGGATGCGCCGATTTGTCGAATAGGCTGATCCTTTGGTCCCAAACGGGCTTTGCAAGCCCAATTTTGGAGGCCCGAAATGGAGGGTTGGCTATGGGAAATCTGTTCCGCAGTTTTGCGACGATCCTGCTTGTCGCCGGTATGGGATTGTTGGCGGCGCATCTGGGCGAGGCTCAGGCAGCCAAGAAAGTCGTCGCCGGTGCGAAGGTCGACGCCAAGAAGATCAAGGGCCTCAACGGCACGGTCAATCTGTCCACCAGCGACTGCAAACTGTTGTTGAGCGGCACCGTCGTCGAAGTCTCGGATGGCAGGTGCGGGGCCTCCGGCAAATATTGCAAGAGCAGTGCCGGCTCGGCCTGCATCACCGAGCAATAAGCCGGCCAACGTTTAGCCGGCCTAAAGCGCGTCGCGTTCGACCGGCCTCATGCGACGCGCTTTAGATTCTTGTTTTGATGCACGTCGTTATCGCAAAACCGCTGCACACTTTTGCGCGACATGCATTAGCGGATCTCCGCCTGTTCCTCGGCCCGGAAATGGCTGGGCGGCGATCCGATGACCCGTTTGAAGGCGCGGCTGAAGGAGGCGTCGGATTCGTAGCCGAGGCGCGCCGCGACGACGGAAATCTTGAGCCGGTCGCGGACCAGCCATTGCCGCGCCTGGTGCATCCGCACCTGCGTGACGTACTTTGCCGGTGTTTCGCCGACAATGGTTGCGAAGCGCTCGGCGAAACCTGATCGCGAGGCACCCATCATCTTCGCCAGAGCCTCCACCGTCCAGTCACGGTTCGGTTCCAGGTGGATCGCGGCCAGCACCCGGCCGATCTCGCGATCCCTGACCGCCGCGATCCATCCGGAAGAGTCGCCGCAGCCGCGCTCGACCCATGAGCGGATGACGGTCGCGGCAAGCACATCGGCCAGCCGCGCCAGGATACCGCCGGAGCCGACGCGCTCCATCGTCACCTCGCGGGCCATCGCTTCCAGCAAATGTGGGATACCTGGTTCATAGGCTTCCAGCTCATGTGCGCGCATCACGTCCGGCATCATGCCGAGCAAGGGGTGCAAGCCATCCAGATTAAAATACATGCTGCCGAAAAACAGCAAGGTCCCCGGACGGCAGCCGGGCACGCCGTCATTCGACATGCAATAGACATTCTTGCAGATTTCCTCGACCTCATAGCCGTGGATCGGCGCCGCCTCGATACCCGGCTCGCTCGCCAGCGTGTGAGCTGAGCCGCGCGGCAACAAGGCAGCGTCGCCCGCCTTGAGCTCGACCCATTGGCCGGACGGCTGCAGTAACCAGCAGCCTTTACGGCCGATGAAATGAAACCGTGCCGCCGCCTGAGCCGGAAAATGGATGCCCCAAGGCTCCTTCATCTCGCAACGGCCGTAATCGACGCCTTCGAGGCGCAATCCGCGCAATATGTCCGTCAGCGGATCGCCGGTTACGGGGATTTTGGACGAACGGTCAAACATAATGGTGTTTCTAGCATGGAAACTCCAGCCAGTCACTCCTTATGTTGCATTGCAGCCAAATGCTGCGCTGCAACAGACCGGAGATCCCTCATGACCGAACCCGCGACAGGCGTCATGGACGCCGTTCTCGATCCATCGGAAACTGGCGAACGATCCGAGCCCGCATGGGGGGCGGTGGTTTCCCTGGCGCTCGGAGTCTTCGGCCTGGTGACCGCAGAATTTCTGCCGGCCAGCCTGCTGACGCCGCTTGCGCAGGATCTCGGCATCACCGAAGGCGCCGCCGGGCAGGCGGTAACGGCAACGGCCGTCATTGGCGCAATTGCGGCGCCGACCATGGCTATTGTCACCAAGCGGCTGGACCGCAGGCTGGTCATGTTGGCGCTGACGGTGCTGCTTGTGCTGTCAAACCTGGTGGCCGCGTTTGCGTCGTCGCTTCCTGTTCTTCTGATCGCCCGCATCATGCTCGGGATCAGTCTCGGCGGCTTCTGGTCGATGTCGGCGGCCATGGCGATGCGGCTTGTCCCAATGCGGCTGATGCCGCGCGCCATGTCGATCATCCTTACCGGTGTCTCGGTGGCGACGGTCTGCGCTGCTCCGGTGGGCGCCTATGTAGGCGACATCTGGGGATGGCGGACGGCATTCATGATCGCCGCCGTGGTCGGCGCGCTGGCGCTTCTGGTACAGGTGGCTACCATTCCGCGACTGCCGCCGGCAGGTACGGCAGGTTTTCGCACGCTGCTGGAGGTGATGAAGCGGCCGATGATCAGGGTGGCACTGCTGGTGGTGTTGCTGGTCGCCTCGGGACACTTTGCCGGCTTCACCTATGTCCGCCCGTTTCTCGAGAAGGTGCCCGCGCTGGACATCGAGACGATCTCGCTTGTGCTGCTCGCCTACGGCATTGGTGGCTTCTTCGGCAATTTTGCCGGCGGCTTCATTGCTGAGCGCAGCCTCAAGGCAGCCGTCACTCTGGCGCCTCTGCTGATAGCGTCTTCAGCGCTCCTGCTGCTGGTGGTCGGAGGCTCACCCGTCGTCGCTGCAATAGCAGTGGCCAGCTGGGGCTTTGCCTTCGGCGCGGTGCCGGTCGGGCTGCAGACCTGGCTGGTGCGAGCCGCCCCCGATCAGGCGGAAAGCGCCGGCGGGCTGATGGTCATGACGTTCCAGGTCGCCATCGCGTTGGGCGCCGTCTTCGGCGGCCTGCTGGTCGACAATGCCGGCGTTGCCAGCGCCTTCGCCTATTGCGCGGCGGCGACATTGCTTGCGGCACTGGCGGCGTTCTTCCTTGGCCCCAAGCCGATCGACGATCCCAAGGCCTAGAAGGAACGGCCGTCGAAGTCGAAGACCGGCACGGCGGCGACGTCCAACGCCTCGATACAATGAATATTGATATAGGCACTTCGCCCGCTCCCTTCGCCGACATCCTCGGCGAAGGGGTGAATGCCGCAGCTGCGGCAGAAGCGGTGGGCGATGACATGGTTGCCGAAGCTGTAGCGGCCGAGATCATCGCCCCAGGCAAGCACCCGCATGCTTCCATGCGGCACTGCCCATAGCAGCGCACCCTTGCGCGAGCAGATCGAGCAATTGCACCGTACGGCTCCGGTCAGCTCGCCTTCGACCTCGAACGCGACCTTGCCGCAGTGGCAGCTGCCTTGGTAGAGCATCGGGCCTTCCTCCTTCGGTTCGACAGGTGCAAATCCGACCGTGCCGGGCTATGTCTCCTGCGGCAGTTGGGGCTGCTATCTTAAGACGTTCCAAGCGTGCGGAGTCCGACACCGAAAATGCAATCAGCCCGTGATAGCCTCGAAGCAATTCTTTCGCGTCTTGCCGTTCGCGTCGACGACGAAAGCGTTTTCGTAAAGCTCTACCCGGAAGCCGCACGGGCGGCGGCCGACGCAGCCGATGCGCGGCGAAAAGCCGGCGTCACGCTCGGGCCGCTCGATGGGGCGATCGTCTCGATCAAGGATCTGTTCGATGTCGCTGGCGAGTCGACCACGGCGGGCTCTCTGCTGCTCGCCACCGCAGCGCCGGCGTTGCGGGATGCCATTGTCGTGCGACGGCTGCGTCAAGCCGGTGCAGTCATCCTCGGCAAGACCAACATGACCGAGTTCGCCTTCACCGCGATCGGCGTCAATCCACATTACGGCACCCCCGGCAATGCAAGCGATGCCAGCCGTATTCCAGGCGGCTCGTCGTCAGGCGCCGCGGTTTCGGTCGGCGAAGGCACCAGCCAAATCTCCATCGGTTCCGATACGGGTGGTTCGGTGCGCATTCCGGCATCGCTGAATGGCGTCGTCGGTTTTAAGCCGACCGCACGGCGCGTGCCGCTCGCGGGTGCGTTTCCGCTGTCGGCCACACTGGACTCGATCGGTCCGCTGGCCCGCACCGTCGCCGAATGTGCGGCGGCCGATGCAGTGATGTCGGGCGAAGACCTGGCGGCACTGTTGCCGCTTCCACTGGATGGCCTGCGCATCGGCATTGCGCGCGGCGTGCTGTTCGATGATACGCAGGAAGAGGTCGCGACGACGTTCGACTGGTGTCTTCGCAAGATGGAGCTTAGCGGCGCACGGCTTGCGGAACTGTCGATCGACGACCTGCTTGCCGAGCTGCGCGCGGCAACCAAGCGCGCCTCGATCGCGGCGATGGAAGGGGCGGAGATCCATGCCGACTGGCTGGCGACGGGAGCGCCGACGCCGGTCGACCCGCGGGTAAGCGGACCATTGTCGCGCGCCGCCGCCATTCCGGCTACGATCTATATCAGGGCAATGCGCCGTCGCGCAGCACTTGCCGCCGCAATGGATGAGCGGCTGGCAGGGGTAGACGTGCTGGCCCTACCGACCACGCCGGTGACGGCGCCGACGATCGTCTCGATGACCGGCGACGAGGCCCTCTGCAACAGGATCGAGGGTCTTCTGCTGCGCAACACGCAGGTCGCCAACCAGTTCGATCTGTCAGCAATCTCGCTGCCCATGCCGGGAAAGGCGCGCCCGGCCGGGCTGATGCTGGTGGCGCGCAATGGTCATGACCACGACCTGCTGCGCATCGCAGCCGGCGTGGAGGCGCTGCTTGCAAATTGATCCGACAGCGCGTGTCAGCGCGACGAGCAGTGGCCGCGTTCGCTGTCCTTGGCGGCGCGTTCGATGCCGGTGGCAACCAGCCAAGGCAGGGTGTACCGCTTGCCGTTGAAGGTCCGGGTGCGGTTCTCGATCGATCCGACAACAACGACCTCGCCGGCATAGAGCTTGTCCGAAAGATCGAGGGCTTTGTCTTGCTGCGGCAGGCGATCGATGTCGATTGAAACGCCTTTGATGAGCTTACCAGCAGCGAGGTCGAGTGCGCTGTTCGATGGACAGGGTGCCGCCACGCAGCGCAAGCCGTTGTCGCAGAACACGTAGCTGCCCTGTCCGTTGGCGAAGACTTGCGCCGTCGCCACGCAGAAGCCAGCGGTCAGCAGGAATTTTGTGACGTTTACCATGCCGGCACCATCGCCGGCGAGTTCGGGAAAATTGAGGCGCTCAGAGATCGACAGGGAACCGTCGCCGGTAGTGCTCGACCACTTCCGGGTTGCGCAGATTGACCGGTAATCTGTTGGCCAGCACCAGCAAGGCTTCGCCAGCCGCGCCGACGCCCATGCGCATCATCGACTGCTCGGTGATCCCAGCCATGTGCGGGGTGACGATGACGTTGTCGAAGCCGAAATAGGGATGGTTGGGCGGCAGCGGTTGTGTTGCAAAAACATCGAGTGCGGCGCCGCCGATGCGGCCCTTCTGCAAGGCCTCGATCAGCGCGTCGTCGTCGATCACCGGCCCGCGCGAAACGTTGATCAGCAGCGCATCCGGCTTCATCCGGTCAATGCGCTCGCGGCTGATCAGCCCCCGTGTTTCGGGCGTCAGCGGGCAGCACAGAACGATGATGTCGCTCTGTTCGATCAGCGCATCGATCGACAGGAAGCCGACCCTGTCCGGCGCCGGCCGCATGCTGCGCGTCGTCGCCACCACATTCAGATCGAACCCATGTGCCGCGATGTGGCCAACCGCCTGGCCGATCGCGCCGAGACCGACAATGCCGATCGTCTTGCCCGCTAGCTCGCTGGCCACCACCGTGTGTTCGCGGCCGGCCAGCCAGCCCTTCGCACGCAGGTCGCGGTCCAACACACGAAAGCGCCTAAGCAGCGCCAGCGCCGCGAACATCACGTATTCGGCGACGGATCGCGCGTTCACCCCCGGTACGTTCGCCACCAGCACGCCGGCCGCATTGGCCGCTTCCATCGGTACCATGTCCAGCCCGGCGCCGTGCCGGATCGCGGCCCTGAGCTTCCTTGCTCCTTCGAAAAGCGACGCAGGCAAGGGAGCGCGAACGATGATGACATCGGCGTCTCTTGCCTCGGCGGCAAGCGTATGCGCATCGAGGGCGGAAGCAACGACGAGTTCGCCGGCCCCTGTCAGCATGGAAGAGGCACGGGGGTGCAGTCTGTGTGTCGACAGGATCTTGGGCATTTCAGGCCTTTTCGAGCGCTGGGCTTTGCGGTTCCGCCCCACGCCCCTCGATCAGCCCCTTCCAGTAGCTTTCGGCGCCTTGCAGATGGGCGCTCATCAGCGCCTGGGCGAGATTGCCGTCGCGGCGCAGCAGCGCCTCGTAGATCTGGATATGCTCGGCATGGGAGCGCACGCTGCGTTCGGGATCGTTGAAATAGATCGGCAGGCGCAGCTCACCCATCATGTAGTAGACGCTGCAGATATTGTGGAAGACGCTGTTCTTGGTCGCCCGCACGATCTCGAGGTGGAACTCGCGGTCTTCCCGGGCAAGGCCTTCACCGGCCGCGATGCGATCCTCGGAGGCCTTCAGGATCTCGCGCAGCCGCGCGAAATTCTCCTCGGTGGCGCGTGAACAGGCCAGTTCGGCGGCCTTGATCTCGTGGATCTTGCGCAACTCGACCGTCTCGTAGATCTGGACGGGATCGAGCGGCAGGCCCGCGCGGGCGAACAGCGCCATCGCCTCGACGCTCGCCTGCTTCGTATCGATGTAGATGCCGGATTTCGCCCGTCGCTCGACGATGCGCATCGCCTCGAGAATGGCCAGCGCCTCGCGGATCTGTCCGCGGCTGACGCTGAAATGCTCTGCCAGTTCGCGCTCCGACGGCGTGCGGCCGGTCTCCTTGTCGGAATGGGAGAACAGATAGGCGGCGAGTTCCGCGAGAAGGTTCTTTTCTTTCATGTCAGCCGTGTTGCGCGTGCGCCTCCAGGAACCGCTCCGAAATGGTGAATCCCAGCCCGGGTCTATCAGGGATCGCTACCATACCGTCCTTTGCTTCGACAGTCTCTTCGATCAGATCGTGGATCATCGGGTTGGCGCCGAGCGAATATTCGACGGTGAAGCTCGCCGGCGAAGCGGCGCAGACATGCAGCCCGGCAAAGAAGCAGGGCGCGCCGGCCCAAAGATGCGGCGCAAAGCGCAGATTGAAGGCGCTGGCGATGGTGCCGATCTTCATCGCCTCGCTGATGCCACCGCAAAAGGCCGGATCCGGCTGGAAGATATCGGCGGATTTGAACACGGCGAGGTCGCGGAAGGCATAGCGTGTCGCCTCGCTTTCGCCGGTGGCGATCGGGATCGAACCGCAGGCGCGCACCTCGGCCATGCCGGGCTTGTCGTCGGCGATCACCGGCTCCTCGAACCAGGCGAGATCGAGGTCGCCGGCGAGATGGATGAAGCGCTTGGCTTCGGCCACCGTGTAAGTGCCGTGCGCGTCGACCATCAGGTCGATATCGGGACCGAGCGCCTGTCTTGCGGCGCGGACGCGAGCGGCCGAGATATGTGGGGCGCCGTCCATCGCGCCGACGCGCATCTTCAGCGCCTTGAAGCCGCCCTTGGCGATGTAGGACTGCAGCTGGTCGCCGATGGCTTCCGCCGTGGCCCAGCCGCCGGAAGCATAGGCCGGCATGCGGTCCAGCTTGCGGCCGCCGAGCAGCCGCCAGACCGGAACGCCGAGCGATTTGCCGAGAATGTCCCACAAAGCGATGTCGACGGCGCTGATGGCGGCGATGCTCATGCCCCGTCGTGCCAGTTGCGGCATGGCATGGCCGGCGCGAGCGGCACTGTCGTGGCGCGTGCCATTATAGAGCATCTCCCAGATGACGCCGATGTCGGCCGGGTCGCGGCCGACCAGCTGCGGGCCGACCTCGTAGTTCAGCAAATGAACGAGAGCGCCGTAACTGCCGGCGCTGCCGGCGGCATTCTTGCCTTCGCCCCAGCCGACCAGCCCGTCGTCGGTTTCGATGCGCAGGATAGCGGCGTCGAACGTCGCCACCTGACCGAAGTCGCTGCGGTGCTGCTTCGCGACTTCGATCGGTATGCGGACCCACCAGGCTTGGACCGTTTTGATGCGCATGTTCATCCTCGGCCCGGCCGCGGTGAGGCGGAAGGGCTCTTTCCAAACGGCTCGGCTACTTGATCAGCGGCAGCAGCGTTTCCGCGTTGATGCGCATCTGGTCGGTGTAGAATTTCTCCGTGAGCACGCTGGAGCCGTGGTCCTGAATGAACTTCAGCTGCTCCGGCGAGATGTCGACGGGGTTGCGTTCGACCATGTCGGGATAGGGAGCAGCCGGCGTGCGGTCGACGGGGGCGACGAATTCATTGGTCAGCGCGCCGTCATAGCCGATCTCCTTCAGCGTGCCGACGATCTTCGGCCAGTCGATCTGCCCAAGGCCCGCGGCGAAGCGGTTGTTGTCGGCGACATGGAAATCGTACAGGCGCTTGCCGACCTGCCGGATGGCGTCATAGACGTTAAATTCTTCCATGTGGATGTGGTAGGCGTCGAGGCAGACGCCGCATTCGGGGCTGACCGCATCGGCCAGCGCCAGTGCCTGGGCGCCGCGGTTGAACAGATAAGTCTCGAAGCGGTTGAGCGGCTCAACCGCGATCTTGACGCCGACTTTCTTGGCGTGGGTGAAGCATTCCCGGGTGGCATCGACCACCCATTTCCATTCCTCTTCCTCGGTGCCGTCCGGCACGACCTTGCCGACGGTGGCGGGAACCAGCGTGATAATCTCGCCGTCGAGCTCGCTGACCATGGTCAGCACGTCCTTGACGTACTGCACCGACCGCTCGCGTTGGCCCTGGTCCTTGGCGGCGAGATTGCGCTCGCCCAGCATCAGCGTCACCGCTCCCCAGCAGCGAATGCCGTACTCGTTCAACAGTGCGCGCGTCTCCTTGGGCTTGTACTGTTCGGGTTCGCCGGAAATCTCGATCGACTCATAGCCGAATTTCTTGATGCGCTTGAGCGTCGTTTCCAGCGGCTCCGCCCGCATCCAATTGTGCGTCGAAAGATGCATGGTCTATCCTTCCCAGAATCGCCTGTACCAGTTTGCCTGCGGCGCACTCTGCCGAAGCCGCCGCATGATTCCTCCCCAAGGCGTCCCAGCATTTTTTGCAAACTGGTTCGACCAATTGGGCTTGATGGGAGGTCTACAGTAATTTCATCTGGACGGCAAGAAGTGCTGCCATCAAGCGTTGGCTCCTGTCTATGCTATTGATTATACTTAAACATGTGGCTTAACTCGGCATGGTTGCAGGACTGCGGCGGCGCGTCAAATGGCTTGACCAGATTTCGGCATTTGGTAATACCAGAATAGCGGCGCTGAGCGCGCTGTGCAAAGAGACCAAAGACGCTGGCCCTGTTTTCAATCGGCGCTATGCTTGGTCGTGAAACATAGGGAGATGCCGATGCCGACGACGATGAAGGGGCCTGGTCTGTTCCTGGCGCAGTTTGCGGGCGACGCCGCGCCGTTCAATTCGCTGGCCTCGATCACCAAATGGGCGGCTGGTCTGGGCTACAAGGGCGTGCAGATCCCGACATGGGACGCCCGATTGTTCGATCTCGAGAAGGCAGCCTCCTCCAAGGCCTATTGCGACGAGGTGAAGGGCATCTGCGCCGATGCCGGCGTCGAGATCACCGAACTGTCGACGCATCTGCAGGGGCAATTGGTGGCGGTGCATCCCGCCTATGACGCGCAGTTCGACGGCTTCGCGCCGGCTGCGGTGCACAACAATCCAAAAGCCAGGCAACAATGGGCGGTCGAACAGATGAAGTTCGCCGCCAAGGCGTCGAAGAATCTCGGGCTTAAGGCGTCGGTGTCGTTTTGCGGAGCGTTGGCCTTCCCATACCTCTACCCCTGGCCGCAGCGGCCGGCGGGATTGATCGAGGAAGCATTTGCCGAACTGGGCAAACGCTGGACGCCGATCCTCGACGTTTATGACGAGAACGGCGTCGATGTCGGCTACGAAATCCATCCGGGCGAGGACGTGTTCGACGGCGCGACATTCGAGATGTTCCTCGATTCGGTCGGCGGCCACAAGCGCTGCAACATCAACTATGACCCGTCGCACTTCCTGCTGCAGCAGCTCGATTATCTCGAATTTATCGACATCTACCACGAGCGGATCAAGGCGTTCCACGTCAAGGATGCCGAGTTCAATCCGACCGGGCGGCAAGGCGTCTATTCCGGTTACCAGAGCTGGACCAACCGTGCCGGGCGTTTCCGCTCGCTCGGTGACGGGCAGGTGGATTTCGGCGGCATCTTCTCCAAGCTCACCCAATACAATTACGATTCATGGGCGGTGCTGGAATGGGAATGCTGCCTCAAGCACCCGGAGGATGGTGCGGCCGAAGGCGCTCCCTTCATCCAGCACCACATCATCAGGGTGACGGAAAAAGCATTCGACGACTTCGCCGGCGGCACGACCGATAAAAAGGTGCTGCGCGGCATGATGGGGATCTAGCACAGATATCCCTCCCCCTCGAGGGGAGGGTCGATCCGCACAGCGGATCGGGGTGGGGTCGCTGGGCGTAGGCTCGGCATGAACCGACCCCACCCGGCCCTGCGGGCCACCTTCCCCTCAAGGGGAGGGGTATTTCAATGACGAGGGAGAAAATCGTGGTTGGCGCATCGAAGACGGAAACGGGAGGCGGTCCGATCCGCTACGGCATGGTTGGCGGCGGACAAGGCGCCTTTATCGGCGCGGTGCACCGCATCGCGGCACGCATGGACAACGAGTTCGTGCTGGTTGCCGGCGCCCTCTCGTCGAATCCGGAGCGCGCCAAGGCCTCGGCGGCCGAGCTGGGGCTCGATCCGGCGCGCAGCTACGGCTCCTATGCCGAGATGGCCAAAGCGGAGGCCCGGCGGCCGGATGGCATCGAGGTGGTGGCCATCGTCACGCCGAACAATGTGCACGTGCCGGCCGCCAAAGCTTTTCTCGAGGCCGGCATCCACGTCATCTGCGACAAGCCACTGGCGACGACGCTAGCCGAGGCAAAGAGGCTGGCGGCGCTGGTCGAAAAGACTGGCAAGGTGTTCGTGCTGACGCATAACTACACCGCCTATCCGATGGTGCGGCAGGCACGCGAGATGGTCGCCAAGGGACAGCTCGGCGATATCCGCATCGTGCAGTCGGAATATCCGCAGGACTGGCTGACCGAAGACCTGGCCGCCACCGGCCAGAAGCAGGCTGCGTGGCGCTCTGACCCGAAGCAGGCGGGTGCCGGCGGTGCACTGGGCGATATCGGCACGCACGCCTACAACCTTGCCCGTTTCGTCTCCGGGCTGGAGCTCGATTCGTTGTCGGCCGATCTCGATGCCTTCGTGCCGGGAAGGCTGCTCGACGACAACATCAATGTGCTGCTGCGCTTCAAGCCGGTCGGCGGGTCGCACCCGGCCAAGGGAATGATCTGGGCAAGCCAGGTGGCGCCCGGCCACGAGAACGGGTTGAAATTGCGCATCTACGGCTCGAAGGGCGGCCTCGAATGGGTGCAGGCCGACCCGAACTATCTCTGGTACACGCCGTTCGGCCAGCCGAAGCAGTTGATCACCCGTAATGGCGCCGGCGCGCTCCCCGTCGCCGGGCGCGTCAGCCGCGTTCCGCCAGGGCATCCGGAAGGCTATCTCGAAGGTTTCGCCAACATCTATCAGGAAGCCGCGCGGGCTATTCGTGCAGCGCGCCGGAAGGGCGGGAAGCCGGCCAAGGATGTCGTCTTCCCGACCGTGCAGGACGGCGTCGAGGGCATGGCCTTCATCGAGGCCTGCGTGAAGTCGTCGAAGAAGAATGGGGCGTGGACGAAGCTCTGAAGGGTGGTGGTGATAGTCAGGTGAGACCGGCCTGCAAATGGCAGTTTCCTGCGCTTCCGGTGCTCATGTACCAAAAGCACGCTCCGCTCCGGTTCTCGGAACCCACCATTTTTGGCTCGGCCTGATCTGAATCTCATCACCCCTCCGGCGATCGAGCGAATGAAGGGAGGGGCGTCGATGAAAATCGGCATGTGCATGTTGTTGTGGACGACCAGTGTCTCGAAAAAACACGAGCCGTTGTTGAGGGACATCAAGGCGACCGGCTTCGACGGCGTCGAAATACCGGTCTTCTCCGGCACGCCGGACAACTACAGGAAACTCGGCGAACTGCTCGACCGTATCGGGCTGCAACGCACCGCCGTCTCGGCGATGGGCGATCCGGCGATGAACCTGATCTCGCCGGATGCCTCGACGCGCAAGGCCGGTATCGACTACATGAAATCGGCGATCGACTGCGCTCAGGCGCTTGGCGCGAACACATTGAGCGGCCCGCTCCATTCGACACTCGGGGCCTTCTCCGGCAGCGGGCCGACAGCGGCCGAGAAAAAACGTTCGATCGCTTCGCAACGCGCCATTGGCGACTATGCCGGCAACAAGAGCGTCACCATCGGGCTGGAGGCGCTCAACCGCTTCGAATGCTACCTGCTCAACACGATGGACGATTTGTCGGAGCATATCGACGCGATCGACCGGCCGCACATCAAGGCGATGTACGACACCTTCCATGCCAACATCGAAGAAGCCGACCCGATCGGCGCCTATACGCGCAACCGCAACAACATCGTCCATATCCACATTTCGGAGAACGATCGCGGGGTGCCGGGCCGTGGCCATATTCCCTGGAAGGAGACTTTCTCCGCCATCCGCAAGAGCGGCTACGACGATTGGCTGACGATCGAGGCGTTCGGGCGTTCGCTGAAGGACTTGGCCGCGGCCACCAAGGTGTGGCGCGACTTTTCCGAAGGCCCGGAAGCTGTCTACCGCGACGGCTACAGGCACATTAAGAACGGGTGGAGGAAAGCTGCATAGCGATCGGCCAGCCCGATGCCGCACCCGTCACCCCTGCTCAGCCTGGATCCTGTTGTAGTCGTGGATCGTCCTGCTCAGCCGGCGGCGCAGCAAATTGGAAATGTTGTCGAAGATGAAAACGACGAGCAGGACCAAGAGCACCATGTAGAAGACATTGGCCCAGTTGGAGTTGGTGCGCATCGCTTCCCAAAGCTTCAGGCCGATGCCACCGGCACCGACGGCGCCGATGATCGTCGCGCCCCTGGTGTTGGATTCCCACTGATAGAGTGTCTGGCTGATGAAGACCGGGATCACTTCCGGCAGCACGCCATAGCGCTGCACCAGCAAGCCGTTGGCGCCGGTCGACTGGATGCCCTCGCGCGGCTTGTCGTCGATGTTCTCGAGGCCTTCCGAATAGACTTTGCCGAGCGTGCCGATCTCGGTGAAGAAGATCGCGGCGCTGCCGGCCAGAGGGCCGGGGCCGAAGGCGCGGGTGAAGAACAGCGCCCAGATCAGCATGTCGACCGATCGCATGAAATCGAAGAAGCGCTTGAGCATCTGGCTAAGCAGGCCGCTCGGGGTGATGTTGCGGGCGGCGAAAAAGGCGAGCGGGAAGGCAACGATGCCGCCGAGCAAGGTGCCGAGAAATGCCATGACGATGGTCTGGAACAGCTTCGTCCAGACGTCGCCATGCTGCCACTGGGCGTTGTTCCAGATATTATCGGCGGCCAGCGCAATGTTCGATGTGCCCGGCTTGAGCTGGGGTCCGGACATCAGCAACGAGACCACCTCGCCGGGCGATTTGCCGAAGAAGGGCGAGCGTGTGTCGAAGACGAAATTCGCCCAGCCGAGAAAGCGCTTGCGGACCTTGACGCGATCGACGGTTATGCGAACCTCGCCGGCAAAGCCCATCCGGGCGACGATTTCATCGTCATGCGCGGTGATCCAGTCCGGCACCGGGCCGGTTATCACCGGCTTGCCGCTGGTCAACGACACCGGCACCGCCTGGCCATTGGCGACAAGCGTTGCCTCGGCCTTGTCGAAGGTGACGGATTTGGCTCGGCCGTCGATCAGAACGGTGTAGGAGCCGTTGGCATTGGCGATGACCCAGTCGGGATGCGGGTCTTCGCCAAGTGCAGAAAAACGTGGGTATTTGGGTGTGATCTGAGGCTGATCGAGACGGAATTCCGGCTGCAGATCGTAGCTGATCCATTGCGTCAGGAAGAGCGGCAGGCGCTCCCAGTGCGATTGCCTCAACACTTGCGGCAGGCTGAAGAACCACAAGGCATAGACGAGGTAGAGCAGGATGCCGGCGAACAGCACCAGCGGGCCGAAGCGTTTGTACAAGGGCCGTCGGAACACTTGGGGAAAGCGCTCCTCTATCGCCTGCATCTCATCGGCGGTCATCGCGGTCATGGGCAGTCTTCTTGTTGATTTGCCAAGATCTTTTCCAAAAACCGGAATCCACTTTTTGGATCATGGTCAGGCGCTCATCATAAATGCCTGCTCGCCGACGAGCTTGCGACGAAGCCAGGCGGAGAACTGGTCGACGAGGAAGATGGTGGTAAACAACAGCAGCACCAGTGCCAGCGTCTTGGCGCCAAAGCCGCGTGAGATGGAGAGCTTCAGCTCCTCGCCGATGCCGCCTCCGCCGACCGCGCCGATGATGGTCGAGATACGGACATTGATCTCGATCCTGAGCAGCGCGTAGGACATGAAATTGGGCAGCACCTGTGGCAGGCCGGCGAAGCGCACGCGCTCGAACCAGTTGGCGCCGACCGCGCGCAGGCCTTCATCGGCGCGCATGTCGATGTTTTCGTTGATCTCGTAAAAGAGCTTACCGAGGGCGCCGATCGAATGCAGGCCGATGGCGATGATGGCCGCGACCGGGCCAGTCGAGAGGATGGCTGCGAACAGGCCGGCAATGACGATCTCGGGGAAGGCGCGAAGCAGTTCCATGAAGCGCTTGACGACGAGCCTGAGCACCGGACTGGGTGTCAAATTGCGCGCGGCGATGAACGAGAACGGCACCGCAAAGACGAAGCCGATGAAAGTGGAAACCAGCGCCACGTTGAGCGTGGTGAGCATCAGCTCGAAATATTCGGGTAGGTAAAAACCGCCCCAGAGATAGACGCGGCCAAGCGGGAAGTTGAACTCCTGGCTGCCCTTGTCGTGCGGCGATGCGATGTCGAACAGCGCCCGCCAGACGTCGTTCCAGTCTTTGGGAACAAGCCAGCTAAGGAAATCCAGTATGTGCGGCAGCCGATCGAAGAAATGTCCGGCATTGGCCTCGTCGGCAAACCACATGGCTGTGCACATGGCGATAAGCAGCAAACCGATGCCGAGCGCCGTGTAGAACCGGCGCAAGGACGTCTGCCGTCGCCAGGAGTCGGCTGTCCGCCGGGTCGCGTCTGAACGGATCGTGGCTGAGATGGTCATGATCGGGCATGCAAAAAGGGCGGCGCTGGTAAGGCCGCCCTTTGCAACTGCATTCAGCCGCCGATCGCGGCTTTGCGGGCTTCGACGATGACGCTGTAGAAGTCGGGCTTCACCGGAACGTAGCCGGTGAAATCGCCGCCTTCGATGGCCTCGAAGCAAGGCTTGTCCTTGGCCGGCAGACTGGTGAAGAAGTTGGCGAGCTTGGCGCTCATATCGCCACCGAGCGCGGTGCGCACGACCAGCGGGCCGTTCGGGATCAGGCCGGAGCGCCAGACTTCGACGAAGTCGTTGGGGTCGACGGCGCCCTTGGCGACTTCCTTGTGGAAGGTGCCGGAGGTGTAGCCGTTCTTGAAGTCGCCGATGCCCGAAGAATCGTCAACCGCCACGTCGACCTTGCCGTCGCGGACGGCGAGAAGGTTGTTCTCATGGCCGCCATTGAACTGTGTCGAGGCGAAGAAGGTTTCGTTCGAAGCGCCGGTGTCCTTCGGGATCTGGGTCAGCGGGATCAGGTAGCCCGAGGTCGAATCCGGGTCGGCATAGCCGAGCTTTTTGCCCTTGGCCGATTTGATGTCGGTGATGCCGGACGACTTCAGAGCGAGCCCGATCGAATAATAGCCGGTCGCGCCGTCGGTCTGCTGGGTGGTGAGGATCGGGGTCACGGCGTTCGGATCCTTGAGGTAGACGCTGGCATAGCCTGACGCGCCAAGCTCGGCGAAATCGAGGGTGCCGCCGAGCAGGCCCTGGATCACGCCGTCATAGTCGGCGGCCGGGAACAGCGAGACCTTCTCGAAGCCGAATTCGGACTTCAGGTGATCGGCGAGGCACTGAAAGTTGCGCAGCCGGTCCGCTTCATTTTCACCACCAAGGATGCCGATGCGGAATTCCTTGATATCCTGGGCGTGAGCGGCACTTGTTGCGATGGCGAGCAATGAAACCGCGCCAAAAACCATCTTCCTGAACATTATCTCTCTCCTGTTGGTTCCGGCTTCGCGCCGGAGCGTTCGAACTTTTGACGAGTGCCTTTGACGCGGGCGGGCGATCAGGCCGTTCTCAGTAGCCAGGGAATACGGGCTCGAGCGGTCCGGCGGATGCCGCGATTTTCTGTTTGATGGCGACGCTGGTCGAGGTGATGGCCTCGGAGATTTCGCCGCCATTGCTGTCGGCGCCGTAGACCATGCGCACGGCCTCGCGGTTGAGGTCTTCGGGCGGGCCGTCGAAGACAACCTTGCCGGCGGCCATGCCGATGATACGGTTGCAATAGTTGCGGGCCGTATCAAGCGTATGCAGATTTGTGATGACGGTGATGCCTTCGCGCAAATTGATGTCCTGCAGCGAATCCATCACCACCTTGGCGTTGAGCGGATCGAGCGAGGCGATCGGCTCGTCCGCCAACAGCACCTTCGGCTGCTGCATCATGGCACGCGCAATAGCAACGCGCTGCTGCTGGCCGCCGGAAAGCGTGCCGGCGGGCTGCAGTACGGTGCGGGCGATGTCGAGACGCTCAAGGGCGGCAACAGCCTCGGCGCATTCACTGCGCGAGAACATGCCGAACAGGTTGGACAGCGTCGAGCGGTGGTTGAGCCGGCCGAGCAGCACATTGGTCAGCACGTCCAGGCGCGGCACCAGATTGAACTGCTGGAAGATCATGGCGCAGTCGCGCTGCCATCGCCGGAGCGGCGAGCCGCGCAACCCGGAGACTTCGACGCCGTCGAACAGGATGGATCCCTGGCTGGGATCGATGAGGCGGTTGATCATGCGCAGAAGCGTCGATTTGCCGGCGCCGGAACGGCCGATGATGCCGACCATCTGACCGTGCGGGATCGCGATGTCGACATTGCTGACGGCGGTGTTCTTGCCGAACCGGCGGGTGACGCCGCGGATTTCGAGCGTAGCTGACATGGTGCAGGCTCCAGTCCAATCGCAATTGAAGGTCTGTTGACCCTCGCTAGCGCAGCCGCATGAACCTGCGGTGTCGGAACGATGTCAGTTTTGTTACTGCCCACAGCCTGGAGCGGCGCGGCCAATCCAGCACGAGAGGCTCGAATGGTGAATGGTGACAAGAAAGGCTTTCCTGAGCCTCGAAACCTGTCCGCTGCCCCCATTCACCATTTCACGACCCTTAGCCGCCATACTTCTCCAGGAAGGCCTCCGCCGACAGTTCCCGAAAATCCTCGAGCGCGGCGCGCAGCCGAGCGTGGTCCCAGTCCCACCAGGCGAGCGCCTGGTAGCGCTCCGCGGTGCGGCGGTCGAAGCGTTCGCGGATCGGCTTGGCCGGTACGCCGGCGACGATGGTGTAGGGCGCGACGTCCTTCGACACCACCGCGCCGGCGCCGACCGCCGCGCCGTCACCGACGGTGATGCCGGGCAGGACAGTCGAGCCGTGGCCGAGCCAGGTGTCGTGGCCGATGGTGACGCGCTTGGCGCGGCGCTGGGCGAAGAATTCGCTCTCGTGCTCGGCGTCGTCCCAATAGTCCGAGGCGCGATAGGTGAAATGGTGCAGCGTCGGCCGCCAGGTCGGGTGGTTGGTGGCGTTGATGCGCACATTGGCGGCGATGTTGGCGAATTTGCCGATCGTCGCGCACCAGACGCCGCAGTCTTGCATCATGTGGGAATAGTCGCCCAACGCACTTTCCGAAATCCGGCAGCGCTCGGCGATCTCGGTCCAGCGGCCAAGCGTCGAGTTCTCGACTTGCGCCGTCTCGTGGATCAGCGGTGCCTCCGACAGTTTCCTGGTCATGCGGCGATTTTCCCGGCGGCGAAGGCGGTCACGTCGATGATACGGTTGGCCACCGCCTCGCGCACGTCGTGGTCGTGGAAGATGCCGAGCAAAGCGACGCCCGCGGCCTTCTTGGCGGCGATCAGGGAAATCACCACGTCGCGGTTTCTGGCGTCGAGCGAAGCGGTCGGCTCGTCGAGCAGCAGGATCGGATGCTCGGTGATGAAGCCGCGCGCGATGTTGACGCGCTGCTGTTCGCCGCCGGAGAACGTCGCCGGCGGCAGCGCCCAGAGTTTTTCCGGCAGGTTCAGCTGCGCCAGCAAGGCACGTGCCTTGCCGCGCGCGACCTCACGCTCCTCGCCGCGCTCGACCAGCGGCTCGGCGACGACATCGAGCGCCGAGACACGCGGCACGGTGCGCAGGAACTGGCTGACATAGCCGATGGTAAGCCGGCGCACGGCAAGCACGGTGCGCGGGCTGGCAGTTGCGAGATCGATCAGCCCGCCCTCGTGCTGGACGATGATCTGGCCTTCGTCGGCGGCATAATTGCCGTAGAGCATTTTCAGGATCGAGCTCTTGCCGGCGCCGGACGGGCCGCCGAGCACCGAGCATTCGCCGGCCCTGATCGCGAACGAGACGCCGGTGACCACCGGCAGTTTGATGCCGTCGCGCAGATGCATGGTGAAGCTTTTGGCGACGTCGGAGACAACGAGCGGGGTTGCCATCAGAGGGTTCTCCAATCGTCATTCGTCTGCGGGCCAACACCCCCCTCTGGCCTGCCGGCCATCTCCCCCTCAGGGGGGGAGATTGGCTGTCGCATTCGGTTTCGCCATTCTCCTGTGTCGCAGAACGGGCGCGACATAAAAGCTGCTGATCTCCCCCCTTGAGGGGGAGATGGCCGGAAGGCCAGAGGGGGGTACGCCGGAGCAATCATCGTCACACCTGCAGAATCGAGGAGACAAGCAGCTGGGTATAAGGGGCGCGCGGATCGTCGAGGACGCGGTCGGTGAGGCCGCTTTCGACGACGCGGCCGTCCTTCATCACCATCATGCGTTGCGACAGCAGACGTGCCACCGCAAGGTCGTGGGTGACGACGATGGCCGCCAGGCCGAGGTCGGTGACCAGCCCGCGCAGCAGATCGAGCAGGCGCGCCTGCACCGAGACGTCGAGGCCGCCGGTCGGCTCGTCCATGAACACCAGCCGCGGCCCGGTGACGAGGTTGCGGGCGATCTGCAGGCGCTGGCGCATGCCGCCGGAAAAGGCGCGCGGCTCGTCGTCGATGCGGTCCTCGTCGATCTCGACGCGCGACAGCCAGTCGACCGCCGTGGCTCGGATTTTTCCGTAGTGGCGGTCGCCGACCGCCATCAGCCGCTCGCCGACATTGGCGCCGGCCGACACCGTCATGCGCAGCCCGTCGGCGGGGTTCTGGTGGACAAAGCCCCAGTCGGTGCGCATCAAAAAGCGGCGCTCGGCCTCGCTCATGCGGTAGAGCTCGCGGAATTGGCCATCGCGCATGCGGTAGCTGGCGGTGCCGGAGCTGGGCAGTAGCCTTGTCGACAGGCAGTTGAGCAAAGTGGTCTTGCCGGAACCGGATTCGCCGACCACCGCCAGCACTTCACCCGGCCACAGATCGAAGGTGACGTTCTCGCAGCCGACGCGCGAGCCGTAGAATTTGGACAGCGCAGAGACGCGCAGCAGCGGTTCGTCGGTCATTGCGCCGGCTCCGTTTTTTCCAGGGCAAGAGGGGTTTCAGGCGCAAGGTGGCCGCGATGGCCTTGCTCGCGCCGCTTCTCGCAATGGTCGGTGTCTGAACAAACGAACATGTGGCCGCCATGGTCGTCGAGGATAACTTCGTCAAGATAGACGTTCTCGGCCGCGCACAGTGCGCAGGGCTGGTCGAAGGTCTGCACCTCGAACGGATGGTCCTCGAAGTCGAGGCTGACCACGTCGGTGAAGGGCGGCAGTGCATAAATGCGCTTTTCGCGGCCGGCGCCGAACAATTGCAAAGCCGGCGAACGGTGCATTTTCGGATTGTCGAATTTCGGCGTCGGCGACGGGTCCATCACATAGCGGCCCTCGACCTTGACCGGATAGGCATAGGTGGTGGCGATGCGGCCATGTTTGGCGATGTCCTCGTAAAGCTTCACATGGATGAGGCCGTATTCTTCCAGCGCGTGCATCTTGCGTGTTTCGGTTTCGCGCGGTTCGAGGAAGCGCAAAGGTTCGGGGATCGGCACCTGATAGACCAGCACCTGACCCGCGCTCAGCGGATGCTCGGGGATGCGGTGGCGAGTCTGGATGATGGTCGCCTTCGCCGTCTCAGTGGTGACAGCGACATTGGCGACCTTCTTGAAGAAGGCGCGGATCGAGACGGCATTGGTGGTGTCGTCGGCGCCCTGGTCGATGACCTTGAGTACATCATCCGGGCCGATGATCGAAGCGGTGACCTGCACACCGCCGGTGCCCCAGCCATAGGGCATCGGCATTTCGCGCGAGGCGAACGGCACCTGATAGCCAGGGATGGCGATGCCCTTGAGGATCGCCCGGCGGATCATCCGCTTGGTCTGCTCGTCGAGATAGGCGAAGTTGTAGGTGGCGATGTCGGTCGGTTGTGCGGTCATTCCGCGGCCTCTCTCTTCTCTTCGGCCTTGCCGGCGTTCTCGCGGGCGTCGTGCTCGGCGCGCATGCGGCGCACGAGATCGAGCTCGGCCTGGAAATCGACATAGTGCGGCAGCTTCAGATGCTCGACGAAGCCGGTCGCCTGGACATTGTCGGAATGCGAGATGACGAACTCCTCGTCCTGGGCGGCGGCGACGACATCCTCACCCAACTCTGAGGCACGCAGCGCGCGGTCGCACAGCGCCATGGCCATCGCCTTGCGCTCGCTCTGGCCGAAGACAAGGCCGTAGCCGCGGGTGAATTGCGGCGGCGCCTTGGCCGAGCCCTTGAACTGGTTGACCATCTGGCACTCGGTGACGCGGATCCTGCCGAGCGGCACCGCGAAAGGCAGTTCCGGCACGTCGAGCTCCAGCTCGACCTCACCGATACGGACCTCGCCGACGAAGGGATGGTTGCGCGCATAGCCGCGCTGGGTGGAATAGCCGAGCGCCAATAAAAACCCCTCATCACCGCGCGACAACGCCTGCAGGCGGATGTCGCGCGCCATCGGGAATTCGAGCGGCTCGCGGGTGATGTCGCCGGGGACATGATCTTCAGGCATGTCGCCGTCGGACTCGATCAGGCCCTCGCGGGCGAGGATCGCCGACACGCGCGGCATGGCTTCCGCCTCGCCGGCACGCTGCTCCGGCTCGGCGACTTCGCCGCCTGCAGCAAGCTCGGGATCGAGCAGCCGGTGGGTGTAGTCGAAAGTCGGGCCGAGCAACTGGCCGCCGGGCAGGTCCTTGTAGGTGGCCGACACCCGCCGCTCGACCAGCATCGTGCCGGTGTCGACCGCCTTGGTGTAGCCGAAGCGCGGCAGCGTGGTGCGATAGGCGCGAATGAGGAAGATCGCCTCGATCAAGTCGCCGCGCGCCTGGACGATGGCGAGTGCCGCCAATTCCCTGTCGTAGAGCGAACCTTCACTCATCACCCGGTCGACGCCGAGCGCCAGCTGCTCGACGATCTGGTTGAGGCGAAGTGCGGGCACCGAACGATCGCCGCGCCGGCGGTCGGCAAGCAGTTTGTGGGCGTTGCGAATGGCCGCTTCGCCACCCTTTACCGCGACATACATCCTATGCCTCCATCGTCTTGATGCGCGTCGTGCGGGGCAGGCAGGCAATTGCTTCGGATGTGGCGAGGATGATGTCGACGCCACGCGGAAAGCGCTGGTTGTTCTGCTTCCATTGCTCGACGAAATGGCGCGGCATTTGCGCCGGCGCGATCGTCGCCGTCTTCTCGATGCCCGGGCCTTCGAGCAGCAGCGGAGCGCCGGAGACAAGATCGCTGACCTCGAGGATCAGCGTCGTGGAGCGATCGGGATAATCCTGGGTGCCTTGCGAAAACCCGTCGAGCGCCATCATCTCGGCCGGCGTGGCGATCAGCGCGAAATGCGCGTCGGCCGGGGTGTTGGCCAGCGGCGCGCCGGTATGGAAGCCAAGCCAGGATTTCACCGTCGCTGAAGCCTGCAAGGCGGGGTCGAGCCAGAGCGGCGTGTCGTTATCGCACAGCGCCAGCGCAATGGCGCCCGCGGTGGCTGACAGCGGCGTCGGTGGACGGGTAAAGACCGGCAGGGGCTGCAGTGTGCCCGGCCGGGCCATCGCGTCCATCACTGCCCGGAAGACCGTCTGGGCGTCGAACACCGGATCGGCAAAGCCGCCTTCAATCGCTTGGGTCACGATGTCCATCAGTCTTCTCCGCGTACCATGGTGAAGAAATCGACCTTGGTCGCCGCCGTCTCGGCGCGGCGCTGGTCACGGGCCTTGGCCAGTGCCGCCCGCAAGGGCGCGACGAGCCTGGTCTCGACCTCATTGCGGTGAGCCGGGTCCTGCCACAGCGCATCGGCGATTGCCGCCAGCCTTGCCTTCTGCTTGTCGCGGCCGAGCGCATAGCAGTGGCCGACCTGTCCGGAGGCGAGCCGGACGGTGGCGCGGGTGACCGTCGCCTCGCCAACGTTGAACGGCGCGCCGCCGCCACCGATGCGGCCACGCACGGTCACTAGGCCGGTTTCGGGGCCGCGCAGGAGTTCCGCCTCAGAAGGCAGGCCGGCTTCGTTCCACAGACGGACGATATCGTCGCCGGTCGATTGCGCCAGCGTTGCCATAACGGCCTTGCGCTCAGCCTGATCGCGGGCTTCCTGTCCTCGCATGGTTAACATTCCCTTGCATCGAAATTTGTCTATTGATATAGACAATTATACAAATTATACCTATTATCTAATGCGTGTCTATGACGGGTGCATGACAAGGGCGAGAAGAGGGGGCGCAAAGGTTGGGGCAGAAAATGATCGGACAAGCCAACAGCATCGAGCGGCGCAGCGGTGTCGCGCTGTGGCGGCAGATCGCCGATCAGATACTGCATTCGATTTCCGTCGGCGATTTTCCCGAAAATGCGGCGTTGCCGCCGGAGGTGGCACTTGCCGAGCGCTATGGCGTCAACCGCCACACCGTCCGCAGCGCCATTGCAGCGCTGGTGCAGGAGGGTGTGCTCAGGGCAGAGCAGGGGCGGGGCACCTTCGTGCTGTCGCGCAGGCGGCTGTCATATCCGATCGGCGCCCGCACCCGCTTTTCGGAGGGATTGCAAGGACAGGCGTCCGACCGGCATATCACCTTGCTTGCGTCATCGGTCGAGCCTGCCAACCGTCGTGTGGCAGAGAGCTTAGGCCTTGCAAAGGGGGCCGACGTGATACGTCTGGAAACGCGCGGCGAAGCCGATGGAATGCCAGTGTCCCGCGCTGCCGGCTGGTTCGATGCCAGGCGCTTTGCCGGCATCGATGCTGCCATGGCGGAAACCGGTTCGATCACCGCATCGCTGGCACGTTTTGGCATTGACGACTATCTGCGGCAATCGACGGTGTTGTCGGCGCGCCATGCCGATGCGGCCGACCTTGCGGACCTCGACCTGCAGCCCGGCGCCATCGTGCTGGTGACGGTCGCCGTCAACGTCACGCCCGACGGTCAGCCGATCCAGTTTTCGGAGTCGCGCTTCCCGGCCGAGCGGATCGAGCTCAAACTGTCGGCGCTTTGAGGTGCGCCAGCATCATCCGACCTGGATAACGGCCTTGATCAGGCCGGACTTCTCATGCGCCCAGCGGGCAAGATCGTGCGGCGTTTCGCCAAGCGTCGTGCGGTGCGTGACGAGCTTTGCCAACGGCACCGCGCCGTTGCGGATCGAGGCGGCGACATGGTCGAAATCGGCACGCAGCGCGTTGCGGCTGCCGATCAGCATCATCTCGCGCTTGTGGAATTCGGGATCGGAAAAGGCGATGTCGTCCTTGACGACGCTGACCAGGACCAGCGCCCCGCCATGCGCGACATGGGCGAAGGCCGACTGCACCGACTGGGTGTTGCCGGTGGCATCGAAAACCATGTCAAAACCGTCGCCGTCGGTTGCTTGCCTCACCAGGTCCGCAGCAGCGCCCTGCGAGCCGTCGAGGGTCGCGAAGCCGAGTTCGCTTTCGGCGAAACCCAGCCTCTCCGCACTCATGTCGAGCAGCGTCACGTCGAGCCCGGCGATGCGGGCGAACAGCGCCGTGCCGAGCCCGATGGGGCCGGCGCCAATGACCAGCGTGCGCGCACCTGGATCAGCCAGCGAGCGCCGCACGGCATGCGCGCCGATCGCCAGGAATTCGACGGCAGCAGCATCGGCCAGCGACAAGCCGTTTGCCGGATAAAGATTTTGCGCCGGCACCAGGATTTGCTCGCACATGGCGCCGTCGCGGTGGACGCCGAGCACCTCGATCTTGACGCAGCAATTCGGCTTGCCTTGCAGGCAGGCGATGCATTTGCCGCAGGCGAGATAGGGATTGACGACCACCGGTTCGCCGATTGCCAGATCGACGCCCTCACCAACCTCGATCACGGTGCCGGAAACTTCGTGGCCCATAATGCGGGGATAGGCGAGGAACGGGTGCTTGCCTTCGAAGATGTGATAGTCGGTGCCGCAGATGCCGACATGGCTGACGGCGACCAGCGCCCAGCCGGCCGGGGGCGCGCCAGGCGCCGGACGATCTTCGAGGACAAGTTCGCCGGGCGAGCGGCAGACGACGGCTTTCATGCTTCAATCCAGTCGGTTCATGGCACCGCCGGCTCTGCTGTCGCGAGGCCGGCGGTTGTGGGGAGGCCGTCTATTTGCCGCGGCGGCGCAGCCCGTCGAAATAGACGATGACGATGATCAGCACACCGGTGATGATGCGCTGCCAGAAGGCGTTGACGTTGAGCAGATTGGCGCCGTTGTTGATGGTGGCAAGGATGAAGGCGCCGAGCAGCGGCCCGTGCACTGAGCCGACAGCGCCGAACAGCGAGGTGCCGCCGATAACCGAGGATGCGATCGCCTGCAATTCCCAGCCCTCGGCCTGTGTCGGATTGCCGATGCCGATGCGCGAGGCAAGCAGCACGCCAACGAAGGCCGCGCACAGCCCCGACAGCGTGTAGGCCATATAGATGGTGCGCTGGACGTTGACGCCTGACAGGCGCGACGCCTCGGCGTTGGAGCCGACCGAGAACAGATAGCGGCCCCAGCGGCTGTGGTGCAGGAAGATGTAGGCCGGGATGCCGACCAGGATCACCATCCAGAACAGATTGGGGACGCCGACGAAGGAACTGCGCGAGAACGTCTGGAAGGCATCGTTGTTGATCGAGATCGAGTTGCCGTTGGTCATCAACAGACCGATGCCGCGCAGCGAGGTCAGCGTCGCCAGGGTGATGATGAAGGGTGGGAGGCCCATCTTGACGATGCCGAAGCCGTGGAACATGCCGATGGCGACGCCGACCAGCAAGGTGATCAGGATGGCCAGGAAAACCGGTGTTCCGGCGTTGATCAGCATCGCGACGATGACTGTGGCGAAGCCGACCACGGCGCCGACGGAAAGGTCGATGCCGCCGGTGATGATGACGAAGGTCTGGCCGACCGCCAGGATGGCGATCATCGACCCTTGCCGCAACAGGTTCGAGATGTTGTTGGCCGAGGCGAAGCTCGGCGTCGCCACCGACAGGATGACCCACAAAAGAACCAGCAGCGCCAGCAGTGTCAGCCCGAACAGGGCGTTGTAGTTGCGTTTCGGCCTTTCGGCAGCGATCGCCTCGGTGCTCATATCCGTCCTCCCGGTCTTTCTTGTTTCTCGGCCAGCGCCTGGGTGAGGATCTCCTCGTGATCAGCGGTCCGAAACCCGTGCGTAGCCACCAGTTTGCCGCGCCGGAACACATGCAGCGTGTCGGCGAGTTCATAGACCTCGGGCAGGTAGGACGAGATCAGGATGATGCCGGCTCCTTTGGATAGCAGCGCACCGAACAGGCGGTAGATCTCGGCCTTGGTGCCGACATCGACGCCAACGGTAGGCTCGTCGAAGATGAACAGCTTGGCGCCGTGGGCGAGCCATTTGCCGATGACGATCTTCTGCTGGTTGCCGCCGGACAGGCTGGAGGCCAGGGCGCTGCGTGTCGGCGTCTTGATGCGCAGGTCGGCGATCTGGCGATCGGCTTGCGCCTTTTCCTGCGCGCGCGAGATCAGCAGATTGCTCGAGATGCGCTTGTAGATCGGCAGATTGAGGTTGAGCCCGACCGGCAGGTTGAGGCAGAGGCCCTGGTCGCGGCGGCTTTCGGGGGCCAGCGCCATGCCGAGCCTGATCGCGTCATGTTCGGAATTGACCTTGACCTCCTTGCCCTCCCAGAGGATCTGGCCGGCCGATTTGCGGTGGCGGCCATAGAGCGTGGTGACGAACTCGCTGCGCCCGGCGCCGATCAGGCCATAGAGGCCGACGATCTCACCGGCACGGACAGACATCGAGACATTTTCGAAGCCCTTGCCCGACAGGTTCCTGGCTTCGACGATGGTCGCGCCAGGGGTGAAATGCTCCTTGTGGTAGACCTGCTCGATCGAGCGGTTGATCATCATCTTGACCAGCTCGGCGTCATTGGTCTCGGCAATGTTCCTGGTGCCGACCAGCGTGCCGTCGCGCAGCACCGAGACGCGGTCGGCGAGTTCGAACACTTCTTCCATGCGATGGCTGATGTAGATGATGGTGACGCCTTCGCCCTTCAGCCGGCGGATCAGCGTGAACAGCTGGTCGGCCTCCTTGCGGGTGAGATAGGCGGTCGGTTCGTCGAAGATCAGGAATTTGGTGCCGCGCACGGTGGCGCGGGCGGCGGCGATCAGCTGCTGCTGGCCGATGGTCAGGTCACCCAGCATGACATGCGCGGGCAGGTCGAAGCCTAGGTCGTCGATGATCTTCTGCGCCTGCCTGACCATCGCCCGCTGCTGCAGGATGCCGAAACGTGCATCCTCCTCGCCGAGGAACATGTTGGCGGCGACGGTGAGATGGCGGCACAGGACCACTTCCTGATGCACGGCATTGATGCCGAGCGCCATCGCCTCATGCGGCGTTGCCAATGCGGCAGGCTTGCCCTCCCAGATGACGTCGCCGGAGGTGCGCGGCATGACGCCGGTCAGAAGCTTGATCAGGGTGGATTTGCCGGCGCCGTTCTCGCCGACGATGGCGTGGATCTCGCCGGCTTTGAAGGCGAGGTCGACCGGCTTCAGCGCGTGGGTGCCGGGATAGCGTTTTTCCAGGCCGCGGAGTTCGAGGATGGTCCTGCCCGGTTCCAGCGTTGGGGCCGGATGGAGTTCCTGCGCCGTCGACATCATGACAATCCTCCCAGATTGGCCCGCCAGATGGCCTGACGATTGGCGCGAGTGGGATGTTTCCGGGGCAAAGGCCCTGGAAACAGTTCACTTGTGGCGATGCTCAGTCGAGCTTGGGGTTGAGCAGCGCGTCGATCTTCGGATCCTTCATGTTGGCTTTGGTGACCAGGTTGGCGCCGGTGTCGACATTGGCCTCGACCTTCTCGCCCTTCGAGGCGGCGAGCGCCGTCTTGATGCCGTCATAGCCCATCCGGTACGGATCCTGAACGACGAGAGCCGAAATGACGCCGTCATTGAGGAACTTGATCAGCTTCTCGTCGCTGTCGAAACCGACCAGCGCGACCTTGCCGGCAAGATTGTTCTCGGCGATCGCCTGACCGACGCCCTGCGCCATGATCAGATTGGAGGCGAAGATGCCCTTGAGGTTGGGGTTGGCGGTGATCAGGTCGGTGGCGATGTTGAGGCCGGTGGTGGCCTGGCCGTCGGCGTATTTGTCGGCGACCAGCTTGAGGCCGGGATATTTGGTGGCGAGCTGTTCCTTAAAACCCTGGGCGCGCTGTTCGAGCGAGCCGGCGCCCGGAAGCGCGGTGATCAGGGCGACGTCGCCCTCGACCTTGCCGCCATTGGCTTCGCCGATGGCTGCGGCAAGGCCGTCAGCGGCGACACGGCCGCCCTGGATGTTGTCGGTGGTCAGGAACGAGGTGAAGGCCTTGGAGTCGGCACCGGAGTCGATACCGATGATCTTGACCTTGGTGGCGGCCTCATCGATCGGCTTGCCGAGCGCCTTGGCTTCGGTTGGCGCGATGACGACGGCCGCCGGGTTGCCGGCGACGGCATTTTCAAGGATCGAGATCTGGCCGTTGACGTCTGTCTCGGCCTGGGCGCCGAGCTCCGGCACGTTGACGCCGAGATCCTTGCCAGCCTTGCGGGCGCCGGCCAGAACGATCTGCCAGTAGAAGGACGTGGTGTCCTTGACGATGATCGGAATGGTCACGTCGGCCGCGGATGCCGGAGCCGAATGCATCACGCCGGCAAGCATCGACGCGGCTGCGAGTGCCACGAAGGCGCGGCGGTTGAGAATGCTGGTCACGAATTTCATTAGGAGTCCTCCCTAAGTCGCCCGGTGAATGTTACGGAAGCTCCATTCGGATGGCGCGGCCCAAACGGAACTTTATCAATAAAAAACATTTACGGTATTTTGATAGTGTATCATCTCGGCCGGCGCAAGCGCTGTTTGATGGCCGCTTCGAATGGCTTGATGGAAGATTTTTTCTGTCGGAACTCCGCTGCCAATCTGCTTCAATATCCCGCATGGAATATTAATTCCATCAACCAGTCAATATGGAATGTACATTCGCTTTTGGCGGTGTACGAACTGTGACACCTGGCGTTCACGTCAGGTGCTCGCGACTTCCCGGACGGCAAGGCCTAGAGCGTCGCGCCGAGATGCCACGGCACGAACTCGTTGTCGCCGTAGCCGAATTCCTCGCTCTTGGTCTTGCGACCCGAAGCTGTCTCCACGATCAGCTCGAAGATCTCGCGGCCCATGCCGGCAATGGTCTTTTCGCCCGAGGCGATGACGCCGCAATTCACGTCCATGTCCTCTTCCATGGCGTGGTACATAGTCGAGTTGCTGGCGACCTTGATCGACGGCGTCGGCCGGCAGCCGAAGCAGGAGCCGCGGCCGGTAGTGAAGACGATGACGTTGGCGCCGCCCGCCACCTGGCCGGTGGCCGAGACCGGGTCGTAGCCGGGCGTGTCCATGAACACCAGCCCGTGCCCGGTGACCTTTTCGGCATAGCCGAAGACGCCGTTGAGCGGCGTCTGGCCGCCCTTGGCGACCGCGCCGAGCGACTTTTCCAGGATGGTGGTCAGGCCGCCGCGCTTGTTGCCCGGTGAGGGATTGTTGTCGATGGATGCGCCATGCTTGGCGACGTGGTCTTCCCACCATTTCACATAGCCGTCGAGCTTGGCGGCGATCTCGGGGGTTGCGGCGCGATAGGCGAGCAGGTGCTCGGCGCCGTAGATCTCCGTCGTTTCGGAGAGGATGCCGATGCCGCCGACGCCGGCCAGGATGTCGACCGCGGCACCCAGCGCCGGATTGGCGGTGATGCCGGACATGCCGTCGGAGCCGCCGCATTGCAGGCCGACGACGATCTCGCTGACCGGGATCGGCTCACGCTGAAGCTTGCCGACCTCTTCGGCGATCTCGGCCAGCACGACCAGCGCCTTCTCGACCGATTTGCGCGAGCCGCCGGCTTCCTGGATGTTGAAATGGCGTTTTCCCGCGGCAACGCCCTTCTGGCCATAGAGGGTGAGCTGGTTGACCTCGCAGCCGAGCCCGACCATCAGCACGCCGCCGAAATTCGGGTGACGGGCATAGCCGGCCAGCGTGCGGTGCAGCACCATCATGCCGTCGCCGGTGGCGCTCATGCCGCAGCCCTGGCCGTGGACGATCGGGACGAAGCCGTCAATGCCGGGATATTGTGGCAGAAGCGTGCGGTTCGCCGCGTCAGCGATGGCGTGGCAGACGGTGGCCGAGCAATTGACGCTGGCGAGAATACCGACGAAGTTGCGCGTGCCGGCGCGGCCGTCGGCGCGGCGGTAGCCCATGAAGGTGCGGGCGCGGTCGGCCTCGGTCGCATGCACCGCCTCGCTCGGCGGCACCACGGGCAAACGCCCGCTTTCGAAGACCAGATTGTGCGAATGGACATGCTCGCCGGGCGCGATGTCCTGCGTGGCGCGGCCGATCGCCTGGGCGTATTTGACCACGGCTTCGCCAGCCGCAATCGGCTTGATCGCCACTTTGTGGCCCGGCTCGATCAGCGCGGCGGCGACGGCGCCGCCCGGCAGCGCGGTGCCGATCTCGATGCGGCCGTTGGCGACCGCGACATTGTCGGCGGGAGACAGAAGAATGCTGTTTGCGGCGTTCACGGGAGCTTCCTGGGTGTGTTCCTGGGTGCGCGAGCGGATTGACACGCGGCTCTTAACATATAATGTCTTTTATCGTGAAAAAACATTTTTGCGTCAATTGTTTTTTCGCCAGAGCGCGACGCGTCTTTTGGATGCGTGAAGTAGGCTCTACAACCAAGACTAGCGTTGCGCATGGTATTTTGCGAAGCGATTCCGATTTCATGCGCGCGAAACGCTTCAAACCGGCCGCAATCGCCAATGCGCCACGGGGCAGGGGATGTCGAAGAGCAACAACGTTTACAAGGACGCTTATAATCGCGGTCTGAGGCTGCTCGACGAAACCAGGAGCCTGCCTTCGGAGCCGGAACTGGGTACGCTGCTCGGCGTCAGCCGCACGACGGTCCGCACTATCCTTGCGCGCATGGAAGAGACCGGGCTGATCGACTGGAACAAGCGCAGCAAGACGGTTCTGCGCGAGCCACGGCCGGATGATTTCTTCCCCGAGGAAGAAACCGACACGCTGGCCGAGATCATCGAGCGTTCCTTCATGCGGCGGCTGCTTGCCAGCGGTGCCGAAGCCGGAATGCAGATCAACGAGCTCGAACTGGCGCGCGAGATCGGCGTCGGCACTACCAGCGTGCGCGAATTCCTGATCCGCTTCTCGCGCTTTGGGCTGATCGAGAAGCGCCGCAACAGCCACTGGGTGCTGAAAGGCTTTACCCGCGCCTTCGCGCTGGAGTTGACCGAGATCCGCGAAATGTTCGAACTGCGCTCGGCCGCAGCCTTTGCCGCTCTGCCCGAGGACAGCCCGGTGTGGGCCGACCTCGACCGCCTGGAGGACGAGCATCGCCTGCTGGCGCGCGAGATCGCCGTGCGTTTCAACGAATTCTCCGAGCTCGACGAGCGCTTTCACCGGCTGATCCACCGGGCGTCGCACAACCGCTTCATCGTCGATTTCTACGACGTCATCGCCATGATCTTTCACTACCACTACCAGTGGAACAAGGCGCAGGAGCGCGAGCGCAACGAAGTCGCGGTCCAGGAGCATCTCGCCTATATCGCCGCGCTCAAATCGCGCGATCTCGCCAAGGTCGACGCCGCCTGCCGCAAGCACCTGAAATCGGCCCGCCACACGCTGCTGACGTCCATTCCCGAGGGCAGGCAGCCGCAACGCGCGTGATTGTGTTGCGTTGCCGCAGCAACGTTTTGGCGATTTTCCGGCCGCCGGCTCCGTGCTAGAGAGCTGACGTTGCTGCGTGAAGAGGCTGGTTCTTGACCATACGCCCGAGACGATGGAGCATGCCGGTCGCGTTCGCCGCGGCGTGGCTTTTCGTGCTCCAGTCGATGTTCGGCGCGTTTGCTTCAGGCAGCGAGCCGAACGCCTCGCAATTCGATGCTTTCGGCAACACGATCTGCACCCATGATGGTGCGGCGCAACTCCCCGCCGGCGATCCGCATCAGCAGCACATGCCGGCTTGCTGCATGCTTGGTTGCAACCTCGTTTCGGCGGTCTACGCGCCGCCCGATGCCGCCGGGAGCCTGGCTCGCAGCCTTTCCGTCGAAACCATCGCCTTTATCCTGCCGGCATTTCGGCATCGCGATTTCGCCCGCGCCCGCACTCCGTCCAATCCGCGCGCACCACCGGCGACGGCCTGATCCGCACAGGTTCGCGCCGCGCAACCCTTTGCCGGCGCGTTTATCGACATCGTTCGCGACCGGCCGTCGGCGCGGTCCCTTAAAATCCACGGAGCAATCATGTCTCATTATTTTCGCGCTGCCGCATCCAGTCGCAGGCGCTTCGTACTGGGTCGTTTCGAGCAGCGTCTCGGCGTCGCCCTTTGCGTTCTTGCCCTCCTGTTCGCCAGCGTCCAGATCGTGTTGGCACACGAGTTCAAGCTTGGCGATCTCGAGATCGGGCACCCCTGGTCGCGCGCCACGCCAGCCGGCGCCAAGGTAGCCGGCGGCTACTTCACCATCACCAACACCGGCAATGCGCCGGATCGCCTGCTGTCGATCACCTCCGACATTTCGGCCAAGGCCGAACTGCACGAGATGGGCGTCAGCAATGGCGTCATGACCATGCGGCCGGTCACCGGCGGCCTCGAAATCCCGGCTGGCGGCAAGGTCGCATTGGCGCCCAACGGCTATCATTTGATGTTCATGGATTTGAAGCGGCAGCCCAAGGAGGGCGAAATGTTTTCCGCAACACTGACCTTCGAAAAAGCCGGGCCCGTGCAGATTGAATTCGCCGTGCAAGGCATCGGCAGCGCGGCGCCGCAGGACGACCACTGACTTGGCCGCTTCGAGAGGTACCATCATGAAGAAATCTCTTTTGCCCGGCTGCGTGCTTCTTGTCCTCGGGACCGGCGCGGCCTTTGCCCACATCACGCTCGAAACGCCGGAGGCGGCGGTGGGCTCGACCTACAAGGCGGTTCTTCGGGTGCCGCATGGCTGCGAGGGCAAGGCGACGACCGCCGTGCGCGTGCAGATCCCCGAAGGGGTGCTCTCGGTCAAACCGATGCCGAAGCCGGGTTGGACGCTGCAGGTCAAGAACGGCAAATACGAGAAGTCCTACCAGCTCTACGGCCAGGCAGTGACCAGCGGCGTCAAGGAGATCGACTGGAGCGCCGGCAGCCTGCCGGACGAATTCTACGACGAATTCGTCTTTCGCGCGACACTGGCATCCGACCTGCCGGCAGGCCAGATGCTGCATTTCCCGGTGGTGCAGGAATGTGACGGCGTTGCCGATCGCTGGATCGAGATTCCGGCGGCCGGGCAGGCTGAGGATGCGCTGGAATTTCCGGCGCCCGGCCTCAAGCTGCTGCCGAAGAAGTGAGCTCCGGCGGCGCGCTTGGCGGATGGGCGCGCCGCTGCTCTTGGCGGTGATATGAGCGCGCCATCCTTCCTGCGGCAAGCTTGCATGGCCGGCAACTGTTCTGGCCGGCTTGTGGCTGGCTTGCTGGCCGCCATCGTGCTGCTCGCCGTAATCGCCATGCCTGATCCCGCCTTCGCCCATGCGGCGCTGATCAAGGCCGAGCCGGCTGACGGGGCGGTGCTGGCGCAGAGCCCGTCGCAGCTGTCGCTGACCTTCAGCGAGCCGGTTTCACCGCTGGTGCTGACGCTGGTGCGGCCCGACGGCACGGCGGTCCCGCTGAGCTCCTTCCGGCTCAGCGCCCAGACCGTCGAGATCGACAATCCGCAGGCGCTGAAATCCGGCACGCATGTGCTGAGCTGGCGGGTGATTTCCGCCGACGGGCATCCGGTCGGCGGCTCGGTGCTGTTCTCGGTCGGCACACCGAGTGCTGCGCCGGCCGCCTCGGATGCCGTGGACCGGGGGCTTCGAACGGCGATCTGGATCGGCAAGGTTTTTCTGTATATCGGCCTGTTTTTCGGCGTCGGCGGTGCCTTTGCGCAGGCTTGGCTGGCGCAAGGCGGTCGATCCGGCCGGAACATGATCGTCGCTGCGATCCTGTGCGGGCTGGCCGCCGCACTCTTGTCGCTCGGTTTCCAGGGGCTGGATGCACTCGGCGCGCCGCTTGCCCGGCTGGCGCAGCCGGTCATCTGGCAGACCAGGCTCGGCACGAGCTTCGGCTGGACGGTGCTGATCGCGCTGATGGCGCTCGGCCTGAGCCTGTTATCGCTGGTCGTGCCGCCCGCCGACGCGAAGCCGCTGGCCTTGGCCGGACTGGTTGGCGTTGGCGCAGCACTTGCTGCCAGCGGGCATGCCAGTGCCGCCGAGCCGCAATGGCTGACCCGGCCGATGGTATTTCTGCACGCCACTGGTGTCGCGGTCTGGGCCGGGGCGCTGGCGCCGCTCGGTCTTGCCTTGAAACGGCAGCCGGACAAAGCGGGGCCGTTGCTGCGCCGGTTTTCGCGAGCGATCCTGTTCGTCGTGGCCGTGCTTGCGGCAGCCGGCATCGTGCTCGCCGTCATCCAGGTGCAAACGCCGTCGGCGCTGGTCCACACTGCCTATGGCCGGCTGCTGCTGCTCAAGCTGGCGCTGCTCGTCTTTCTGTTCACGCTCGCCGCCGTCAATCGCTTCAAGCTTACGGGCCTGGCTGAGGAAGGAAATACGGAGGTCCAGCGGCGGCTGGCCCGCTCGATCTTTATCGAGCTGCTGATCGTGCTGGCGATCTTCGGCGTTGCCGCCGGCTGGCGCTTCACGCCGCCGCCGCGCGTGCTGGCGATCGTCGCCGCACAGCCGGCATCGGTGCATATCCACACGCTGCAGGCGATGGCTGATCTCAGCATTGTGCCCGGCCATACCGGGCCTGTTGCCGCTTCGATCTTCATCATGACCGGCGATTTCGGCCCGCTCGACGCCAAGCAGGTGACGCTGGTCCTGTCAAAGCCCGATTCCGGCGTCGAGCCGATAAAACGCCCGGCGACGAAGCTTGGCGACGGCACCTGGCGCGTCGACCAACTCGTCATTCCGGTCGCCGGCCGCTGGACGGCGCGGCTCGATATCCTGGTCTCGGATTTCGAGATGGTGAAGATCGAAGCGCCGATCGATATCCGGCCATGAAGACAGCGCTGGTCCGCGCAACACAATTCGGCGAGACGGTTGACGCGGCCTTGAAGGCCCGTCAATCATCGTCATCAAGAATGGGCATCCAACCCAATCGCGGGCTCAAACCAACAAGATCCGAAAGCAGGGAAGAAACGATGGAAAAAGCCGAAATAGGCCTGATCGGCCTTGGCACGATGGGCTCCAATCTGGCGCTCAATATTGCCGAGAAGGGGCACCGCATCGCCGTCTTCAACCGCACGGCGGCGCGCACCGATGCCTTTGTCGAAAATGCCGGCGCGCTCAAGGATAGGGTGGTGCCCTGCTACAGCCTCGAAGAACTGGCCGCCGCGATCCGACCGCCGCGGCCGATCATCATCATGGTGCTGGCCGGCAAGCCGGTCGACGAGCAGATCGCGGCATTGCGCGGCGTGCTGTCGGCCAACGACATCGTCATCGACGCCGGCAATGCCAATTTCCGCGATACGATGCGGCGCTTCTCAGAGCTTGCCGATTCGGGCCTGACCTTCATCGGCATGGGCGTGTCCGGCGGCGAGGAGGGCGCACGCCACGGTCCCTCGATCATGGTCGGCGGCACCGAAGAGTCCTGGAAGCGCGTCGAAAAGGTGCTGACCGCGATCTCGGCCAAGTTCAAGGGCGAGCCTTGCGCGGCGTGGCTTGGCACCGACGGCGCCGGCCATTTCGTCAAGACCATCCACAACGGCATCGAATATGCCGACATGCAGATGATCGCCGAGATCTACGGCATCTTGCGCGACGGCCTGGGCATGGGGCCGAAAGAGATCGCCGAGGTGTTTTCGCAGTGGAACACGGGCCGGCTCAATTCGTACCTGATCGAGATCACCGCCAAAGTGCTGGCCGCCGACGATCCTAAGACCGGCAAATCGGTGGTCGACATCATCCTCGACCGCGCCGGCCAGAAGGGCACCGGCAAATGGTCGGTGATCGAGGCGCAGCAGCTCGGCATTCCGGCCACCGCGATCGAGGCGGCTGTGGCGGCCCGCGTGCTGTCGTCGATCAAGGACGAGCGGCTGACCGCCGAAAAGGTCTATGGCGGCGGCGTGAGCAGGATTTCCGGAGACAGGGACGCCCTGCTCGCCGATCTCGAGCTGGCGCTGTTTGCCGGCAAGATCGCCGCCTACGCGCAAGGCTTCGCGGTGATGAGCGGCGCGTCGAAGGAATTCAACTGGAACCTGCCGATGCCGGTCATCGCCAAGATCTGGCGGGCCGGCTGCATCATACGCTCGCAATTGCTGGATACGATGGCGGAGGCCTTCGGCGCCGGCGACGCGGCCACCAACCTGTTGATGGCGCCGGCTTTCGTCTCGTTGATGCAGGAGGCACATCCGTCGCTTCGCCGTGTCGTGGCAAGGGCGGCCGAAGCCGGCTCGCCGGTGCCGGCCCTGTCATCTGCACTTGCCTATTTCGACAGTTACCGGCATGGCCGCGGCACTTCGAACCTGATCCAGGCGCAACGCGATTTCTTCGGCGCGCACGGCTTCGAGCGCATCGACGGGCAGGGCGCTTTCCACGGCCCATGGGGGAGTGGGGCGGCGGGTTAGCGCCCGGTCTCGGCCGTAGAGATCGGCTTCGCAGTTTCTTGAAAGCGGACCTTGCTGGCGATCACGCTGGAGATCGTGGTTGCGCCATCAACGGACATTGATCGAGGGAACCCACGGGCATTTGCCCTCACAGCCAAAAGACGAGCCTATGTCCTGACGAGAGCAAGCCGGCGATCCAAAGCGATGCGCTCTTTAGTCGGGAAGGCCAGCCTTGCGGTAGCCTTCGACGAAGCGCTGGAGCACTTCCTCGTCGTCGAATGGCTGCGATGTCGCCCAGTGCCTGATGCGGAAATGGGGATTGCTCATCATGAAGAACTCCGCCTCCTGACGGGCTTCATCCAGGCGTCCGAGCTGCGCGAGGGCTGCCGCAAGCATGCGCCGCGACGTGGTGCGGTAGGTTTCCGGCTTGCGTAAAGCCTCGACCGCGGATTGATAGTCGCCGAGCGCATAATAGGCTTGGCCCGCCATCCAATGGTACCACCCCGGAGGGCGCGGATTGAGCCGCAACGCCCGCTTCACGAATTCGACGCCCTTGACCGCATCGCCCCTCAAGGTGATGAGATCCGAGCGCATCGCCCAGGCATCGGCATGATTGGGATCGAGCTTGAAAGTCGCCTCGAACTCTGCATCCGATTCCGCGAAACGCCGTTCGTGACCAAGTATGATGCCCAGCACCCACCGGTTCCCGGCATCGTTAGGGTCGAGCGCCACTGCCTGCTGCGCTTCCGCGAGCGAGCGAGGTTGGTTGGTTTCCTTCGGCTCGTTCCAGAACAGCCAGCCGAGCCAAAGATTGAGGGCCAGCAAGCTATGCGCTTCGGCATAGTCGGGATCGAGTCTGATCGCCTTCTCCAGCAGCATGCGCGCTTCCTGCGCGCCTAACCCGGTCTGAAAACTGACGCCGCGGGCTTGTACACAGAGGTCATAGGCTTCGAGACTCGTCGGCCGTTTGCGCGCCGGCTGTCCGGCCAATCGGCCGACCAGGGCTTCGACGATCTTGGCCGTGACCTCGTCCTGCACTGCAAAGATATCCTCGAGGCTGCTGTCGTAGCGCTCGGCCCAGATATGATCGCCGCCGATCGCGTCGATCAGCTGCGCATTGATGCGCACGCGCCCCGCGGCGCGCCGGGCGCTGCCTTCAACCACATAGCGCACCCCAAGATCACGCGCGGCCAAACGCACATCGACCGACCGCCCTTTGTAAGCAAAGGTCGAGTTGCGTGCGATGACGAAGAGGCCGGCGCAGCGAGATAGGTCGGTGATCAGGTCTTCGGTCAAGCCGTCGACAAAGGTTTCCTGCTCCGGATCGTTGCTCATGTTGGTGAAAGGCAAGACCGCGATCGAGGGCTTGTCGGGCAATTCCAGCGATGCCAGTCGCCCGACCTGAGCGGCTCTCGGAAGCTGCAGGTTGACGCGATAGCAGTATATCGGCTCGGCTATGTTCTTCACCCGCTGCTCGCCCATAGGCTCGAACGCAAACGCCAGCTTCTGCCTGACCTCCTTGGACACCTTCTCCGAAACGCAGATGCCACCGGGCTCGGCGAGTTGTTGGAGGCGCGACGCTACATTCACGCCCTCGCCATAGCGATCGTCCCCTTCGACGATCACTTCCCCAAGGTTGATTCCGATCCGGACTTCGAAGCGCTGGTCTTCGGCGACGCTCGCGTTACGTTCCGTCATGCCGCGCTGAAGCGTGACCGCGCATTCGACCGCATCCACCACGCTACCGAACTCCGCCAGCAGGCCGTCTCCCATAAGCTTGAAGATTCGCCCGTGTCGCGTCGCGATTTCCGGCTCGAACAACTCTTTGCGGCCCCGTTTCAGCCGGTCGAAGGTGCCCGCTTCATCCACCTCCATGAGCGCCGAGTAACCGACAACATCAATGGCAAGGATGGCAGCGAGCTTCCGCTCCATGTTGAGCCTCAGTTCAGATTCGCGACACGCCAGGCGCAGGTCAGAGGCAGGTAGGACCGGCGCCTCCGGCGTGCCCTCACCGGCCTCTATACCACAGATCACGCTTCTTGAGAGTATGACTCGCGCGACGCCTTGGCTCTCCTGCGCAGCGCCACTGACGAGCGAGTCCCATCTATCCCTACCGCTTGTTCGCGGCAGTTGCCTCTCAACCGGACCCGTGACCGCTTCGGGTCAGGTCACGACGATGCCCACGCCGACCTAAATGTCCGCAATTAAAGATCTGCGGCCCGGAGCTGCCAATCCGCTTTCGGCCCCAAGATTGACTGTCAGCAACGGGCCGCCAATTCGACCGTTCGCCTACGAACCCTTGCCGCGTGAAGCCGACATCCCTGTTGAGGACGTTAGGCGTTCCGGAACTACGGCAAGAGATCCGTCACAGCGCGCCCACTTCCGTCCATTGCCATAGGGAAGCTGGCATGTTCGTGGATGATTTTCCAAGAACCGCCGATGCGCCTTAGCACGATGGTTCGCCGGCTCCAGGAGTCGACCTCTGTGCCATCCGTCTTAATGCCAGTCATGCGCGACAGCCCGAAGGCCACTGCAAGATCGCCGTCGATCATGAGCTGCGGGTCAGCCATGTGAACGGTGACGCCGTTGCGCCAAGTTGCAAACCAAGCATTTATCCCTTCGATGTCGCGTGCCTGTTCGCCTCTATAGGCAAGCGGCGGCGGCAGATCGAAAACCACGACATCCGGGTCCATGGCATCGACGTTGGCGCGGGCGTCCCCCTTGGCAGTTGCGTCTTCCTGGCCCCGGATGACAGACAAGACTTCCTTTTCAGACATATCGTTGCTCCTTCATTTTCTGGAACGACGAGGCCGGGGCGATCAATCCGACATCGACACTATTCGTAACAAATATGGCCGGTCCAAGCTGCTGTTGCATCGTGGTATTAAGAGTGATGAGTCCCTTAGTCCCGAAACGTGACTGCCGCGTGCTCCTACGGCCGCTCTTTGGTGATCTCGTCCCCATATCGGACGGACAGCATTCGGTCCCAAGGTTGCCGTCGGCAGCGCACATTTTCCAGCCAAGTGGAATCACTTGGCGTCGCAGAAATGCGGCTAAGGCAAATAGATGGAGCCCATTTCAATTTGAACATATCCCGCCCTAGTCGGGGCGGCGATAGGCCTGGACTTCGCCCGGTTCGCTCAGGCTCTGCAGGGTGCCGGGGGCGGCGCCGCCGATCCAGCCCAGCACCGAGCGGGCGAGTTCGGCGCCGGCCAGCCGGAAGTTCTCGTTGACGACCAGCAATTCGCTGCGAAACAGGTGCAGAAGCTCCGACGATTGTTTGGACACCACATCGACATCGCGGCCGAGCTTGAGGCCGGCGTCTTCGATGCCGGCGACGATGGCGAGCGTGGCGGCGGCGGCGCTGCTGATGAAACCGTCCGGGCGGCTTTCGCGGCGCATCAGCTGCGCCGTCCGCATTCTGATCTGCTCGATCGAATGATCGATCGAAACGGTGTTGAACGGGATCTCGCTGGCGCCGACCTCGCTCAGCGCATCGGCAAAGCCGGCGAGCGTGTGGCCGTGATAGGTCAGCTCGACCGGCGGCGCCAACAGAGCCAGCCGGCGGCGGCCGAGGCCGGCCAGATGGCGCACCGCCTCGGCTGCGAAAGCGTAATTGTCGAAATCATGATAGGGATGGATCAGCCCCATATCGGTGCGGCCATGCGTGGCAAAGGGGATGCCGCGCTCCAGCATATAACGGGCCCTCGGATCGTTCGGCTGCGTGCGCGAAATGATGACGCCGTCGGCTGAACCGGTTTCCACGAGGTAACGGATCGGGTCGAGCGGATCCTGCGAGCGCGAATAGGGCGTCACGATCAAATGATAGGGCGTGTCGGCGATGACTTCCGAAACGCCGTAGATGATGTCCGAGACAAAGCTCATGATCTCGTGCTCGGTGTTGAGCACAAGGCTGATGACATTGGTCTTGCCGGTGCGCAGGCGTACGCCGGCACGGTTGGGGCGATAGCCGATCTGCTTGGCGACAAGCTGGACGCGCCGCCTGGTCTCGGCGCCGATCTCGGGGGCGTCCTTCAGCGCCCGCGACACGGTGGTGACGCCCAGCCCGGTCATGAAGGCGAGCGTCTTCAGCGTCGGCCGGCCCTGGCCCGACGCCTCGTCGGCCTTCTCTTTTTGATGCCTGTTCATTCGTCCCGCCCGTCAGGCGCATAGCAGTTGCCGGACAGCCCGGCAATCGGCCGACCGCGGGCACGCCGCGGCCTTCACCGAATGAGACCGCTATATACTGAAACGTTACAGATTGTCACGACCATTGCCACATCACTGGTGACAGGTGCGGAACGAGCGGCGCTGCAATCGGCGCAAAACCGTGATTGGAACGGGCTTTTCCGATCTTTCTGGCGTCGCAGCATTGCATTTTGCAGTGCAACCTCTCTGGTTGCGATGCGGCAGGCCAGCGAGCCGCGCGATTTTATTCGCGCTTCGAAAAAACTTGATGCCACCTTCGCCAGAGGGGTTGCGCGCCTCAAGCAATTGCCGTATCGAAAATCTGTAACGTTTCAGATTCTGGGAGGAACGAAATGCGATACCAACTCATGACTGCTGCGCTGGCAGCGACGGTCGCGCTGCAATTTGCCGGCCCGGCGGCCGCGACGGATCTGGAAGTCACCCATTGGTGGACCTCCGGCGGCGAGGCGGCAGCGGTCGCCGAACTCGCCAAGGCTTTCGACGCAACCGGCAATCACTGGGTGGACGGCGCTATCGCCGGTTCCGGCGGCACGGCGCGGCCGATCATGATCAGCCGCATCACCGGCGGCGACCCGATGGGCGCGACTCAGTTCAATCACGGCCGGCAGGCGGAAGAATTGGTGCAGGCCGGGCTGATGCGCGACCTCACCGATCTCGCCACCAAGGAAAAGTGGACGGAAATCGTGCAGCCGAAGAGCCTGCTCGACGGCTGTACCCTCGACGGCAAGATCTATTGCGTGCCGGTCAATATCCACTCCTGGCAGTGGCTGTGGCTGTCGAACGCCGCCTTCAAAAAGGCCGGCGTGCCGGTGCCGAAGAACTGGAATGAATATGTCGCTGCGGCGCCCGCGCTGGAAAAGGCAGGCATCCTGCCGCTTGCGGTCGGCGGCCAGCCCTGGCAGGCCTCCGGCGCTTTCGACGTGCTGCTTGCGGCGGTCGGCGGCACCGATGCCTTCCTCAAGGTCTACAAGGACAAGGACGCCGAATTCGCCGCCGGGCCCGAAGTCGCCAAGGTCTTCAAGGCCGCGGACGACGCCCGCAAGATGGCGAAGAACACCAATGTGCAGGACTGGAACCAGGCCACCAATCTGGTCATCACCGGCAAGGCGGGCGGCCAGATCATGGGTGACTGGGCGCAGGGCGAGTTCCAGGTTGCCGGCCAGACCGCCGGCAAGGACTATACTTGCCTTCCGGGCCTCGGTCTCAACGAGGTCATCGCCACCGGCGGCGACGCTTTCTACTTTCCGCTGCTGAAGGATCCCGAAAAATCGAAGGCACAGGAAGTGCTGGCCCACACGCTGCTCGATCCCAAGACGCAGGTCGCCTTCAATCTCAAGAAAGGTTCGCTGCCGGTGCGCGGCGACGTCGACCTCAAGGCGGCGAACGACTGCATGAAGAAGGGGCTCGAAATTCTCGCCAAGGGCAATGTCATCCCCTGGACCGACCAGCTGCTTTCGCAGGATACGCAGAAGCAGAAGGAGGATCTGTTCTCCGAGTTCTTCGCCAAGCAGGACATGACCGTGGAAGATGCGCAGAAGCGCTTCGCCGCCATTGTCGGTTCGGCCGATTGAGCGATCGACCAACCGCCTCACTCCCGCCCCTGCGAACGCAGGGTCGGGAGCTAGGGTCAAGGCCTCTTGACCCTCCGGCCCTTACCCGATCCAGCGCGGCTGTGCAGATGAGCAAGAGCGAACGCCCTAGCCAACTCTTTCGCAACCTCAATGCGAAAGTCGCTTCGATCCCGATGATTTTCACCGCGCTGGTGATTTTTGTCGGCGGCACCCTCTGGACGGTGTTGTATTCCTTCACAAATTCCAAGCTGCTGCCGCGGCTGCACTTCGTCGGTCTCGACCAGTACTATCGGCTGTGGGCGACGCCGCGCTGGCTGATCTCGATCGAGAACCTGCTGATCTACGGCGTGCTGTCGCTGGTGTTCTCGCTGGTCATCGGCTTCCTGCTTGCTGCCTTGCTCGACCAGAAGATCCGGTTCGAGGACACGTTCCGGACCATTTTCCTCTATCCCTTCGCCCTGTCCTTCATCGTCACCGGTCTCGTCTGGCAGTGGCTGCTCAACCCCGAATTCGGTATCCAGGGCGTGGTGCGCAGCCTCGGCTGGACGAGCTTCAGCTTCAATCCGCTCTATGATTCCAGCATCGTCATCTACGGCATATTGATCGCCGCTCTCTGGCAAGGCACCGGGCTCATAATGTGCCTGATGCTGGCCGGCCTGCGCGGCATCGACGAGGATATCTGGAAGGCCGCGCGGGTCGACGGGATACCGACCTGGAAGACCTATCTGTTCATCATCATCCCGATGATGCGGCCGGTCTTCATCACCACGCTGGTCATCGTCGCCTCCAACATCGTTCGCGTCTACGACCTTGTCGTCGCCCAGACCAGCGGCGGGCCCGGCATCGCCTCCGAAGTCCCGGCCAAATATGTCTATGATTACATGTTCTTCGCCCAGAACCTCGGCCAAGGGTTCGCCGCCTCGACGATGATGCTGCTGTCGGTGATCATCGTCATCGTGCCGTGGGCCTATCTCGAGTTCGGAGGCAAGAAGCGTGTCTGACCATACCGTTTCATTGCCCGCCATTGCCGGCGCCGGCGGGCTCGAAGCCTACGGGCCGAGCGGGCCGAAGCCGCGCCACACATTCTCGCGCCATAACATCTTCCTCTACGGCACGCTGATCGTGGTGGCGCTCTACTATCTTTTGCCGCTCTACGTGATGGTGGTGACATCGCTCAAAGGCATGCCCGAGATACGCCTTGGCAACATCTTCTCGCCGCCGATGGAGATCACTTTCGAGCCGTGGGTCAAGGCCTGGTCGAGCGCCTGCACCGGGCTCAACTGCGACGGGCTGTCGCGTGGCTTCTGGAATTCGGTGCGCATCACCATCCCGTCGGTGATCCTGTCGATCGCGCTCGCCTCGGTGAACGGTTATGCGCTTGCCAACTGGCGCTTCAAAGGCGCCGACACTTTCTTCATCATCCTGATCGTCGGCGCCTTCATCCCTTATCAGGTGATGATCTATCCGATCGTCATCATCCTGCGCGAAGTCGGCCTCTACGGCAGCCTCAGCGGCCTGGTGATCGTCCATTCCATCTTCGGCATGCCGATCCTCACGCTGTTGTTCCGCAACTACTTTACCTCCATGCCGGAGGAACTGTTCCGGGCAGCGCGTGTCGACGGCGCCGGCTTCTGGGGCATTTATTTCCGCATCATGTTGCCGATGTCGCTGCCGATCTTCGTCGTCGCCATCATCCTGCAGGTGACCGGCATCTGGAACGACTTCCTGTTCGGCGTCGTCTACACCCGCCCCGACACCTATCCGATGACGGTGCAGCTCAACAACATCGTCAATTCGGTGCAAGGCGTGAAGGAATACAACGTCAACATGGCAGCCACCATCCTGACCGGCCTGGTGCCGCTGATCGTCTATTTCCTGTCCGGAAAATTGTTTGTGCGCGGCATCGCCGCCGGCGCGGTGAAAGGATGATGGCGATGAACGCAAACGGCAGCGTTGGGGTAAACGGCAGCAAGGGGGCAAACGGCACCAGCGTCTCGATCCAGAACCTGTCGCTGAATTTCGGCGCGATATCGGTGCTGCAGACGCTCAACCTCGATGTCGCCGAAGGCGAGTTCATCGTGCTGCTCGGCCCGTCCGGTTGCGGCAAGTCGACCCTGCTCAACTGCATTGCCGGGCTGCTCGACGTTTCCGAAGGCCGCATCTTCATCAAGGGCAAGAACGTCACCTGGGAAGAGCCCAAGGATCGCGGCATCGGCATGGTGTTCCAGTCCTACGCGCTCTATCCGCAGATGACGGTGGAGAAGAACCTGTCGTTTGGGCTGCGCGTTGCCGGCCTCGCCAAGGACGAGATTGCCAAGCGCATCGCCCGGGCCGCCGAGATCCTGCAGATCGAACCGCTTTTGCATCGCAAGCCGGCGGCCCTGTCCGGCGGCCAGCGCCAGCGTGTGGCGATCGGGCGCGCACTTGTGCGTGACGTCGACGTCTTCCTGTTCGACGAGCCGCTCTCCAACCTCGACGCCAAGCTGCGCGCGGAATTGCGCGTCGAGATCAAGCTGCTGCATCGCAAGCTCGAGAACACTATGATCTACGTCACCCACGACCAGATCGAGGCGATGACGCTGGCCGACCGCATCGCGGTGATGAAGGGCGGCGTCATCCAGCAACTCGATGCGCCGCAGACCATCTATAACCGGCCGGTCAACCGGTTTGTCGCCGGCTTCCTCGGCTCGCCGGCAATGAATTTCCTCGACGGCAGGCTGGAGCAGGCGGACGGCGACTGGCACTTCGTTGCCGAGGATGTGCGGATCCCGCTTGCCACCTATGCTTTCGAAAAGGACCCGGTGCCGGGGCCGGCCGTGTTCGGCATCCGCCCCGAGCATGTGGCGTTCAACAGCGGCACGGGATGGCCGTTCGCAGCCACGGCAAATGTCGAGGTCGTCGAGCCCATGGGTTCCGACACGCTGGTCTGGCTGAAGCTCGGCGGCCAGAATTTCACGGTGCGGGTGACAGCCGAGCGCACGCCAAACAACGCCGAGGCGGTCGGCATCGGTTTCGACCCGATGCGGGCCTCGCTGTTCGACGCCGCCACAGGTAACCGCCTCTAGAGCCTGATTTAGCCTCCCAAGACTTTTCCATTCCCCCCAAGACTAACCATCCCCAAGAAACGGACAGAGACGATGAACTGGTCATTCCAACTTTACAGCGCGCGTAATTTCCAGCCCTGGGAGGGCGTGCTCAAAATGCTGGGCGAGCTTGGTTACAGCCAAGTCGAAGGGTTCGGCGGCGTCTATGACGATCCCAAGGCGTTCCGTGCCGAGCTCGACAAGAACGGCCTTGCCATGCCGACCGGGCATTTCTCGATCGACGCGCTCGAGAAGGATTTCGACGGCGTGCGCAGGACGGCCGATGCGCTCGGCATCACGCTGCTCATCTGCCCGTTCCTCAACGCCGAGTTCAGGCCGGCCGACGCGGCCGGCTGGCGCGGCTTCGGCGAACGCCTGGCCAAGGTCGGCGAAACGGCCAGGAAAGCCGGCTATGGTTTTGCCTGGCACAATCATGATTTCGAATTCAAGGCGCTCGCCGACGGCTCGGTACCGCAGGACCATATCCTGTCTTCCGCACCCGACATCGGCTGGGAGATGGACGTCGCCTGGGTGGTGCGCGGCGGCGTCGATCCGCTGCCCTGGATCGAGAAGCACGGCAAGCGCATCGTTGCCGTCCACGTCAAGGACATGGCCAAGCCGGGCGAAGGCCTCGACGAGGACGGCTGGTCCGACGTCGGCCACGGCACCATCGATTGGCCCGGCCTGATCAAGGCGCTGCGCGCCAAAAGCGCTGCGAAATACTACGTCATGGAACAGGACAACCCCAACGACATCGAGCGCTTCGCCCGCCGCTCCATCGCAGCCGCCAAGACCTATTAGGAGCACATCAGCATGGCAACAAAACTTGGGATCGGCGTGATTGGCTGCGGCAACATCTCGAAGGCGTATTTCTCGCTGGCACCGCTGTTTCGCGGCATCGAGATGCGCGCCTGCGCCGACATCAACATGGAAGCGGCGAAAGCGCGGGCAAAGGAGTTCAAGCTGCGCGCCGAGACCGTCGAGGGGCTGCTCAAGGCCGACGATATCGACATCATCGTCAACCTGACCATTCCGGCGGTGCATTACGAGGTGTCGAAGCAGATCCTCGACGCCGGCAAGCACGTCTATTCGGAGAAGCCCTTCGTGCTGTCGGTCAAGGAAGGGCTCGACCTGAAGAAACGTGCGGAAAGCAAGGGGCTGCGCATCGGCTCTGCCCCCGACACCTTCCTTGGCGGCGCGCACCAGCTTGTCCGCGACCTGATCGACACCGGCAGGCTCGGCAAGGTCACCAGCGGCACCTGTCATGTGATGAGCCATGGCATGGAGCATTGGCACCCCAATCCGGACTTCTTCTTCCAGCCGGGCGCCGGGCCGGTGCTCGATATCGGACCCTATTACATCACCAACCTGATCCAGCTGATCGGGCCGGTGAAGCGGGTCGCCGCCTTCGCTTCGATCCCGATGACGGAACGCATCATCAGCTCGAAGCCGCGCGCCGGCGAAAAGATCCCGGTCTCCACGCCGACGACGATCCATGGCGTGCTGGAATTCGAGAACGGCGCCGTGGTGACGCTCAACACCAGCTGGGATGTCTGGAGCCACGGCCACGCGCCGATGGAGCTCTATGGCGAGGCGGGCACGGTGTTCGTGCCGGATCCGAACTTCTTCGGCGGCGAAGTGCGCTACACCGAAGCCGCCAAGCCGGTGAAGAAGCTGCCGAAATGGCCGCATCCGTTCGGCGTGCCCAACGAGATGCATTCGCAAGGCATGATGGCCAACTACCGCACCGCCGGTTTGGCCGACATGGCGATCGCGATCAGGGAAGGCCGGCCGCACCGCTGCTCGATGGAGCTGGCGCTGCATGCCGTCGACGTCATGACCGGCCTGTTGCGTTCGGGCGAGACCGGAAAGTTCGTCGCCATGCAGACCAGCTGCGAGCGGCCCGCAGCACTCGGCGTCAAGGCGGCGAAGGAGCTGCTGGCGAAGAAGAAAACCAAGTAGGCGGCGCACCTCCCAAGCACCGCACAAAGCCTCTCCCCGTTTGCACGGGGAGAGGCTAAGGGTGGGCCGGCCTCGACTTGCCCGTCATCGCGGCGGCAGCTGTCGGCTCGTTTCGATATGAGGATTTCTCATGCCCTATGTTCCCGCCGAAAACCGCTACGAAAAGATGGTCTACAATCGCTGCGGGCGGTCCGGCCTGAAGCTGCCGGCGATCTCGCTTGGGCTGTGGCACAATTTCGGCGACGACACGCCGCATAGGACCAAACAGGCGATCACGCGCAGGGCCTTCGATCTGGGCATCACGCATTTCGATCTCGCCAACAATTACGGCCCGCCGCCCGGCTCGGCGGAGCGGGCGTTCGGCGAGATCCTGCGGACGGACTTTGCCGGTTATCGCGACGAGCTGACCATCTCGACCAAGGCAGGCTACGAAATGTGGGCAGGGCCCTATGGCGAATGGGGCGGCCGCAAATATGTGCTGGCCAGCCTCGACCAGAGCCTGAAGCGGATGGGGCTCGACTATGTCGACATCTTCTATTCGCACCGCTTCGACCCCGACACGCCGCTGGAAGAAACGATGGGCGCACTCGATCACGCGGTGCGCTCGGGCAAAGCGCTCTATGCCGGCATTTCCTCCTATAATTCGCAGCGCACCCGCGAGGCCGCCGATATTTTGAAGCAGCTCGGCACGCCTTGCGTGATCCATCAGCCGAGCTATTCGATGCTCAACCGCTGGGTCGAGGATGATGGCTTGCTCGATACGCTGGAGGGGCTTGGCGTCGGCTCGATCGTGTTCTCGCCGCTGGCGCAAGGCATGCTGACCGACAAATATCTCGGCGGCATCCCCGATGGCAGCCGCGCCAGCCAGGGCAAGTCGCTGCGCCCGGCATTCATCAACGACAAGTCGATCGCCAATATCGAGGCGCTGAACGTCATCGCCCGTCGCCGCGGCCAGACGCTGGCGCAGATGGCGCTGGCCTGGGTGCTGCGCAGGGGCAGGGTGACGTCGGCGCTGATCGGCGCCAGCCGGCCGGAACAGGTCGAGGATTGTGTCGGGGCGCTGAAGGCGCTCGACTTCAGCGATGCCGAGCTCGCCGAGATCGACACCTTTGCCCGCGAGTCGGACATCAACCTCTGGGCGGCATCGGCCGAGCGCAAAGGGCCGCCGAGGAAGTAGGCGACGACCGCATCCGGTCGACAAACAGTGACGGCTTCCGCGACGCTGAGCATAGAATGGCCGGGCAGCCGTGGATGGGTATTGCAAGAAGGTCGTTTCGTCCGATTCGGGGTTAGGCGATGAATCAGGAAACCCGGCTTTTTGGCGCTATTGCGGTCCGCCCCGCCATCCTAGCCCTCATACCCCAGTTCGAAACGGCCACAGGATTCACGGTTGCGGTCAGGTGGGAGCTCAATCCGACAGTAAAGAAGCAGATTGAAGCTGGGGAAGCTTTTGACCTCGTCATCACCAATCCGGACCTGGTTCAGGATCTGACTGCCTCGGGAAAGGTCAAGACGGGGAGCCAGGTGGCGTTTGGCCGGATAGCAATGGGGGTGGCAGCCAAGGCAGGCAGTCGGCCGCTCGATATCGCGTCTGTAGAAGCATTCGAACAGGCGTTGAAGGGCGCCAGATCGATCGCCTACGCCAGTGAAGGAACCAGCGGTGGCTACTTCTCCGGTTTGCTGGAACGTTTGGGGATAGCGGATGAGGTGAAGCCCAAGCTGGTGGCCATACCAGGAGGGCAGACAGCGCAAGCCGTGGGCCGTGGGGAAGCCGAGTTGGGGGTCGTTCCCGTGACTTCGATTTTCGCGGCCGCTCCCGAGGTCGTGCTTGTCGGTCGGTTTCCGGCAGAACTCCAAAGTTACGTCGACTTCGCCATTGGCATCAGTGCCGGTTCAACGAACGCAGAAGCTGCCGAGCAGCTGTCGGAATTTCTGATGTCGGCAGCCGTTGACGACATGCTGGCGGCAAAGGGTGTCGAGCGCCGCTAAGAGCGTGCGATGAATCACGCCAGAGGCACGTTGGGGATTTCTCCTCAAACAGGCTCTAACTTTCGGCTGCCTTGATGTTCCGCGCGGCTTGCTCGAGCGTCGCCCTGTCGTTGCCAAGCCTGTCGATCAGCTCTTGCGCCTGATCACCGGTTATCCCGGTGCGCATCGCCAGTGCCTCGACCGTCAGAACGTCGGAACTGGCGATCGTTCCAGTGGGACCGTGCTCGGCCGCGTCATCATCAGCCTGGCCGGTCGTCGTCTCATCGTAGCCAAGCTCTTGCTTCGCCTGCTGCCAATGACGCTCATGCGCGCCATCCGGGCGGCCCTCGCGCATCCAGATTTCATAGGCTCGCTGCCGAATCTTTCATGCCGATCGTTGTCCATGACGGTTCCTCCCTTGTGGCGTTTTCACCAACGCGGGGAGCGCCGGAACGATCCTATGTTCAGGCCGATTTCGCACACATGCCGGACAAAACCCGGTCTCTCATCGAACAAACACCGGACAGATGCGTTTTGGGGAGGAACCTAGATAGCGGGCCGGCCGTTGAGCCGAACCTGAGCAAAGGAGATTACCATGGCCGACGAACCGAACGAATCCGCAACACCGAAGATGACTCAACGTGAAGCTCAGGAAGCCCTGGAGAAGCAGGTCGCGCAGCTGAAGCGCGAGATCAGCAAGATCAATCGGACCTTGGCCGAACGCGCGGAAGAGGCGATCGAAGACGCCGGCGATTGGTATGACAGCGCTGCCGAGCGCGCCTCCCGGACGGCACAAGCGCTGCGCAACAGGGCGCAGACGGTGTCCGGGGTCGTCCAGGAGAATCCCGGCACGGTATCGTCCGCATTCATACTCGGGGCGGCCGTAGGGGCGCTACTGGGCCTCACCTTGGCCGCCACAGACCAGCGCCGCGATCGCTGGTTCTAGTCCCAACCTAAGATTCCGGGCAGAAACGGCGGGATTGCTCCCCCGTCATTCAGCAAATGACACCGGTCAGGGCGTGCCGGGCTTCTGCGCCGTGCCGAGGGCTTTGGGCGCTGCAGGCGCTGCCGTCTTCATCTTCTCCTCGATCCAGCCGGTGTAATTGGCCAGCCGCGTGTAGATGCCGTAGGCGTTCTGGTGGCCGCAGGCGGTGCTGCCGTCGGCCGGACCTTCGCCCCAGCTGACGACGCCGACCTGCACCGGACCATCGGCGCCGGTCATGAACAGCGGTCCGCCGCTGTCGCCATTGCAGGCGTCGCGCTCGCCGCTGGCGGTGCCGGCGCAGATCATGTTGCCGGTCAGCGGATCGGCCATATCAGCAGCAATTGCATTGGCAGCCGCCTCGATGCCCCTTTCCGAGTAGCGCATGCGGCGGGCGAGCTCGCCGAGCGCAGCCTTCAAATCACGCGCATAAATCGCCTTGATGCCGTTGTTGCAGGTTGCGTTCGGCTGGAGGTCCAGGTCGGCAACCATCAGCGCGGTGGGAAATGTTCCGTCCTGCATCTTGCCCCAGCCGGTGACCGTGGTCTTGCCGGCGTCGGGGGTCGGCTCACGGGCAATCTTGATGGTCGGGGCATCGGCCGGCTCGGCCAGCCGGATCAGGCCGAGATCGTTGTCCAGCGTCTGCTCGCTGTAGCCCCCGTTGACGATGATTTCTACCGCCTTGTAGCGCTTGCCCTCGCTGAGATCGGTGGCGCCGGTGAGCACGGTGACCACGTCAGGCGAAATCGGCTCGCCGTCGTCGTTGAGGCAGTGCGCCGCCGTCAGCACCCATTGCGGCGCGATCAGGCTGCCGCCGCAGAACTGCGCATTCGCCTGCGAGGCCGGACTTTCGTCCAGTTTGCCGGTGGTCAGCAACGCCACCTGGAACGGATAGGCGCCCTTCTCGGCCTCTTTGCCGCCGTAGACGCGATCGGCGCCGCCGGGGTTCTCCGCCTTGGCTTTTGCCCTGGCCTCGGCCACGCGTTTCATCGGCGAGATCGCCGCCTCGGGCCGGGCGGCCGCGTCCGTGGCATGAACGGAATTGACGACCGGCAAGGCCGCCGCGATGGCAAGCAGCGAGGCGGCAGCAATCGGTCTGAACCTGTGGATGATCTTCACCTCGAGCCCCCTGAGACGATGTTCCGACAGATCAGCCTCGACGCGTGATCCACTGAAAGGGGAACCGGCCGGTGAGCCGATATGCACCGATGTGGAGCGTGATCCGTCACAAAACCGAGTACCACTTTTGCTAAATCGTGGTGTCGAGCCAAACCCGCCCAAATCTATAACCCCCCACGGGCTATGTGGAAGCAATTTGTCGTTGCCAATGTTGGATTATTTTAGGCAGTATACCGTCGCGGCCATTTTTGGCGGGGACCTAGACTGGCTGCACTGAATAATGGCTTGGTAAAGGCGCCGGCAACCAACTTCATTTTTCGGCGCCACCACGATCTCGACAATATTTCTATATCTTGATCCAGTCCTTGCTGACTTTTGGGAGAGTCTCACCATGACAAAACTGACACAGTGTATTATTGCGTCTGCGTTGCTTTCCACCGCAATGTGGGCGGTTCCTGCCTTGGCTGCCGAGCCAGGTTCCGCCAATGCCGGCAACGGCGAAAGCATGCGGGACGTGACATCGGGCGATTACAAGCCTGGCCGGGCGAAACCGATCGCGCCGCCGAAACTGACCGAGGACGAGGCGAACCGCGCCGCGCCGCTCACCGACGAAGCAACGGCCGTCAAATCCTATGGCATCGTCGGCCGCTCCGCCGATGGCAAGGACATCAAGATCGATCCGAACGAGACGCTGAAGGACCTTGTCATCAAGGAAATGAACGCGCCCGCCGAGGGACAGAAGTCCGAGAATTCCGGGCTGAGCGGAGGCGAAGAGGCAGGCCGCCAGGTGTTCGGGACGGACGACCGGGAGCAGATCAAGAATACCAAGACCTACCCGTTCACCGCGATCGGCTACCTCGAAGGCAAATCGAAGAGCGGCAGCTATGGCAGCTGCTCGGCGACGCTGATCGGCCCGCGCACGGTGCTCACCGCGGCGCACTGTCTCTACAGCCACGAAGACAAGGCCTGGCTGGACGATATCCTGTTCGTGCCGGCTCTCAACGGCAAGACTGCCGACGACGCACCGTTCGGCGCCTTCACCTATGAAAGCGCCTATATCGTCCAGGGCTTCATCGACAATTATCAGGGCTTTTACGGCTCGGTCGTGCCATGGGATCTCGGCATCGTCACCTTGAAGCAGGATGTCGGCACCAACCTCGGCTGGCTGGGCTATGCCAATTATGTGGATCTCGGCGACTTCACCGCCAACATCGTCGGCTATCCCGGCGACAAGCCGATGGGCACGATGTGGAAGGCGACCTGCGAAGTGCTCGCCGAACACATCGCCATCGAGTATTTCCAGTATGACTGCGACACTTATCCGGGATCGAGCGGCAGCTCGGTCTACGCCTATGACAATGGCTCCAAGCAGCGCGTCATCACCGGCGTGAACGTGGCCGAGAGCCCGGATGCCAACACCGCCGTGCGTCTGAACGCCATCAACGTCCAGTGGATCAACAGCCTGTACAAATAGGCCTGCAGAGTTCCCGCCGCGATCATCGCGGAGAACTAGCCGGCGGCGGAGCATTTCCGTCGCCGGCTTCGCATTTTTCGGGATTATCTGGACTGGGCCGAGGGTGGCGCCTGGCGGACATAGTTCTCGATCGGCTGGGCGAAAGTCGGTGAACCGGCCTTGCGCTCCTTGTCGATATAGCCGGCAAAATAGCTCCAGAAGGAAGCGGCATAGTCGCGGAAATACGAGTCGGCGACCTCACGCGAGCACAGCCCGCCTTCGACGCAGAAGGAAAGGCGGTTGAGGAAATAGACGATGCGGTCGAAATTGTCGCTGAACTCGGCAAGCGGCATGTCGCCGCCGGTTGCGCTCATCGCTTCGATGCCGATGCGTTGTCTGAACACCTGTTCCTCGGTCGGCGTCGGATTGGCACTGAGCAGATTGCCGTATTTGGCGTTGAGCGCCGCCAGGCGTTGCTTGAGGGCCCGTTGCGCCTGCTGGTAATCCTTGCTTTCCCAGAGCTCGACCAGCGACATCGTTTGCTCGACGCGCTTCTGCTCCTGGTTCGCCAGGAACTGGTAGACCGAAAAGATCAAGGTGAAGATGATCGCCAGGCGCACCAGCAATCCGGACCAGGCATAGACGAGCATGCGCCAGTCGCGATCGGTGAATGGGTTCGCCTCCTTCTTGACCTCGTGATTGCTCACCCACGGCAGGCCTTCGACGGTTTCCGGCAGCGACACCGGCTTCTTTTGCAGTGCCGGCGCCGTCACTGCCTGCTGCGTTGCGTTGCCCCCCGCTTTCGTCATCCGCAGCTGTCCAGTTCTATGGTGGCGGACGGGTCGAGCACGATGCCCGGCGTCTCCAGCTTCTTCTTCAGGCAATCCAGCTGCGCGCGCGAAACGATGAACTGCACGTCAGGCTCCAACTCCGCCTTGCCCGGCGACGGCAACGGTTCGACCACGCCGCGTGAGGTACAGCTGCTGAGATCGACCACGACGGCGGTGTTGCCGGTCTTGGCGATCTGGTCGTATTGGTCGAGAAAGCAACTCGCCAGTTCGGAGTTGATGACGACCTCCTTGGCGCAAAGGCCGCAAGCCTCGTCCGCCGAAGCATTGGCGGCCAGCAACAGCCCGGCGACAAGGCCGGCGGTTGTTGCGCGCCACGAAAATACGATCCTGTTCACGAACGCCCTCATCCGTTCCGTTCGGCCGCCGACAGCAGCGGTCGAAGAATGTTCATTATCAGCCGATTAGGCAAGAGGCCCGGCCGGGCACCTGACCCCGCCTCAGGCGCGCGGCACCGTCTCCATCGGGAAGATCATCACGGCGCCCTTCGACCCCTTGTCGTCGGTGAGCCGCATGGCCGAACGCGTCGCCGGCGCCCTGCCGATATCGGCCAGCATATCGGAGAAGTTTGGTTGTCCCAGTCCGCGCGTTACAGAGACAACGGCCTCTTGCGCCAGGAAACTCAGATCCTGCTTCTCGCTCTGCGGCGGTGCTTCGGTCAAGACGGCGATCATCCGCTCCATGCCGAAGCTGGTGTCGGTGAATTTGAACAGGCCTTCCTCGAGCACGGCGCCTTCGGTCAGGCGCTCGGCAAGAAAATGCTGGATGGAATAGTCGGAGCCGACATAGAGCACGTTGATGTCGACCAGGTTCGTCGAACCGTTCCTGGCCAGCACGTGGACCTGATCGTCGGGCGAAACACGCGGCACCGTCGACGGTTCGATCGGCTGCAGCGTGTCGCTGTCAAAACGCTTGATCCGGAACTCGACGCTGACCTCTTCCGGCCGATAATCGGAAGCGGCGGCCAGCCTCGACAGGCCGATGGCGCGGAACATTTTCGTCAGGTTCTTGGCCGCGGCATCGACCAACTTTTCGCGGTCATCCGGATAAATGACGATCAGCGGCGGCTTGCTGCCGTCCTTGAGCGTCATGTCGCCCGAAGCCGGCAGAAACCACAGCGCCGGCGCGTCGGTGGCATCTTCTGCGGCGCCGGCAATGGCGTTCTCGCGCAGCACGGCGAGACGCAGATCTGCGCTCTTGCCCGGCTCGACCAGCGCGATGTGGAACCCTGAGTTCTCCCTGGCCGCCAGATCGTCGAGAACCGAGTTCGCCAGCGCGGCCTCTTTCTCGAGGCCGTTGGTCGCCGCCGGCCGCGCAATCACGAGCTTGTAGTCGACGGCGAGCTCGGCGAGCCGGGCATAGGCATTGGCGGGGATGTCGGCCAGCTTGAGCGCCGGCTTGCCGCCGAACTCGACCGGCTTGACCCGGCTTTCCAGGGTTTTCGCCGACTGCACCTGGAGATAGCCAAGCGCGTCGGACAGCGGCGACAGCGCCGAGGGCAATATTGCGAGCCTGCTGCCAGGGGTGAGGCGATGCAGCAGTCCGGCGCCGATCGTGGCTTTGTCGTTCTCGATGACGATCGGCCATTGCATGACCGCGTCTGTCTTGTCGGTGCCGAAGACGCGGGCGTCGAGTTCCCCTTCGAACAGCGGCGTCGGCCGGGTGCGGCCGTCCGCCGAATATTGCTGCAGCACGGCCTGGCCGAGCTGGCGGTAGGTGATGTTGGGGTTCTCGGCCAGTTTCGACAGGATGGTGAAGGTGAACAGGCCGAAACGCGGCGCATCGGCCGTGCCCTTGGGCAGCGGCATCTCGGGCGTCGTCTCCACCGTCTGCGCCGCGTAGAAGGCGACCAATTTGCCCTTGGTGGTCGGCTCGGCGCCGGTCGGCGTCAGCTTGAAGGCCGGCTTGCGCTGCCCGTCCTCGTCAAAGCCGCGTGGCGCGGCCGACGCAATCTCGTGATAGGCTTTCACCGCAGCCGCCCTGGCAGCGTCGTCGCCGCCGACCAGATCGGCGAACTCGACCTTGCGTTCCAGCTCATCGTCGACCTCGGCGGCGCGCGTCGCAGTGCCGGAATGGCAGCAGTCGAATACGGCCCAGATAAAGGCGCCCTTGTCGCGGATAGCGTCGAGCGCGGTGCCGATCTCGTTGTCGACCAGCGCATTGGGCACGCCCGTTTCGCGGTTGACCCATTTGTCGATGTCGGACGGCAAGAAAATCTCGTCGAGGCCGTCCGTCTCGTCGCCCTTGTTCGCCGCCGGCTGCTGCGCGCCGTGACCGGACAAATGCAGGTAGACGAAATCGTCACGCTGGACCTTGGCGGCAAGGTCAGCGAGTGCTGCCTTGATCGCCGCATGTGTCGGCGGTCCGTTGGCGCCTTCGACATCCTTGGCGAGCAGCGCGACGTTTTCGGCTGAAAACTTCACCGGCGCGGGCGTGTACTTCAGGAGGTAATCGCGCACCAGGCCGGCATCGTTCTTCGGTCCGATCAGCCAGTTCTTCTTCGGCAGGTTCGGATAATCGGTGCAGGCAACAAGCAGCGCATGGTAGGTGCGCGCCGCTGCGAATGCCCGAAACGGCACCAGGCCGGCAGCGGCCAACGCGGACGTGCCGGCAAGCAGCGTCCGCCGCGTCACTTTGATCATGATTGCTTCCCCAAGCCCGATCGAATTTCCAAGCACGGCCAGCCTGGCCGAGGATGTGAGTATTTTGAATATGGCGTCGCCGGTCTGCCGACCATCGGCTGCGATACAAACAGTAGCAAAAAAGGCAGTTCGTCGCTATCTCAGTGGAAGAGGCCGGATTGCATGCCTAATGGCAGCGATCGGCACGGAGCGGCTTGGAACGGGATCATGGCGGCAAGGGATGTACTGACGAAGAACCAGCTTTGCGTGCTCGAGAAACTCGAGGCCGCCAGCGGACCGCTCAGCGCCTATACGTTGCTCGACCAACTGCGCGAACGCGGTTTTCGCGCGCCGTTGCAGGTCTACCGGGCGCTCGACACGCTGGTGAAATCCGGCTTCGTGCACAGGCTCGAAAGCCTCAATTCCTTCGTCGCCTGTGCCGAGCCGCACGACCACAGCCATTCGATGACGGCGTTTGCCATCTGCGACACCTGCGGCCAGGTGACCGAGTTCTCCGACCACGATGTCGGCCACCGGCTCGACGAATGGGTGCGCTCGACCGGCTTCGCCGCCAAGAAGGCGGTGATCGAGTTTCGTGGGACATGTGCGAAGTGTTTGGCCGAGGCGGCTTGAGGACTTACTAAGCCGCGAGATGCTGGCGGGACAGCGCCCCCCTCTGTCCTGCCGGACATCTCCCCCGCAAGGGGGGAGATTGGCAGCTTCAATTTCACCGCCCATTTTTGCAACGCCGACGGTTGGCGAAAGCCGGGGCGACATCCGATCTCCCCCCTTGCGGGGGAGATGTCCGGCAGGACAGAGGGGGGTGGGAGGGATCGCGACTTAAAGCGGTTCATCGTTTCACGGAAACGCCGAACCGCTCTATCTCTTTGTTTCTACGCAATTCCGGACGGAAAACCGTTTCACACCTTTCCTGGAATTGCGCTAGCCGGCTGCAGACGGGACGTTAATGCGCCTCTTCCCAGTTGTCGGCGGCGCGGGCGTCGACGTGCAGCGGCACCGACATCGACACCGCCGGCATGGCGGCGTTCTCCATGACGTGGCAGACGACCGGGATCGTCGCCTCGACCTCGGCTTCGACGGTCTCGAAGACCAGCTCATCATGCACCTGCAGCAGCATGCGGGCGGAAAGCTTGGCTTTTTCCAGGGCATCGTCCATGCGGATCATGGCGCGGCGGATGATGTCGGCGGCGGTGCCCTGCAGGCGGGCGTTGATCGAGGCGCGCTCGTTGAAGGCACGGACCGAAGGATTTGACGATCTGATTTCCGGATAGTGGATGCGGCGGCCGAAAATGGTTTCGACATAGCCGTGCTCGCGGGCATAGGCCTTGGTCGCATCGATATAGTCGCGGATGCCGGGGAAACGCTCGAAATATTTCTTGATGTAGTCGCCGGCTTCCTCGCGCGCGATCGACAGCTGGTTGGCGAGGCCAAAAGCGGAAATGCCGTAGATGATGCCGAAATTGATCGCCTTGGCACGGCGGCGCACTTCCGAAGGCATGCCCTCGACCGGCACGTTGAACATTTCAGACGCGGTGATGGCGTGGATGTCGGCGCCGTCGGCGAAGGCCTGCTTGAGCTGCGGGATTTCGGCGACGTGGGCGAGCACGCGCAGCTCGATCTGGCTGTAGTCGGCGGAAACCAGCTTGTTGCCCTTGTCGGCAATGAAGGCCGTCCTGATCTTTCGGCCCTCGACGGTGCGCACCGGAATGTTCTGCAGATTGGGATCCGAGGACGACAGCCGCCCGGTCGTCGTTGCGGCAAGCGCGTAGGAGGTGTGGACGCGCTTGGTGTCGGGATGGATGAAGCCGGGCAGCGCATCGGTATAGGTCGATTTCAGCTTGGTCAGCTGGCGCCAGTCGACGATCTTGCGCGGCAATTCATGGCCTTCGGCGGCGAGGTCTTCGAGAAGCTGCGCCGAGGTCGACCACTGGCCGGTCTTGGTTTTAGAACCGCCGGGCAGGCCCATCCTGCCGAACAGGATGTCGCCGAGCTGTTTTGGCGAGCCGATGTTGATGCGCTCGCCGACCAGCTGGTAGATTTCGTCCTCAAGCCGTGCGGCACCCTGTGCCAGTTCGCCGGAGAGCCGCGACAGGATCTGCCGGTCGACGGAGATGCCGCGCTGTTCCATCCGCGCCAATACCGGCACCAGCGGCCGTTCCAGCCGTTCATAGACCGAAACCAGGCCCTTGGCGGCAAGCCGTGGCTTCAGCACCTGCCAGAGCCTGAGCGCGACGTCGGCGTGCTCGGCGCCGTAAGCCGTCGCCTTGCCGAGGTCGGCCTGATCGAGGCCGACGAAGCTTCTTCCCGAACCGGCCAATTCCTTCAGCGGAATGGTCGCGTGGCCGAGCCATTTATCGGCCAGCGCCTCCAGGCCGTGGCCACCGTGGGTGCCGGCCTCGAGCACGTAGGAGATCAGCATGGTGTCGTCATAGGGGCCGACCTCGATGCCGTGACGGCTCATGACGACAAGGCGGTATTTCATGTCGTGCACGATCTTGAGGACGGATTTGTCCTCGAGCAGCGGCTTGAGCAACGCCAGCGCGTCGCGGACCGGGATCTGGTTTTCGACCGCGCCGCCGCCGAGCAGGTCGCCATTGCCGTTTTTATGGGCAAGCGGCACATAGGCGGCATGGCCAGGCGCGACGGCCATGGCAAGGCCGATCAGTTCGGCCCGCATCGGATCGGGCGAGGAGGCCTTAATGTCGAACGCGACGATGCCTCTCTCCATCGCCTCGGCGATCCAGACCTTCAGCGTCGCGGCGTCGCGGATGCAGGCGTAGGCGCTGGTGTCGATCTTGCGGGTGGTGGCAGCCTCCAGGCGAAGCGCCGAAAGTAGGGATGGGGTGTCGCCTTGCTTGGCTGCAGCTGGGGCTTCGAGCGCCGCTTCGTCCGACGGCGGTGCGCTCTCGGCGGCCGCGGGCAGGCCAAAACCCATATCGGGACCATGCGCGGTATCGGCACGCTCTATGGTGACGGGGGTGGCTGGAACATTGCCCGCGTCGGTTCCGGTCGCTTCGGCCACGCGGCGGGTCAGCGTCGAGAATTCCATGGTCTTGAGAAAGCCGATCAGCCTGGGGCCGTCCGGCGCATGCAACACGAACTCGTCAAGCCCTTCGGTCACCGGCACGTCGTTCTTCAACCTCACCAGGTCACGCGAAATGCGCGCCTTGTCGGCATTGGCGATGATCGATTCGCGCCGCTTGTCCTGCTTGATCTCGCCGGCGCGGGCGAGCAGCGTGTCGAGGTCGCCGAACTGTTCGAGCAATTGCGCCGCCGTCTTCGGCCCGATGCCGGGCACGCCCGGCACATTGTCGACCGAATCGCCGGTCAGCGCCTGCAGGTCGATCATCTTCTCCGGAGGCACGCCCCATTTCTCGATCACCTCGGAAACGCCTATCTGGCGGTCCTTCATCGGGTCGTACATGGCAACCGTTGGGCCGACCAGTTGCATCAGGTCCTTGTCGGAGGAGATGATGGTGGTGTCGGCGCCGGCTTCGCAGGCAAGCCGGCAATAGGTGGCGATCAAATCGTCGGCCTCGTAGCCTTCCGTCTCAAGGCACGGCAGGTTGAATGCCCTGGTCGCCTGGCGGATCAGGCCGAATTGCGGGATCAAATCTTCCGGCGGCGCCGAGCGGTTGGCCTTGTATTCGGGGTAGAGGTCGTTGCGGAAGGTCTTCGACGAATAGTCGAAAATCACGGCGAAATGCGTCGGCACGATGCCGACATCGGTGTTGCGGGCGTCCTGCGTCAGCTTCCAGACCATGTTGCAGAAGCCGAGCACGGCACTGGTCGGCAGCCCGTCGGACTTGCGGGACAGCGGCGGGAGCGCGTGATAGGCACGGAAGATGTAGCCGGAGCCGTCGACAAGGAAGAGATGATCGCCTTTTTTCATGGCACGAGGGATAGCGCGGCGCAGCGCCGCGGTCCATGCCAAAGGCGGCTTCCACCAAGGGTTCCGGCAACACCCTGACAAATGGCGTGCGAACTTGGCCGGCCCTGCCGGCCTGGCTGCAGCTTTGTTCGCTCACGCCTATGTTACAAAAGTGTAATTTTTGTGCCCTTGAATCGCCACGTTCGCAGACACAGATAAAACGCATCGGCAGTTTTCGCCGAAGTCCGGAGCAAGGCCCGTCCCCCGCCTATCCCGGACACTTGCGGCAGCCTATCCCCCCTCTCCGGGCTGCCGCATCGTTTCGAGTAAAGGCCGCCGTGGTTCCCCTCCACCACGGCGGCATTTTTTTGCCGTTGGACAGGAAGCTGTGGCCCAACGGTCGCGGGCTTTCCGTTTCGCCGCATGGGCTCTAGATTTGCCGCCAGAATCGAAAGGCCCGCCAGATGTCCGCAGTTTCCCCTGTTCTCGACCGCCTAGACAAGAACTTCGACCAGAGCCTGGAACGGCTGTTCGGCCTGCTCGGCATCAAGTCGATCTCCACCGATCCGGACTACGCCGCCGACTGCCGCAAGGCCGCCGAATGGCTGGTCGCCGAGCTCAAGCTGATCGGCTTCGACGCCAGCTTGCGTGACACGCCGGGGCATCCGATGGTGGTCGCGCATCACGATGGGCCGGCGGGCGCGCCGCATCTGTTGTTTTACGGCCATTACGACGTCCAGCCGGTCGATCCGATCGAGCTGTGGGAAAGCGACCCGTTCGCGCCGGCGGTCAAGGAGATCGGGCCCGGCCACAAGGTGATCACCGGCCGCGGCGCGGCCGACGACAAGGGCCAACTGATGACCTTCGTCGAGGCCTGCCGCGCGTGGAAGCAGGTGCATGGCGGATTGCCGTGCCGAATCACCATCCTGTTCGAGGGCGAGGAGGAGTCCGGATCGCCGTCGCTGAAGCCGTTTCTCGAGGCGAATGCGGATGAGCTCAAGGCCGATTTCGCGCTGGTCTGCGACACCGGCATGTGGGACCGCGATACGCCGTCGATCTGCGTCTTGCTGCGCGGGCTGGTCGGCGAGGAGATCACGGTGACTGCCGCCGACCGCGACCTGCATTCCGGGCTCTATGGCGGTGCGGCCGCCAATCCGATCCGCATCCTGGCAAAGATCCTGGCCGACATCCACGATGCCGATGGTCACATCACCATTCCAGGTTTTTATGACGGCGTCGAGGAAACGCCGTCGCAGATATTGCAGTCGTGGCTGTCGCTCGGCGAGACGGCCGAGACCTTCCTCGGCCCGGTTGGCCTGTCGATTCCGTCCGGCGAAAAGGGCCGCTCGGTGCTCGAGCTCACCTGGGCGCGACCGACGGCCGAGTTCAACGGCATTATCGGCGGCTATACCGGCAAGGGCTTCAAGACGGTGATCGCCGCGCAAGCCTCGGCAAAAGTCTCTTTCCGCCTGGTTCACAAACAGGATCCGGAAAAAATCCGCGCCGCCTTCCAGGCATTTGCCAGGCAGCGCGTGCCAGCGGACTGCTCGGTCGAATTTCATCCGCATGGCGGCTCGCCGGCAATCCAGCTTTCCTACGACTCGCCCTTCCTGGCCAAGGCCAAGCAGGCGCTGTCCGACGAATGGCCGAAGCCGGCGGTAATAACCGGCGGCGGCGGGTCGATCCCGGTGGTCGGCGATTTCCAGACCTATCTCGGTATGGAATCGCTGCTGGTCGGTTTCGGCCTCGACGACGACCGCATCCACTCGCCGAACGAGAAGTACGAGATGAGCTCCTTCCACAAGGGCCAGCGCTCCTGGGCGCGCATTCTCGAGGCGCTGACACGCTGAAATTGCGCCAGACTCAAGTTTTTGTTGATTTTTCGCCGGATCGCGGCAAGGACGGGCACGGTCCGTCGCGCATCGCTGCACGGGGCCGCGACCGGAGAAGACGATGAGCGACATACGTTTCCACAAAAACGATCTGCCCGGCCTGCTGCATTACGATGTCGGGGCGGTCGCCATCGACACCGAGACGCTAGGGCTGAACCCGCATCGCGACCGGCTCTGCGTCGTGCAGATCTCGCCGGGCGACGGCTCGGCCGACGTCATCCAGATCGCGCCCGGCCAGAAGAAGGCGCCGAACCTCGTCAGCCTGCTCAAGAACCGCAGCATTACCAAGCTTTTTCACTACGGCCGCTTCGATCTCGCCGTGCTCTACAACGCCTTCGGCGTCATGCCGGAGCCGGTGTTCTGCACCAAGATCGCGTCGCGGCTGACGCGCACCTACACCGACCGGCACGGGTTGAAGGACATCTGCTTCGAGCTTCTCGGGGTCGGCCTGTCGAAGGCGCAGCAATCCTCGGACTGGGCAGCCGAGACGCTGTCGCCCGAGCAGCTCGAATATGCCGCCTCCGACGTGCTCTATTTGCACCGGCTGCGCGACGTACTGAGCGCGCGGCTGGCGCGCGACAACCGGACCAGGGAGGCCGATGCCTGCTTCCGCTTCCTGCCGACGCGTGCGAAACTCGACCTGATGGGCTGGGATGAAGAGGACATCTTCGCCCACAGCTAATGGCCTTCTGGCACTTTAACGCCGTCGGCCGGGAGGAATTGAAATGGCTGCGCGAAAACCAATCGAGACGGCACCAAAGGACGGTTCCAAGATCACCGTCTACTGGCAGGACAGCGACGGCGTGATGAACGAGAGCATCGCGCAATACCGTTCGCTCGACCGGCTGAAGGCGGCCGGCGGCGACTGGGACGAAAGCGATGCCGGCTGGTGGGCCTATACGGACGGCCATACGCAAAGGAAGATCGAGCCAATCAGCTGGCGGCCGGCCTCCGACGACCCGGACGCGGACGACTGAGGGTTGTCGCAACGGTCGAACTCGGCGCTGCCCCTCAACCCCTGCCGGGACCTTCTCCCCGTGAGAACGGCGAGAAGGGGCTTGGCCGCAATGCCGGCGATCTCCCCTCGCACCGTCCTTCACGAGGAGAGGGTAAGGGTGAGGGGCAGCGCCAACCGAGCGATTATTGTGCGGCAACGCGTATTTTGTTCTTGCTTTGTGCCGGCAGCTATGCTACTAATTTCCCTATGGTGCTCATTGGCTCCAACAACCCGCCCGCCGAGGCGGGTTTTTCATTTCCGGCTTTGGCGCTGTCGCGGGCCGCGCCTGCTCCGCAAACGGTTGAATACACTTTACTTCGATTTTTCCCGACTTAACCCGCCCTTAAATCGCCGCATCTAGTCTTCAACCCGAACGCCATAGGCATGGGGAAGACAGCACAGCGCATGGCGAACCGGAAAGACAACCGCATCGAGCCCAGCTTCGAGGCATCGCCGGGGGCGAGATCCTCGGCCGGTTTTTCGGTGAGCGAGGAGGACCGCGTCGTGCCGAGCAACCGTACAGCCGCTGCAAAGCGCAAATCGACCAAGGCCAAGCCGTCTCGTGGCGGGCGCGGCAAAAGCCGGCGCGGCGTGTTCGGCGTGCTTGGCCGGCTGTTCTACTGGTGCTTCGTGCTGGCCATCTGGGGCGGCATCGCCACTGCCGGCATCGTCGTCTATTACGGCGCGAAAATGCCGGCGGCCACCACCTGGGCCATTCCCGATCGCGCCCCCAACATCAAGATCGTCTCGGTCGACGGCCAGCTGCTTGGCAATCGCGGCATGAGCGGCGGCGAGGCCGTCGGCCTGCACGAAATGTCGCCCTATATTCCCGAGGCCGTCATCGCCATCGAAGACCGCCGCTTCTATTCGCATTTCGGCATCGACCCGATCGGCCTTTCCCGGGCCATGGTGACCAATGTGCTGGGTGGACATTTTTCGCAGGGTGGCTCGACGCTGACCCAGCAGCTGGCCAAGAACCTGTTCCTGACGCCGGACCGCACGCTGGAACGCAAGGTGCAGGAAGTGCTCTTGGCGCTCTGGCTGGAGCACAAGCATACGAAGGACCAGATCCTCGAAATGTACCTCAACCGGGTCTATTTCGGCTCTGGCGCCTATGGTGTCGAAGCAGCCTCGCGCCGCTATTTCGGCAAGAGCGCGCGTGACGTCACGCTGTCGGAGGCGGCACTTCTCGCCGGCCTGCTCAAGGCGCCGTCGCGGCTGTCGCCGGCGCGCGACCCGAAGGCGGCCGAGCAGCGCGCGCAGCTGGTGCTCGCTGCGATGCGCGAGGAGGGCAAGATCAGCGCCAAGGAGCAGACCACGGCGATGAGCGCGCCGGCGACACGCGCGCCGTCGTACTGGACCGGCTCGGAAAACTACGTCGCCGATACGATCATGGAAGAACTACCCGACCTGATCGGCGACGTGCGCCGCGATATCGTCGTCGACACGACCGTCGATCTGACGCTGCAGAAGCTCGCCGAGCAATCGATCCGCCGGCTGATCGACCAGAGCGGCAAAAAACTCAATGTCAGCCAGGGCGCGCTGGTGTCGATCGACAATTCCGGCGCGGTGCGCGCGATGGTCGGCGGTTACGACTATTCGACCAGCCAGTTCGACCGCGCCTCGGAAGCGCGCCGGCAGCCGGGCTCGGCGTTCAAGCCGTTCGTCTATATGGCGGCGCTGGAATCCGGCCGCACGCCCGACAGCGTGCGCAACGACGCGCCGATCAAGATCGGCAACTGGACGCCCGACAATTACGGCGGCAAATATTTCGGCAAGGTGACGCTGGCGACGGCGCTGGCAAAATCACTGAACTCGGTGGCCGCGCAGCTGACCATGGAAGTCGGGCCGAATGCGGTGGTCGAGGCGGCGCACCGCATGGGCATCCAGTCCGAGCTGACGGCCAACACCTCGATCGCGCTGGGCACCTCGGAAGTGACGCCGCTGGAACTGACCTCGGCCTATGTTCCCTTCGCGAATGGCGGTTACAAGCCGGACATCCATTTCATCCGCCGGGTCACGACGAGTGACGGCAAGGTGCTCTACGAAAACAATGGCGGCGGTGCGCCGCGCGTCGTCAAGCCCGGCGTCGTCGGTATGATGAACTCGATGATGACCGGCACGGTCGAGATCGGCACTGCCAGGAAGGCGGCGTTCGCCTGGCCGGCGGCCGGCAAGACCGGCACCAGCCAGAATTCGCGCGACGCCTGGTTCATCGGCTATACAGCCAATCTGACCACCGGCGTCTGGTTCGGCAACGATGACGGCAGCGCGATGAAGAAGGTCACCGGCGGCGCGCTGCCGGCGCAGGCCTGGCACGAGTTCATGGTCGCCGCGCATGAGGGCGTGCCGGTGCGGCCGCTGCCTGGAACCTGGAAATCGACGCCGCCCGACACCATCGTCCCGGATGACATACCGTCCGACACGGCGCCGCCGGCGCCGGTCGCTTCCGTCGGCCAATCGGCGCCCCCAACAGCAGCTACCCAGCCGGCCTCGCGTCCCGTGCGTCCTGCCGAGACGGTCGATGCCGGCGGGCTGGCCATGCCGGGCGTCGACAGCGCCACCGCATCGATCAAGCACCCGGTGCCGCCCGGCGAAGTCGGCGGCCCGGTCAAGAAGCGGCAGACCTCGATATTGGATATTCTGACGGGCGGCTGAGGCTGATCCCCCTCGCAACCGCGACCGTGTTCCGCTACATGTCCGCCTGGAGACAAGCGACATGGCTGAACTCGACACCAGAAAGACGATCGTGCTGACCGGCGCCAGCCGCGGCATCGGCCATGCCACGGTCAAGCGCTTTTCACGCGAAGGCTGGCGCGTCATCACCTGCTCGCGCCAGGCCTTTGCCGAGGACTGCCCGTGGCCGGCCGGCCCGGAAGACCATATCAAGGTCGATCTCGCCGACCAGGAGGATGTCGGCATCGCGATCTCCGAGATTCGTCACCGCCTGGAAGCACATGGCGGCCAGCTGCATGCGCTGGTCAACAATGCCGGCATCTCGCCGAAGCTCAAGGACGGCAACAGCCGCATGAACTCGATCGACACGCCGATGCATGTCTGGCGCGACGTCTTCCAGGTGAATTTCTTCGCCCCGATCATGCTGGCGCGGGGATTGTTCAAGGAACTGGCATCGGCCAAGGGCTCGATCGTCAACGTCACCTCGATCGCCGGCACCCGCGTGCATCCTTTCGCCGGCACCGCCTATGCGACATCGAAGGCGGCGCTCGGCTCGCTGACCCGCGAAATGGCGCATGATTTCGGCCCGCACGGCATCCGCGTCAATGCGATTGCGCCGGGCGAGATCGACACCGCGATCCTGTCGCCGGGCACGGACAAAATCGTCGAGACCATCCCGCTGAGACGGCTAGGCACCACGGCGGAAGTCGCCGACATCATCTTCTTCCTGTGCTCGCAGCAGGCGTCCTATGTGACCGGCTCGGAAATCCACATCAACGGCGGCCAGCACGTTTGAGCGGCTGAGTTTTATCAATCGTCGGCGCTGCCCCTCATCCCGCCGGCCGGGCACCTTCTCCGCGTGAAGAACGGGGAGAAGGGGGAACTCCAGCGCTGGCGACCCCTCTCCCATCGTTCACGGGAGGACCTGCCCCAGACTGGGATTAATAAGGAAATTGCACGCCGCCGATGCCCGATCAGGTCGCCTGCAGCAGGCTCTCGTATCCGGTATGCTGTGGTTGGTCAGCGTCTTCGGAATTTCGGCCGTTAACTTGTCGGTGACCTCCTTGTGCAGTTTCCTGCGCATGTCGCCCAGCACCGGCGGCGGCGCGATCAGCACGATCTCCTTGAATGTGCCGCGATGGGCGAGCTTGTAGAGCCTGTCGGCAATCTCTTCGGCAAAACGCTCCTTGCCGAGACGGTGCCAGTCGGTGTCCTCGACCGCACTGCGGTGGACGGAAGGGCCGTCGCTGTAGCGGCCGGGGCGGTCCGTGCCTTGTTCTCGGGTTGCCGGATTTTCCTGCTCCATCTCGTGCACGACTTGAAGGTCGGGATATTGGACGTCTCCACGGTTCTCGAGGAACAGCGCCTTTTCGCCATCTGCCACCACGATCCACAGTCCGCGTTTCAGTCTGACGTTGCTCATGGGGCGCTCCTTTTTGATTTTCGAACCCACCGCCGGGCCTTTGCTGCAGGAGTGTGACCGGCCCGGGTCCATAGGGCAAACGCGTACCGAGGCGGGAATGTTCCGGCACTCGGACCCGGTGCTCCGACAGGGGGTCGGCGAGAGTGCGGGCTGCCGTCGATCGCTCGCCAGTATCCGGCGGCTTAATCTACTAAATTGATAGAATTTAGAAAAATCTGGTTTGTGGTTAGCTCCTCCGGCCGCTAAAAAGGCAGCGGATCAAGGGCTGCAACAGCAGCTTCAATCTGCTCCGCATTTGAATGTGGAATATTTTTCTCTTGGCCTTCATGCTTGCAGAAAAGAGATTGCCTGCTACGAAGCGATGCGCGAGTGGGTGCCTTCTGGTTTTTCGCGCCCCCGCGTAGAACTGACAAAAGGTTCCAGGATTCCGCTCGTCATGCCGCAAGCCACGCCCAAGCTCAATGCCTTTCCCGTCTTCATGCGGGTCGAGGGCGAAGCCATAGCCATTGTCGGCGGCGCAGAGGAAGCGCTGGCCAAGGCGCGGTTGCTCGCGCACTCGAGCGCTGTGCTGCGCATCGTCAGCGATGAAACAAGCCCGGAGCTGCTGGCCTTTATCGCCGAGACGGGGGCCGCCCACATCGCCGGCGCCTATGATGCAGCACATCTCAACGGTGCGGTGATGGTGTTTGCCGCCAGCGGCGACGCGGCGCTCGATCGCCGCGTTGCCGGGGATGCGCGCCGGCTGGGCATTCCGGTCAATGCCGTCGACCGGCCGGAGCTATGCGATTTCTTCACGCCGGCACTGGTCAACCGCGCGCCGGTTGCCATTGCCATCGGCACGGAAGGTGCCGGCCCGGTGCTGGCGCAGATGCTGCGCAGCCGCATCGACCGCATGCTGTCGCCGTCGCTCGGTCCGCTCGCAGCGCTCGCCGCATCGTTTCGCGACACCGCCGAAAGACTGCTGCCGAAGGGCAATGCCCGCCGCCGCTTCTGGAGCGATTTCTTTGGCGGCGCGCCAGCCCGCGCTGTCGAGGCCGGCGAGCTTTCGCAGGCGCATGATGCGGCCGTCGGCCTGCTGCTTTCGAAAGAACCGGCATCGGGCCATATCGCGCTTGTAGGCGCCGGTCCAGGCGCCGAGGACCTTTTGACGCTGCGCGCCCATCGCCTGCTGATGGAAGCCGACGTGATCGTCCATGACGCGCTGGTGCCGGAGGCGATCGTCGCCATGGGCCGCCGCGATGCCGAGCGCCTGCCGGTCGGCAAGCGCAAGGGCTGCCATTCCAAGAGCCAGGCCGAGATCAATGCGCTGCTGGTCGAGCTTGGCCACGCCGGCAAGCGTGTCGTGCGGCTGAAGTCCGGCGACCCGCTGGTGTTCGGCCGGGCCGGCGAGGAGATGGCGGCGCTTCGCGATGCCGGCGTCGCCTACGAAGTGGTTCCGGGCGTCACCGCGGCCTTCGCCGCCGCCGCCGATTTCGAACTGCCGCTGACGCTGCGCGGCGTGTCGTCGTCGATGGTGTTCACCACCGGCCATGACCTCAAGGGCAATTCGCTGCCCGACTGGGCAAAGCTCGCCATTTCCGGCGCGACGGTCGCCGTCTATATGGGCCGCTCGGTCGCCGCCGAGGTCGCCGGCCGGCTGATCGAAGCCGGCCTGTCGCCGGATACGGCCGTCGCCGTGGTCGAGAATGCCAGCCTTGCCAACCGCCGCCGTTTCCACGGCACACTCGCCGACCTGCCGTCGCTGGAGGCGCGCGCCGACCTCAGCGGCCCGGTGATGACCATCATCGGCGACGCGGTGGCCGGCGCCAATTTCGAACGGTCCGAGCCGCTGGCGGCACACAGGCAGCAAAGCGTGGCCCGTGCTGCGGCGCAAGGAGTGAACCAATGAAAGTGCTGACCGCTAACCGCCTCGCCGACGGCATAGCCGTCTGGTACGCCAATGGCGGCTGGGCCGAGACCATCGACCATGCCGATATCGCCCATGACAAGGCGGCCGAGGACCGGCTGGAGGCGATCGGCGCCAAGGCCTCCGCCGCCAACGAAGTGGTCGACGTCAACCTGATCGACGTGACAGTGGCCAACGGCACGGTCGAAGCGGTCCGGTTGCGCGAAAAGATCCGTGCCGCCGGCCCGACCACCCGCAACGATCTGGGCAAGCAGGCCCGTCCGCATGCCGCGCGCGCGGCATAGATGACACAAGCATGATCCCGATCATGCTCGAACGAAGAAAATAACGGGCGGACGCGCCCGGAAAGACCTGAATATGTACCGTTACGATGAGTTCGACCACGATTTCGTCAAGGCCCGCGTCGCCGAGTTCAGCGACCAGGTCGCGCGGCGCCTTGCCGGCGAGATCACCGAAGACCAGTTCCGGCCACTGCGGCTGATGAACGGCGTCTATCTGCAGCTGCATGCCTATATGCTGCGCATCGCGGTCCCCTACGGCACGCTGAACAGCAAGCAGCTGCGCATGCTCGGCCACATCGCCCGCAAATACGACAAGGGTTATGGGCATTTCACGACGCGCCAGAACATCCAGTTCAACTGGCCGGCGCTGTCGGACATCCCGGCGATCCTGGCCGATCTGGCAAACGTCGAGATGCACGCCATCCAGACCAGCGGCAACTGCATTCGCAACGTCACTGCCGACCACTTCGCCGGCGCAGCCGCCGACGAGGTTGCCGATCCGCGCCCCTATGCCGAAATCCTGCGGCAATGGTCCTCGGTGCATCCGGAATTCTCGTTCCTGCCGCGAAAATTCAAGATCGCGGTGACCGGCGCCGAGCGCGACCGCGCCGCCATCCAGACGCACGACATCGGCCTGCACCTGAAGAAGAACGCCGCCGGTGAGCTTGGTTTCGCCGTCTATGTCGGCGGCGGCCAGGGCCGCACGCCGATGGTGGCCAAGAAGATCCGCGATTTCCTGCCCGAAGCGGATCTGTTGTCCTACTGCACGGCGATCCTGCGCGTTTATAACCTCTACGGCCGTCGCGACAACAAGTTCAAGGCGCGCATCAAGATCCTGGTCCATGAGACCGGCGTCGAGGAGATCACCCGCCAGGTCGAGGCCGAATGGCAGGAGTTGAAGGACGCCGAGCTGAGGCTGCCGGAAGAAGACATCCGCGCCATCGACGCCTATTTCGCGCCGCCGGCGCTTGTCGACCAGCCGGAAGGCGACGAGGCGGTCAAGCTTGCCCGCCTCGACTCCAGGAGCTTTTCCGAATGGCTGGACCAGAATGTGGTCACCCATCGCCATCCCGACTACGCGGCGGTGACCATCTCGCTCAAGGGCATCGGCGAGACGCCGGGCGATGCCTCCGACAGCCAGATGGAAGCGGTCGCCGACATTGCCGAAAAATATTCATTCGACGAGCTGCGCGTCAGCCACGAGCAGAACCTGATCCTGCCGCATGTCGCGCGGGCCGACCTCAAGGCGGTCTATGACGCGCTTGTCGATATCGGGCTGGCGACGGCCAATTCCAACCTGATCAGCGACATCATCTCTTGCCCCGGCCTCGATTATTGCGCGCTGGCGACGGCGCGCTCGATTCCCGTGGCGCAGGAAATCTCGCGGCGCTTCGCCTCACTGGAGCGCCAGCGCGAGATCGGCGAATTGAAGCTGAAGATTTCCGGCTGCATCAATGCATGCGGCCATCACCATGTCGGCCATATCGGCATCCTCGGGGTCGAGAAGAAAGGCGCCGAGCTCTACCAGGTGACGCTCGGCGGCTCGGCCGACGAGAACACCTCGGTCGGCGAGATCATCGGCCGCGGCTTCAGTTCGGAAGAGATCACCGATGCCATCGAGCAGATCGTCGAGACCTATCTCGGGCTTCGGCTGGACAGAAATGAAAGATTCATCGACGCCTACCGCCGTGTCGGTCCCGCGCCGTTCAAGGAGGCGCTCTATGCTGGCGAAGCCAAGGCCGCTTGACCGTATCGTCGACGTCGAGGCCGGCATCGCCGCCCAAGCGGCGGGTCTCGACGCGCTCTACGGCCATCTGAAGCCGCTGGAGATCATCGAGCGGTCGACCCGGGAATTCTTTCATGGCGATATCGCCGCCGTCTCGTCCTTTGGCGCGGATTCGGCGGTGCTGCTGCACATGATCGCCGAGATCGACCGCACGCTGCCGGTGATCTTTCTCGACACCGGCAAGCATTTCGAGGAGACGCTCGGCTATCGTGACGCGCTGGCCGCCGATTTCGGGCTGACCGATATCCGGGTGATCAGGCCCGACGATGCGGCGCTGGCAAGGATCGACCCGACCGGCAATCTGAACGAGACCGATACTGACGCCTGCTGCGACGTGCGCAAGGTCGAGCCGCTGGCGCGCGGCGTCGAGCCGTTCCGCGCCTGGTTCACCGGCCGCAAGCGCTTCCAGGCGGCGACCCGGGCAGCGCTCCCGGTGTTCGAGGCGGTCGGCTCGCGCATCCGCATCAATCCGCTGGCGCACTGGACGACATCGGACCAGGCCGGCTACATGCGCGCGCATGCGCTGCGTGAAAACCCGCTGGTCGCCTATGGCTATCTGTCGATCGGCTGCTTCCCATGCACGCAGCCGGTGCAACCGGGCGACGACGCGCGCAGCGGCCGCTGGGCCGGGCACGCCAAGACCGAATGCGGCATCCACTTGTCGGGTTTGGAAAGGTCGCTGACTGACGCCTCACTTTAGGGCATATTGATATTCAGCCGGCCTGCAAATGGCGGCTTCCTGCGCTTCCGGTGCTCGCGTACCAAAAGAGTACGCTCCGCTCCGGTTTTCGGAAGCCACGCAGTTTGGTCGCTTCGCGCCCGCCTTCGGCTCCGGCTCGGCCTGACCTGAATCTCAACGCACCCTGAGGTGTTTTGCACTTTAGACTCTTTGGACTTGGGAATTTTCTTGATGAGCGACTTGATAGCCGAAAACGCCACGCGGCTGTGGACACCGGATGGGTTCCGCGAGGACGAGTGGGTTCATGCCGAAAGCGCCGAGGCGCTGGTCGGCAATGGCCGTTTCATCCTGCCGTTGCAGGCGTTTCTCGGCCTCGATCCGGAGGTGCGGCGGTCGGCGAAGGAACGCATCGGCGTGCTGTTGCAGCCCGGCGACCAGCTCGACAAGATCGCCGGCCTGCTCGACCAGCTGTCACTGGTGGCGCTGGCCTTTCCGGTGTTCAATGACGGCCGCTCGTTCTCCAAGGGCGAATTGCTGCGCAGCCGTTACCACTTCACCGGCGCCATGCGCGCCACCGGGCAGGTGCTGATCGACCAGCTGCCGCATATGCTGCGCCTCGGCTTCGACGAATTCGAGATATTGCACCCGGTGCTGCTGAAGCGGCTTGAGCAAGGCCGCACAGGCGGACTGCCGCTGTTCTATCAGCCGGCGGTGAAGCCGGAGCCCAAAGGCCCGAAATATTCCTGGCGGCGGGTGCGCCCCGGCTGATCCGCCCCAGAGGGCCAGAAGCCTGTCTGGTCGGACCACATTCCCGATTCAGCCTTTTATTTTGCGCCTCTCCGCCTTAGGATAAGCCCATTATTTCGCGATCCGAATAAATGTGGCCACAAGGGAGGAACCGGGTATGGCTGGCAAGAAGATATTGATGCTCGTTGGCGAGTTCAGCGAGGAGTACGAGATTTTCGTCTTTGAACAGGCCATGCATGCGGTCGGCCACACGGTCCATGTCGTTTGCCCCGACAAAAAGGCCGGCGATATCCTGAAGACCTCGCTGCACGACTTCGAGAGCCACCAGACCTATACGGAAAAGCTCGGCCACGACTACATCCTCAACAAGACGTTTTCCGAGGTCAATCCCGCCGACTACGATGCCGTCTACGCGGCGGGCGGGCGCGGGCCGGAATATATCCGCATCGACAAACGCGTGCAGGCGCTGGTGCGGCATTTCCATGAGACGGGAAAGCCGATCTTCACCATCTGCCACGGCGTGCAGATCCTGATCGCAGTCGACGGCGTAGTGCGCGGCCGCGAAGTCGCGGCACTGCAATATTGCGAACCGGAAGTCACGCTGGCCGGCGGCATCTATATCGATGTTGCGCCGACCGGCGCCCATGTCGATGGCAATCTGGTGTCGGCCAAGGGCTGGCCGGGCCTTGCCGCCTTCATGCGCGAATGCCTGAAAGTGCTGGGCACCGAGATCCGCCAGGGCGAGATCCTGATGCGCGACCAACGCCAGGCGGCTTAAGCTCGGAATTTTGGAGCCTGCCGCACCCCTAACGCATGTCGCGCAAAAGTGTGTTCAGCGGTTTTGCGATAACGGCATGCATAAACAAGAACCTAAAGCGCGTCGCATGAGGCCGGTCGAGCGCGACGCGCTTTAGGTGCGGCGGTGCGCCTACACGGGGATCCGCGCTTCGCGGAACGATACCAGCTTGCTGCGGCTCTCGTCCCACAGCGCCAGCTTGACGCAGCGCAGGCTGTCGAGGAGTGTGACGCGGCCGATCTCACGCAGCTCCGGATAGTCCCTCAGCACTTCCGGAAGCCGGTAGCACGGCACCTTGGCCGAGAGGTGGTGCACGTGGTGGACGCCGATATTGCCGGTGATCCAGTTCAGCACCGGCGGCAGGTCGTAATAGGACGAACCGTGCAGGGCAGCGTGCTGGAATTCCCACTCTGAGTCCTTTGTCCACTCCGTCTCCTCGAACTGATGCTGGACATAGAACAGCCAGATGCCGGCCGATCCGGCGAGGATGACGATCGGCAGATGCACGACCAGGAACGCGCCGGGGCCAACGAACCAGATGAGCAGAGCGGCGATGACCGCGACGGCGAGGTTGGTGGACATCGACGACACCCAGGGTGTGAGGCCGCCCCGCATCATGCCCAAGGGCAGTCTCTGCTCGAACATGAAAATCCATATCGGGCCAAGGCCGAACATCACCAGCGGATGGCGATAGAGGCGATAGGCGAGCCGGCCTCGCCACGACAGTTGCCGATATTCAGCGACGGTCAGTGTCTTGATGTCGCCGGTGCCGCGCTCGTCGAGATTGCCGGCGCTGGCGTGATGGGTTGCGTGGGCGCGGCGCCAGCAATCGTAGGGCGTCAGCGTTAGCACGCCAAGCACACGGCCGATCCAGTCGTCGGCATAGCGATTGGCAAAGAAGGAGCCGTGACCGCAATCGTGCTGGATCATGAAGATCCGCACCAGAAAGCCGGCGGCCGGAAGGATGAGGACCAGACCCCACCAATGGCCATAGGCATAGGCGGCCGAGGACAGTGCCCACAGCGTGGCGAAGGGAATAAGGGTGATGGCGAGTTCGACGGCGCTGCGACGCCTGTCGGGCTTTTTATAGCGCGACAGGATTTTCAACCAGGCGCGCTTGCTGTTTGCCACAGCTTCGGGGGAAATCATGTTCATCATGAAACATAGGCGGAGCAGGGCGCTGCCGCAAGACGAAGATCACGCAAAGTTACTGCGGGTAAATGTCGCGCGATGCGACGAATTCCGGCCACAGTCGCCGGGCGCGTCGCCGGCAACGGCACCTATCGACGGCGTCCGCCTCCGACCATGTTGGTTTCGATGCCATCCAGGCGGTCGAGCAATTTCTTCAGACGGTCGGGAATATCCGTCTCCGTGCGGAATGCCGGCAGGGTGCGCAGGAAGCGCTTGGTGGTCTCATTGCCGAGCTGGCGCCGGATATCGAGGGCGAGCCCATCGCGCTTTTCGCCATTGGTGCGGGACATCTTCCAAAATCCTGTGTCGGCTTCGAAACTCTTCCAGGAGAGAAATGGTTCCCGCATTGTAGTAGCCTGGCAAGCAAAGCCGTCCGGTATGGTAAAGTTTGAATTAAACTCGAAAGGTTGCGCTGTCCGCCATCAAGCCGCGACAGCGGCTGCAGTAGCGCTTGCCCCTTGATTTTTGGCCGCTAAACCTCGATATCGGGCGCAAATCCACACCATTCGAAAATGACGGGAAACGGCGATGAGCGACCAGGCAAAAGACGAACGCGCGCCCGATGAAGCCGAGAAGACCGAGGCTGCCGCGGAGCCAAGGGAAAGCGGCGTCGACAGCGACTATGAAGCGCTTGTGCGGCTTCTGAAGGAAAACGAAGAGCTGAAGGATCGCGCGCTGCGCGTCGCGGCCGACATGGAGAATTTGCGCCGCCGCACCGCCCGCGACGTCCACGATGCGCGTGCCTATGCGGTTGCCAACTTTGCCCGCGACATGCTTTCAGTGTCAGACAATCTGCGCCGTGCTCTGGATGCCATCCCGGAGGAGGCCAAGGCTTCGGGCGATGCCGGTTTCAAGGCGCTGATCGACGGCGTCGAGATCACCGAGCGCGCCATGCTGTCGGCGCTGGAACGTCACGGCGTGAAGAAGCTTGAGCCTGAGGGCGAGAAATTCGATCCGAATTTCCACCAGGCGATGTTCGAGGTGCCCAATCCCGACGTACCGGCCAACACGGTCGTGCAGGTCGTGCAGCCCGGCTATTCGATCGGCGAGCGTGTGCTGCGGCCGGCCATGGTCGGCGTCGCCAAGGGCGGCCCCAAGCATGTGGCGAGCGAAGCGCCGGTGGAGCCGGGGCCGGTGAATGAGCAAGCTGAGAAGGATGCGTAGGTTAGGGGAGTAGGGGATCAGGGATTAACGCTACGTCGGATAAAGTAGAGCAATTGCCTACTCCGGCCGTTACCTTCTCTCCCCTACTGCCCTACTCAGGCAGCAAACCGCTGCGCTTCTCCGCCATAATAATTGACGTAGCGGGCACCGATCTCCTTGACCGGCATCACCACGAACACGTCGACCGTCGAGAATTCACGGTCGATGACGCAGCCGTCGCCGATGCGCGCGCCGACGCGCAGATAGCCCTTGACCAGCGGCGGCATCGCGGCGATCGCCGCCTTGGTGTTGACGGCCTCGATCGGCATCAGGTCCATGGAACAATAGCGCCCGGCGACGGCGCGCACGTCCCAGGATGAATTCGTCCGGCAGTGGTGGGCAAGATAGGTCAGCGCCTCCGCATGTGCCGCCGGCACGGTGCCGTGGAACGACGCGCATCCGGTCATCACGCCGATGCCGTAATGGTTGATATAGGCCCAGATGCCTTGCCACAGCGCCTCGATGGTGCGCTTCGAGCGGTATTCCGGCAGAACACAGGAGCGGCCGAGCTCGAGGAAACGCTGGCCGGGATGCCGCGCGATCAGCTTGGTCAGCTCGAATTCGCCTTCGGAATAGAAGCCGCCGGCCGCCGCGGCAATCTCCTGCCGCAGCAGGCGGTAGGTGCCGACGATGCGGCGATGCTCGGGGCCGGAAAGCGAAGTATCGAACACAAGCAGATGATCGCAGAGGGGATCGAAGCGATCGGCATCGCGGCGGTCCTGCATCTGGAACAGGTCCTTCCTGGCACCAAGCTCGTCGTAGAACACCCGGTAGCGCACTTCCTGCGCGGCAGCGATCTCGGCCTCGTTGCGGGCGAGCCGCACTTCGAGATTGCCGATGCGGCCGAGCGATGCGCCTTTTATGACGGCATCGGCGTTCCGGCCGACGAGCAAAGGCCCGCTGGCGTTCGGCCGAGCATCACATTCCGGCATGACTGTATGCACGAGTGATTCTCCTTCGAGCCATCCCTCTTGGCACGGGGATACGGTGTAGGTGCAACAGGATTGTGACAGTACCGTGATACGGCTCTGCGGGCAATACTTCGTCGGCTGGGTAATCTATCAACCGTCTATGTTGTGCCTCAGGCGGCCACTTGCCCCTCGACGGCATGAACCAGGGCATCGGGGTCGAGCGGCTTGGTGACGAAGCCGCTGGCACCGTGAGCGAGCACGGCATGGCGGGTCTTTTCCTGGCTGTCGGCCGACAGCACCATGATCGGCACCGGCGGCACCGCGGTCTCCTCCTCATGGCGGCGGATGGCGGCGATGGCGTCCAGGCCGTCCATGACAGGCATGTGCAAGTCCATCAGCACCACGTCGTAGCGGTGCTTGTGGCCGGTGCTGATGACCGCCTCGACCGCGGCCTTGCCGTTGCCGACCACTTTCACGCGATGCCCGGCCTTCAGCAGCGTGGCGCGGGCCAGCATGGCATTGATGTCGTTGTCCTCGGCGATCAGCACCGACAGGCCCTGCTGGCGGGCGCCAATGGCATGCCCGGCCTGCGCGCCGCGCCTTTGCAGTTGCGGCTCGGCGATGACCGGTGCATGGCTGGTCAAAAGCACGCGCAGCAGTGTCTCGCCGCGCACCGGCCTCGCCAGGAAGGTGGCGTAACCATTGGCACGGAACTCGCCAAGCATGCCGCGGTCGGTCGGCGCGATCAGCGTCACTGCCTCGCACTCGGCAAATCCGCTCTGGCGCAGGCGCCTGAGCAGCCTGCCGTCGCTTTGCTCCATGGCAGCATCGATCAGCAGCACGTCACAGCCCTCGGCGAAAGCGGTGGCCTGGGCGGCGGCGGTGGCCAGATCGACCGTGCCGCCATTGGCGCGAATGGTGCGGGCGATGGCTTCGGCCTCGACCGGGTTCTTCGACACGATCACCGCATGCCGGCCCGACAGCGGGTTCTCGCGGATCTGCGGCGCCTCGACGGCGGAAATAGCGGGAATCTCGAAGACGAATTCAGATCCCTGGCCAAGGCGGCTCGAAACAGAGATGGTGCCGCCCATGGCGGTCACCAGGCGCTTGGAAATGGCAAGACCGAGGCCGGCACCGCCATGCGCACGGGTCGAGGTGCCGTCAGCCTGTTCAAAGTCCTCGAAGATGCGCTCCATGTCCTCCTCGCGCAGACCGGGGCCGGTGTCGGTGATGGTGAAGCGGATGCGGTCGGTGGTTTCGGTGCGGACGCGGGCGATGCTTGCCAGGACACCGCCGCTGTCGGTGAACTTGACGGCGTTGCCGATGAGGTTGAGCAGCACCTGCCTGACCCTGCCGGGGTCGGCGGTGATCAACTGCGGCACGTCGGGTTCGACATGACAGCCGAGGCCGATATCCTTGGCAAAAGCGCGCGCCGCCAAAAGCTCGACGACATTGTCGGCGATCTCACGCACCGACATCGGCTGCGGTTCGGGATCGAAGCGGCCTGCCTCGATCTTGGAGTAGTCGAGCAGGTCCTCGATCAGCGCCAGCAGCGCGCTGGCCGAGGTCGAGATGGCGCCGACATAGGTCCGCTGCTCGGGTGAAAGGCTGGTGTCGGCGAGAAGCCGGGCCATGCCCATGATGCCGTTCATCGGCGTGCGGATCTCGTGGCTGACGGTGGCGAGGAAGCGTGATTTGGCCTGGCTCGCATATTCGGCCCGCTCGCGGGCGGTGATCAGCGAGGATTCGGCGCGCTTGCGGGCGGTGATGTCGCGGGCGATGGCGCGATGCGAAACGGCGCCGCTGTCCTTGTCGCGCACCGACAGCTCGATCCAAGAGAACCAGCGTGGACCGTCCGGCGTGCGAATGGCGACGTCGGTGGAACTCAGGCACTCATGGTCGGAAAAGGCGGCGTCGGGGACGATGCCGACATCGATGCCTAATTCGGCCAGGGTCTTGCCGGCCAGCTCGCGCTGGTCGGTTTCGACAAGGTCGGCGAAAACCTTGTTGGCGTAGACAATGTGGCCGTCGCGGTCGCGGTGGACGACGAGATCGCCCAGTGCATCGATCAGACCGCGAAAGCGCTCCTCGCTCTCCTGCATCTCCCACATGCGGTCGGCCAGCGTCTCGATTTCAGCGCGGCTGCGGGCGGTGGTCGCATCGAGCAGGGCCACTGCGCGGCGCTCGGTGCGCCTGTTGCGCAGATGCATGGCGAGCCCGGCCATGGCTGTCGCCAAAAGGCCGATGGTGATGAAGATCGGCGCTCCGGTCAAATGCGACAGGCCCGCCAGCACGACAATGGCGACCAGCGTCAGGAAGGACAGGCGTTCGCGGTTGGCGTCGGGTAATTCCGGCGCCAGCGGTGGCGCGGCGACAAGCTGCCGTCCTGGCGCCTCGGGGGCCGTCCCGTCGGCCCGTTCGGCTGGTTCCGCCGCTCTGATGCCGGGTTCCGCAATCATACGGAACTCCTGCCAGACAGAGCTTATCGAAGGTTGTGATTGATCGTTCGAATTTTAGCGGTCGCGCTCTTTTTCCCCGGGGCTCACATGTCCACCACCACACGGCCGCGGATCTTGCCCTCGACGATGTCATGCGCGGCGCCGATGATGCCGTCGAAGCCGATGCTCGTCGACAGACTGGCAAGCTTTGCGTGATCGAGATCGGTGCCGATGCGGCGCCAGGCCTCGAGGCGGACCGCCTTGGGTGCCATCACCGAATCGATGCCGAGCAGCGAGACACCGCGCAGGATGAAGGGGGCGACGCTGGCCGGCAGGTCCATGCCGCCGGCGAGGCCGCAAGCGGCGACGGTGCCGCCATAGGAGGTCATCGACAGAACGTTGGCCAGCGTGTGGCTGCCGACGGCATCGACGCCGCCGGCCCAGCGTTCCTTGGCGAGCGGTTTTGCCGGCTGGGCAAGCTCGTCGCGTGAAATCACTTCCGCGGCGCCGAGGTCGATCAGATAGGGGCTTTCGGCAGCGCGGCCGGTTGAGGCGATGACATGATAGCCGAGGCTGGACAGGATCGAGATCGCGACCGAGCCGACGCCACCAACAGCGCCGGTCACCACCACCGGGCCGCGATCGGGCACGATGCCGTGGCGCTCCAGCGCGATGACGCAAAGCATGGCGGTGTAGCCGGCGGTGCCGATCGCCATCGCATCATGCGGGCTCATTCCGTCCGGCAGCGGCACCAGCCAGTCGCCCTTGACGCGGGCGCGCCCTGCAAAGGCGCCGAAATGCGTCTCGCCGACGCCCCAGCCGTTCAATATGACCTTGTCACCCTTGCGCCAGTCAGGATTGGAGGACAAGATGACGGTGCCGGCGAAATCGATGCCCGGCACCAGCGGCCAGCGGCGGATTACCGGCGCCTTGCCGGTAATCGCAAGGCCGTCCTTGTAGTTCACCGTCGTCGCCTCGACCGCGACGGTGACGTCGCCCTCCATCAGGTCTGCCTCTGTAAGCTCGGTCACCGCGACCGACTGGTTTTTCTCGGCGTCGCGCGAAACGAGGATGGCTTTGAAGGTTTCGGGCATGTTTTCTCCTCGGGCTTGCAGATCAGAATGTGCGGCGCCAGGCGAGTGAGGTCAATCGCTCGACATTCCGCGCCGCCAACCAATGAGCTCATCGAAGACGACCAGCACGGCACCAACGGAAATGAAGGCGTCGGCGAGGTTGAAGACGGCGAAGGACCAGACCGGCGTATGGAACAGGATATAGTCGATGACATGGCCGTAGATTGCGCGATCGATCAGGTTGCCGAGCGCGCCGCCAACGATCAGTGCGAAGCCGATGCGGGCAAGCAGGTGGCCGGGCGGCGTGCGGGCCGCAAGATAGAGCACGAAAGCGACCACCAGAACGGCGACGACCACCAGGCCGGTGTCGCCGAAGGACGAAAACAGCGAGAACGCGATGCCGGTGTTGTAGGTGCGGTACAGCGCCAGGAACGGCAGCAGGTCGAGCCGTTCCTGAAAGGCAAGGCCGGTTTCGACCAGGTATTTCAGCCACTGGTCGAGCGCAATCGCGGCGACGACCAGAAGAGCATACGGCCTCCAGGACTTCATGGTTTGCGGTTTCACGGTTTGAGATGTCACGATCTGGCGTCCTCCGGGCCGAGCTTCAGCGCGTCGCGCCGGATCTCGAACAGCATGACGCCGGTGGCCACCGCAAGGTTGAGCGAATCGGCGCGGCCGGCCTGTGGTATCCGCAGCAGCTTGTCGCAGCTTGCGGCAAGCTGGTCAGGCAGGCCTTGCTGCTCATTGCCCATCACCAAAAGCACCGGGCCTTTTGAAAAATCGACCGAGCGGTAGTCGACCGCACCCTTGAGATGGGTGCCGGCGACGAGGCCGGGGAAGTTCTTTCGCCAGGCGAGAAAAGCCTCGTGCGGCGCCTTGGCGACGGGCACGCCGAAGATCGAGCCCATTGTGGCGCGCACCGTCTCGACCGAAAAGGGATCGGTGGTCTCGCCGACCAGGATGACGCCCCTGGCGCCGACAGCGTCGACCGTGCGGATGACGGTGCCGAGATTGCCGGGGTCGCGGACGCGGTCGAGTGCTACCCAGACATCGCCGTCCTGGACGCGGATGTCCTTCAGCGACAGCAATTTCTGCGAGAACACGCCGACGACCATTTGCGGATTGTCACGGCGGGTGATGGCGACCAGCACCTTTTCCGAGACTTCAAGGACGGTGCCGCCGGCGGCGACCGTGCGCGCCGCGACCTTTTCGACTGCCGCGTTGCCACGTCCGGCCTTGGCGAAGACCAATGTCCTGATCGACCAGCCGAGATCGAGCGCGTCGATGACCAGCTTCAGGCCTTCGGCCATGAAGGCATTCTGCTGGTCACGGAATTTCTTAAGCGCGAGCGCCTTGATGTCCTTGATCAGCGGGTTGGCGAGGCTAGTGACTTCCTTCACCTGCCCTGGCGCGCCTGCGTGCCGTTCGTACGCACTCATTCAGGCCACCCAGCGCGAGAACAGCGAGGTCGAAAGCGCCCGACCGGCAGATTTCTCGCGGATGATCAATTCGCCCGACTCGACCGTGCCGCCCATGCCGGCGAAGGTGTCGCGCATCAGGGCATGGATCGCGAAAAAAGAGGCGCGGATCGAATAGGCGGTCAGTACCACGGCGAGCGGCTTCGGCGTCAGGATCGCGCGGCAGATATCGGTCAGCGTCGGCAGGTCCTCGAACAACTGCCACACCTCGCCTTTCGGTCCGCGGCCATAGGCGGGCGGGTCGAACAGGATGATGTCGTAGCGGCTGCCGCGGCGCTTCTCGCGTTCGGCGAATTTCACGGCATCGTCGACGATCCAGCGGATCGGCTTTTGCGACAGCCCAGCCATCTCCTGGTTTTCGCGTGCCCAGCCGATCGCCTTCTTGGAAGCATCGACATGGGTGACCTCGGCGCCGGCATGCGCCGCCACCAGGGAGGCAAGGCCGGTGTAACCGAACAGGTTCAGCACCTTCACCGGCCGTTTTGCCGCCGCGATCAGTCCGGCCATGTGGTCCCAGTGCGAGGCCTGCTCGGGAAAGACGCCGACATGGCGAAACGAAGTGAAGCGGCCGAGATACTCGATGCCGTCATGCTTCATCGGCCAGGTCTCGCCGAGCGGCGTCTTGGGGAAGCGCCAGCGGCCGATGCCTTCCTCGTCGGTATCGCCGGTGAAAATGGCGTCGGCGCGTTCCCAGTCCCTGGCCGCCAAAGCCTTTTGCCAGATCGCCTGGCCCTCCGGCCGAACGATGCGGTAGGGGCCGTATTGCTCGAGTTTTTCTCCGGCGCCACTGTCTAGCAGCGCGTAGTCCTGATTGGGGCCGACTTCGAGGATCAGCGGCAAATGTTCGGCAGGCAGCGCGCCATCGCGGCGCGAGAGCATGCGCGGCGCGGCTTTTGGCTCGGACCGGTCTTGCGGTTTAGGCTCCGGACCGGCGGTTGGGCTGGCGTCGCGCCGCCGGACATGCTCCGCCCCGCCTTTTGCGGGCGGTCGGCTGTCGCGGCGTCTGTCGCGAAAAGGTTTCAAGAAGGCGCATCTCCGGACGGCGGCTTGGCCGCTTCTGCCACAGCACATTGACCGGCGCAACAAAAGGGCTGCCGACGTGCGCAACCGGATCAGCCGCGCCTGATCGACAGCAGGCCGATTGCGAGCGCTATGAAACCAAGGGCCTTGAAGCCGGTGACGACCATATGGCCGGTTTCCCAGCGGCTCCGGATGGTTTCGAAATTGCCTGGGATCGGTCCAGGTACCCAAGTGGCCAGGACATCGTTTGCCGGTTTGACCAGCGCAAACCACGCCCCAAGCGCTAGCAGGTAGAGCACGGTGGCGGCCAAGACCCACCAGAATGCCGGACGATCGCTGCGCAGCATCCAGGCGAGGAGGCCCGGACAGACGATTGCCGCCAGGTCCAGCGGTGCGCCGATAATCGCGAAGAATTGGAACTGAGCGTTAAAGACAGTGGTTTCACGCCAGAGCGAAGGCGGCCATCTGGTCAGCCGCGGCACCGATTCCAGCACATGGGCGAAAGACGGCCCAAGGCTGAGCGCCGCGACGATGGCGGTCAAAACCGACCAGAACAACAGAAAACCGCGTATATCCATAATGGCCAGACAACGGCGTCAGGGCGCAGACGTTCCGGTCGGCGATCGTCTTGCTTGCCGTCGAAAGGGCAGGCGCACTATCGTCCATTCAAATTGGACATCCATCAAACCGGGTTGCGATCCATGTCCCGCGCCGAACGCCTGCTCGACCTGATCCAGATCCTGCGCCGGCATCGCCGGCCGGTCAGCGGCCGCAGCCTCGCGGGCGAAATGGGTGTGTCGATCCGCACGCTCTATCGCGATATCGCCACGCTGCAGGGCCAGGGTGCGCCGATCGAGGGTGAGGCTGGGCTGGGTTACGTGCTCAGGCCAGGTTTCATGCTGCCGCCCTTGATGTTCACCGATGAGGAGATCGAGGCGATCGTTCTCGGTTCGCGCTGGGTGGCCAAGCAGCCGGACTGGCGGCTTGCGAACGCCGCCACCGACGCGCTGGCCAAGATCGCGGCGGTGCTGCCGGACGATTTGCGCGAGGAACTCGATGCCTCGACGCTGCTGGTCGGGTCGCGCACCGAGGTCACAGAAGGCATCGATCTCGGCGTGGTGCGGCAGGCAATCCGCGAGGAGCGCAAGCTGAGCTTTGTCTATCGCGACGCCGGCGGCGCTGCCTCCGAGCGCACCGTCTGGCCGTTCGCACTCGGCTTCTTCGACAAGGTGCGCGTAGTCGCGGCCTGGTGCGAGATGCGCCAGGATTTCAGGCACTTTCGCGCCGATCGGATATCCGGCCTCAACGCCACCGAGATGCGCTATCCGCGCCGCCGTCAGGTGCTGCTCAAAGAATGGCGGGCGACGCTCGACACGCCAAGCTAAGGCTGCTGCTCAGTTGAGACTGCTGCCAGAATCTGGCAGTGGCATACGCTATGCTCTCCTCCAGTCGAAACCATCTGGAGAGCAATTCATGACACCGCCCAATTTCGTCATCCTCTATGTCGACAAGCCTGAGCAAAGCGGCGCCTTCTATAGCGCGCTGCTTGGGCGGCAACCGGTCGAGACCTCGCCGACCTTCGTGCTGTTCGTGCTCGACAACGGCTTCAAGCTCGGCCTCTGGTCGCGTCACACCGTTGAGCCGGCCGCTGCGGCAGCGGGCGGCGGCGCCGAGATCGTCTTTGCGCTGGACACGCCGGGTGCCGTCGACGCCACCCATGCCGAGTGGGCCGGCCGCGGGCTGAAAATTCTGCAGACGCCGACCGACATGGATTTCGGCCGCACCTTCGTCGCGCTTGATCCCGACAGCCACCGGCTGCGGGTTTATTGGCAAAGGGAGTAGGGCAGTAGGGCAGTACGTGACAGGAAACATAGCTGGCGCGGCGCCGCACGATCAGTGCGGTTCCTACTCCCCTACTCCCCTTTCGTTTGCCCGATACACGGCAATGCCGGCGGCGAGGTCCTCGAGGGCTGCGCCGACCGACTTGAACAGCGTGATCTCGTCGTCGTTCTGCCGGCCTTTTTTCTGGCCGCGCGCCAGTTCATAGAGGTCGGCGATGATGGCTTCCGGCTTCAGAACGCCGGAGGCCAGCGGCTGGACGATATCGCCGGCTTCCTTGGTGGCGCCGGCGCGGGTGTCGACATAGACGCGGGCGCGTGCAATCGCGTCGTCGTCGCTTTCGCGCATCGCCGGCGTGAAGCCGCCGACGAGATCGACATGGGTGCCGGACTTCAAGAGTGCGCCCTTGATCAGTGGCATGGTGGTGATGGTCGCCGACGATACGATATCGGCCTTTCCGAGTTCGGCGTCGAGATCGCCTGCTGCTTCGGCCGCAAAACCCTCGGCACGCAATTTTGCCGCGACCTTTTCGGCATTCGCCGACGTGCGGTTCCAGATGCGGATGTTCGTGATCGGACGCACCGCCGAATGCGCCTTTGCAAGGAATGGCGACAGCGCGCCGGCGCCGACCACCAGCAGCCGTGATGCATCCTCGCGGGCCAGATAAGAGGCAGCCAGCGCCGACGCACAGGCCGTGCGCCACTGTGTCAGCCTCTGGCCATCGATCAAGGCCTGAGGCTCGCCGGTAGCGCCGTCGAGCAACAGGTAAAGCCCCATGACCGCGGGCTTGCCAACGGCATTGTTGTCAGGCGACACGGTGACGATCTTGACGCCGATATGGCCATCGGCCGAGGTGCCGGCTGCGTTGAAGTCGGTCCAGGCCGGCATCAAAAGCAGCGTCGAGGCGGCGCCATCGGGCCGCTCGACCGTGTGATGGTGCCTGACCGGCTGCACGGCGCCATCGCGAAAGGCGGCGCGTAACGTCTCGACCAGCCCGGAAAAGGTCAGCGCGCGGTCGACCTCGGCGGCGGAAATGGTCAGCATGAAAGGCTCCGTGGAGACTAGGCCGGTTGTGCCTCAGGCCCGAGCCGCGGCTCAGTTCGTCGGCTTCGGCAAGACTGGGCTCTGCGACGCGGTGGGCGCGCGGCTGACCGCCTGGCGCAGGTTCTCGGCCTCGGCGCCGCGCTGGCGCGCCAGCTTGCGGTAGCGGCCCTGCTTGATCCAGGTCGCCAGGCTGCCGACGATCATGCCGATAGCCAGCGCCAGGAACAGGAAAATGAAGAGCGGCACGGTCAGCGTCAGCGCCGGATTGCCGGGATTGAACGGATCGAGTGTGAAGGCTACCGGTTCGCGGTTCGCGACGGCCAGCGCAATCAGGATGACGGCCAGCGGCACGAAAACCACGATGAGAATGAAGCGATTGAACATGTTTTTCCGTTCGGAAGAAAAGGCAGGAGCGGTGGCGGGTGCCGCGCCTATTTGCCTCCGTTCAGCCTTTCACGCAATTCCTTGCCGGTCTTGAAGAATGGTACCCATTTCTCCTCAACCTCCACGGATTCGCCGGTGCGCGGGTTGCGGCCGGTGCGGGCAGGGCGGTTTTTCACCGAAAACGCGCCGAAGCCGCGCAACTCGACCCGGTTGCCCTCGGCAAGCGCGTCGGTGATTTCATCGAAGATAGCGCTGACAATGTTTTCGACGTCGCGCAGGAAAAGATGCGGATTACGCGTGGCGATGATCTGAACAAGTTCGGATTTGATCATGAAAAGGCTCCCCGTGAAAGCAGTGCCGCCGAAATTATCAGAATGATTTTATTTGGTTTTTCACTCGTCCCAAGCGGTTCCTCAAGGGTGCCAGACGGAAACGAGACCGTCAAGAAACAAGCGGTCCGCTCCAATTTCGTGAAGGACGTCGCCGCCATGGCCCGGCAGGCCAAGCGCAGCGCCGACGGTCTGCGCCATCGCCTTGGAGAACAGGAACCCACCGCGTTTTTCCGTGTCCTTCCATTCCACCACCTTGAGCTTGGCGTCGACACCCTTGCCTGCAAGCCAGTCGATCGCTTCGGCTTCACCGCCGACCGCGTCGATCAATCTGTTGGCGACCGCCTGCCGGCCGGTGAAGATCGACCCGTCTGCGAGCGCCAGCGCCTCTGGCTTGGTCATATTGCGGCGCTCGGCGACGATGCCGACGAACCAGTCGTAGCTGTCGAGGATGAGCTTGCGGACCATGGCGCGCTCGTCGTCATTGGTCGGCTTGAAGGGAGAAGGCGAGGCCTTCAAGGGCGAGGATTTCACCTCCTCCAGCTTGACGCCGAGCTTGTCCATGAGGCCGCTGACGTCCGGGTACTGGATCAGCACGCCGATCGAGCCGACGATCGAGGATTTGCGTGCGACAATATGGTCGGCCGCAGTGGCGATCATGTAGCCCGCCGAAGCCGCGAGCGTGCCGACCTCGGCCACCACCGGCTTGTCGGCGGCGAGCTTGCGCACTGCCTCATAGATCGACTCGCCACCGACGGTAGTGCCGCCGGGTGAATCGATCGACAGGATCACAGCCTTGACGCGCGGCGACTGACGGATGGCCTCCAGCCGCTTGATCAGTTCTTCGTCTTCGGTGATGGTACCTTCGATCTTGACCTTGGCGATGTGGTCGACAGCCGCGCTGGTGAAGTCGTCACCATAGATCCACGCCGAAAAGGCGATCAGCCCGGCTGCGGCGACGATAATCGCCGCGATACGCCAGAATGTCAGCTTGCGGCGCAAGCGGCGGCGGTCGATCAGGTCGTCGGCTCTCAATGCCATGGTCAGCCTCGTAGTCGGTGGGAGCAGATGCTTTTAAAGCAACCATTCGCGCCCGGCTACCGTTTCCTGACGGCCTTGCGCCAAAGGCCTTAGGCATTCGCGGCAAGCCTCAATCTGTTACGTTCCACAGGCTCTAACACTGTGCGCCCATATCTGGTATGAGGTACAGGCTGCGCTGGGGCCATTTTCGTTGTACAGGGGCGGCTGTCACATTTTTGCGGTTTTCCTCGGCTTGTGCTTGCTTGAGGGCGCCGGCATCCCACCTATAGGGCGGCCTGGCGGGCAGGGGTTTAGAAGAAGCAGTCATGTTAGCGGGACCAATCGAACCGACCAACACCGAGACGGAGTTGGCTCCCAAGGCCGCAGGCCGGGCGCGGGTCGACGCGTTTGACATTGCGCAGCGTCATTCGCGCCGGGTCCGGATCCTCAAGCTGGCCGTACCGCTGGTCGCTGCCGTGATCGCGGTCGCGTTTCCGGTCTATTCCTATCTCATGGCACCCGCTGCAATCGAGGTGCAGGCCGACGGCGGCGCCTTTGCCGATGGCAAGCTGGTGATGGCCAATCCCAAGCTCAACGGCTTCACCAAGCAGAACCTGCCCTATTCGATGACAGCCCTGCGCGCCATACAGGATGTCAGCAAACAGGGCATCATCGATCTGGAAGGTATCAAGGCCAAGCTGCCGATTGCGGCCGACAACACCGCCGCCATCGGTGCTGCGCACGGCACCTACGATCGCGACGGCAACACGTTCAGCCTGACCAGCGACGTGACCGTGTCGACCACGGATGGCGTGGTGGCAAAATTCAAATCAGTCTATCTCGACATGGCCGAAGGCACTATGAAGACAAGCGAACCCGTCGATGTCAGCCGCGGCGGGTCGCGGATCAGGGCGGATTCGATGTCGGTCCAGGACAATGGCAAGGTCCTGATTTTCGAGAACAAGGTGCGCGTCGACATCGATCCCGCCAGTTTGAAGGCGGCCGAGGCAAAGAGCGGAGAAACCAATGCGGTTCAGTAGTTCGGCACGGCGCCTCGCCGCGATCTCGGCGTTAACGCTTGGGTTGCCCTTGGGGCTGACCTTCGGGCCAGCGCCGTCGCTGGCGCAATCCAGTGCCACCAGCCAAATGTCCGGCCTCAGGCTGTCGGGCGACAAGCCTATCCAGATCGAAAGCGACAAGCTCGAGGTGCGCCAGGCGGAAAGCGTCGCCGTCTTCACCGGCAACGTCAACGTCGTCCAGGGTCCAACCGTGCTCAAGGCCGGCAAAATGACGGTCTATTACGTCAGGGATGCAGGCGCCGCCAAAGGTGCCCAGCCCGCGGGTGCCGCGGCAATGACCGGATCCGCTAACATCGACCATCTCGAGGTCGACGATAAGGTCTACATCAAATCGGACGATCAGGTTGCCACCGGCGACCGCGGCACCTTCGACATGAAGACCGAAGTGCTGGTGCTTTCGGGCAGCAAGGTCGTGCTCTCGCAAGGCGACAACGTGCTTGTCGGCTGCAAGCTTACCGTGCAGATGAAGAGCGGCCTTGCCCAGGTCGACGCTTGCGGCGGCCGCGTCATGATGTCGATCACGCCACCGGCGAAGTCTGGAGCAGCGAAACCCTGATGACCGGCATATCGTCGCTGCTGGCGCGTCTTCCAGGGCGCGCCGCCAGCAAACTTGCGGCACCGGCCAGGGTCACCGTCGAAGCGGCAAAGTTCAAGGGAACCTTGATCGCCAAAGGGCTGACCAAAAGCTACAAGGGCCGCAAAGTCGTCAGCGGCGTGACGCTGGGCGTGCGCGCCGGCGAGGCGGTTGGGCTGCTCGGCCCCAACGGCGCCGGCAAGACGACCTGTTTCTACATGGTGACCGGCCTAGTGCCGGTCGATGAAGGCACCATCGAAATCGACGGTTTCGACGTCACGTCGATGCCGATGTATCGCCGCGCCCGTCTCGGCATCGGCTACCTGCCGCAGGAAGCGTCGATTTTTCGCGGCCTGAATGTCGAGCAAAACATCCGGGCCGTGCTCGAAGTGGTCGAAAAGAGCCGCAAGGAGCGTGAGCGGCTGCTCGACGAATTGCTCGAGGAATTCCACATCAGCCATCTGCGCAAGGCTCCGTCGCTGTCGCTCTCCGGTGGTGAGCGGCGACGCCTCGAAATTGCCCGTGCGTTGGCAACCCGCCCTGCCTACATGCTGCTCGACGAGCCGTTCGCCGGCATCGATCCGATCGCCGTCGCCGACATCCAGCAGCTCGTGCGCCACTTGACGGCACGTGGAATCGGCGTGCTGATCACCGACCACAATGTCCGCGAGACACTTGGCCTGATCGACCGCGCCTACATCATCCATGCCGGTCAGGTGCTGACCCATGGCCGGGCCGACGAGATAGTCGCAAATGCCGATGTGCGGCGGCTTTACCTCGGCGAGGGATTTACGCTCTAAGTGCGAAATTCCGGTTCGAGCGGGATTTCCGGCGTAGTCCAGCAGCTTTTTCTTCAATTTTCTGCCTGAAAACGTGTCGGCAGGCGAGTTTTACCGCTCCTCGCCTTGACAAGCAAAAGCCGGGCCAGTTTCTATGCTGGCCTGGAAAATTCCTTCCAGCAGTGCGGGTGCGTAGACGGAGCGTTTGAAACCGAACCATGGCGTTGGCGGCAAAACTACAGCTACGACAGTCGCAGTCGCTGGTGATGACGCCGCAGCTGATGCAGTCGATCCGCCTGCTGCAGTTCACCCATCTCGAGCTGGAACGCTTCATCGACGACGAGATCGAACGCAATCCCCTGCTGGAACGTGCCGAACCGCAGGAGGACGCCGCCAGCGACCAGGCGCAGAAGGGCGACGCTGCACCGGAACCGGCTGCCGACGGCGACTGGTTCGAAGCGGAGACGGCGTGGAGCGCCGAGGCGATCTCGGAAAAGCTCGATACATCGCTGGAAAACCTGTTTCCCGATGATCCTGGTACGAGCGAGCGGCTCGGGCCCGACCTGACGGCGCAATGGAAATCGGCGTCCGGCAACGGTTCCACCTCTTCCTCCGACGGCTTTGACGTCGCGGACATGGCGGCGGCTGCCATCACGCTGCGCGACCATGTCGGCGAGCAGGTAGCGCTGGCCTTTGCCGATCCGGCGGCCCGCCTGATCGCCAGCGAGCTTGCCGATGGCCTCGACGAGGCCGGCTACATGCGTGCCGACATGGCCGAGATCGCGGCCCGCCTCGGCACGAACGCTACGGCGGTGGCAAGGGTCCTGGCGGTCTGCCAGACATTCGAGCCCGCCGGCATCTTCGCCCGCGACCTCGCCGAATGCCTGTTGCTGCAGCTTGCCGTGCGCGACCGGCTCGATCCGGCGATGAAGGCGCTGATCGCCAATCTCGAACTCCTGGCACGGCGCGATTTCCAGACGCTGAAGCGGATTTGCGGCGTCGACGAGGAGGATCTGCTCGACATGCTGGCCGAGATCCGGGCGCTCGACCCGCGGCCGGGAATGGCGTTTTCGCGCGGTGCCAGCGACGCAATCGTGGCCGACGTCGAGGTGCGCGCAGCCAATGACGGCAGCTGGACGGTCGAGCTCAATGCCGAGACGCTGCCGCGCGTGCTGGTCGATCACATCTATTTCGCCCAGGTCACGCCACATGCGAAAAACCAGGCGGAAAAGGATTTTCTCGCCGAATGCCTGCAGAACGCCAACTGGCTGACGCGCAGCCTCGACCAGCGGGCGAAGACCATTCTCAAGGTGGCCTCCGAGATCGTGCGCCAGCAGGACGCTTTTCTCGTCCATGGCGTGCGGCACCTGAAGCCGCTCAACCTTCGCACAGTGGCGGACGCCATCGGCATGCACGAATCAACGGTCAGCCGGGTCACGGCAAACAAATACATGCTGACGCCGCGCGGTGTGTTCGAACTGCGCTATTTCTTCACCGCCTCGATCGCTTCGTCAGGTGGCGGCGATGCGCATTCGTCGGAAGCGGTGCGCGACCGCATAAAGCAGCTGATCGACGAGGAGAAAGCCGTCGATGTGCTTTCCGACGATGCCATCGTCGACATGCTGCGGGAAAGCGGCGTCGACATTGCCAGACGCACGGTGGCCAAATACCGGGAAGGCATGAACATACCCTCTTCGGTGCAGCGACGGCGCGAAAAACGCGCTTTGGCCAGCGCCGGCCGTTGAGCTCCGACGGAATTTCCACAGCTTTCGCAGTTCATTGACAAGCGGCAACGAAGTGGCTAGAAGCCCGCCCGCATGAGACGGGCTAGCGAGTGGATTTGAGTTCGCCGATGCCCGCACGAGAGATGGTCCGTCACGACGTAGGCCACGGGACGGCCAAGAAGGCGGCTTGTGATCAACCGGAAAGTTCGGATCTAAAATCGGCGCAAGTGACGCCGCAAAAGCTTGTGCGCGCGGACCACGAGTATAAACTCGGGACAGTTTGAAGCCTGAGCAAGGAAGGTCAGTTTTCAGATGACACTGCGCATATCGGGAAAACACATGGATATCGGCGATGCGTTCCGTACGCGCATCAACGACCGTGTCGGGGAAGTGATCGGGAAATATTTCGATCGGGGCTTTTCAGGGCAAATCGTAGTCGTCAAATCGGGGTCGCGCTACACGGCCGATTGCATGATCCGGCTGGACTCCGGTGCTTCGCTGCAGGCGACCGGCGATGCCCAGGATCCAACGCTTGCCTTCGATACCGCGGCAGATCGTCTGGAAACGCGCCTCAGGCGCTACAAGCGCCGGCTGAAGTCGCACAATTCAGGCAATAGCAACGGCGAGCTCACCGACGTCGCCTATACGGTGATGGCGCCGCTAGCCGACGACGAGGAGGACATACCGGAGAATTTCGCGCCGGCCATCGTCGCCGAATCGACCATGACGCTGCGGACCATGTCGGTGGCGTCGGCGGTGATCGAACTCGACACCAAGGACAGCCCGGTCCTGGTCTTCCGCAATGCCGGAAACGACCATCTCAATATCGTCTATCGCCGGCCGGACGGGAATATCGGCTGGATCGACCCGTCCACGGCCAAGGTCGCGCAGGGGTAAAAACCAGCCGCACGCGAGCGTGGGACTGGCGACGGCAGGCGAACAAGGGATTTCAAGCATGGATCTGAGCGATCTCGTCAGCGTTCCGGCAATCATGCCGGCGTTGAAGGCGAACTCCAAAAAGCAGCTGCTGCAATTGCTGTCCGAACGGGCGGCGGCGATTTCCGGCATTCCGGAGCGAGAGGTGTTCGACACCATCCTGCAACGCGAGCGGCTCGGCTCGACCGGCGTCGGCAACGGCATCGCCATTCCGCACGGCAAGCTGGCCGGGGTGAAGCGGATCGCCGGCGTCTTTGCCCGGCTGGAGACACCGGTGGACTTCGAGGCCCTCGATGATCAGCCGGTCGACCTGGTGTTTCTGCTTTTGGCTCCCGAAGGTGCCGGCGCCGACCACCTCAAGGCGCTGTCGCGCATCGCGCGGGTGCTGCGCGATGCCGACACGGTTGCCAAGATCAGAGGCACGCGCGACGCCGTGGCCATCCACGCGCTGCTGTCGGACACGCAGGCCTCGCACGCCGCCTGAGGTTTTGATTAAATCCCTTGAAGGGCCGCCGTGTGCGGCCCTGTCCGTTTCCAACCAGATCGCTGCGCCATATGTGTCAGTTGATGGCGCCGTTGTCAGTGGATAACGACGTTAGTGGATAGCGACCGGGGTCAGATCGTTTTCCAGCGCGCCAGCCAGTGCCCGGTCGCGAGCGTCCGAAAGCAGGATCGGCTGGCCATTGGCGGCAAACAGGGCCCACAGTTCCAGACCCGGCGCGATTTCGCCGAGGCCCGGGAAACGGCCGCGCAGATCGTCGCTCGACACTTTCCTGAGATAGGCTACCGAACCTTCGCCGAGATGGGCGAACTCGCCGCTGGTCATGATGATATTTTCGTTAGTTCTGGTCATTTCAAGCCTCCTTGCCGCGAGACGCCGCTCAAGGCCATCCCGCATGAGAGCTATCGGCAAAAATCAGTCTTTCACCGATATGTTTATTTTTCGTACCAGCCGTTCGGACTCCGGCCGATCGAGATCGATCGACAGAAGGCCGTTCTTCAATTCCGCCGCAATCACCCGCATGCCGTCGGCCAGCACGAAACAGCGCTGGAACTGGCGCGCGGCGATGCCGCGGTGGAGAAATTCGCGCTCGGTGTCGTCGTTCTGACGGCCGCGCACGACCAACTGGTTCTCCTCCGTTGTGACATCGAGATCGCTTTCCGCGAAACCGGCGACGGCGAGCGTGATACGCAGCCTTTCGGTTTTGCCGTCGGCACCGCTGAGGCGCTCGATGTTGTAGGGAGGATAGCTGTCACCGGACTTTGCCAAGCGCTCCAGCGTCTTTTCCATGGAATCGAAACCGAGGAGAAGCGGGCTGGAAAAAGGCGTCATTCGGCTCATGTTACAGTGTCCTCTCAAGAGCGACATAAAGTGGAAAAACCCGGATGGCATTTTTCCCTATGGTCTTGATATGGTCCGCCGCCCGGCAGACTTCAAGCCGTCACACGTCCCGCCCAAAAAGACTTGCCAAAACAAGGAATTGAAATGCCCCAATCCCGCAGGATCATCATCGACACTGACCCCGGCCAGGACGATGCCGTCGCCATATTGCTGGCGCTCGGCAGCACCGAGCTGGAGATCGTCGGCATCACCGCGGTGGCCGGCAACGTGCCGCTGAAACTTACCGAAAAAAACGCCCGCAAGATCTGCGAACTGGCCGGCCGGACGGACGTCAAGGTCTATGCAGGCGCCATCCGGCCACTGGCGCGCGAACTCGTCACCGCCGAGGAAGTGCATGGCAAGACCGGCCTCAACGGACCGCAACTGCCCGAACCAAAGATGAAGCTGCAGGACGAGTATGCGGTCGATTTCATCGTCGAGACGCTGATGAGGGAGGAGAGCGGCACGATCACGCTGTGCGCGCTCGGGCCGCTCACCAATGTTGCGCTGGCGCTGATCCGCGAGCCCAAGATCGCACCGCGCATCAAGGAGATCGTGCTGATGGGTGGCGGCTTCTTCGAGGGCGGCAATGTCACGCCGACCGCCGAATTCAACATCTATGTCGACCCGCACGCCGCCGATGTCGTGTTCAAATCCGGCATTCCGATCGTCATGATGCCGCTGGACGTCACCCACAAGGCGCTGACCACCGCCAAGCGCACGAAGGCCTTCCGCAAGCTCGGCACCCGGGTCGGCACGGCCACCGCGGACATGCTGGAATTCTTCGAACGTTTCGACGAGGAAAAATACGGCACCGACGGCGGCCCGCTACACGATCCTTGCGTCATCGCCTACCTGTTGAAGCCGAAGTTGTTCAAGGGCCGCAACTGCAATGTCACTGTGGAAACCGCATCAGAACTTACCATGGGCATGACCGTGATCGACTGGTGGGGCGTGACCAAGCGGCCGAAGAACGCCATGGTGATGCGTGACATCGACCACGATGCGTTTTTCGAGCTGTTGCTGGAAAGGCTGGGGCGGCTTTAAGGGCCGTCTTTCATCCCCCCTTGATGGGTTGGGCGGAGTGCCGTCATTGCCAAGCTGGAACACCCCTCATCCAACCGAGCTTCGCTCGGCCACCTTCTCCACAAGGGGAGAAGGGAAAGGTGCCGTTACTTCGCCTTGGAAAATGCCAGCCACAGGCCGCCGCCGACCAGGAAGCTGCCGCTGATCCGCGACAGCAGCTTGACGCGGCCGGCCGACAGCAGGCGCCCGGCGCGGCCGGCGGCCAGCGCGTAGGTCGAATCCGACACTGCGGCGAAGATCATGGCGGTGAGACCCATGACGCCGATCTGTAACGCGTAATTGCCTTCAGGCGCGATGAACTGCGGAAAGAAGGCGCCGAAGAACACCAGCGTCTTTGGATTGCTGATTGCTACCAGCAGGCCTTGCAGGAAAAAGCCACCGCGCGGTTTTTTTGCCGATCCATCGGCGTTCAGCTTGCCTTTCGAGCGGAACATCTGCACGCCCATCCAGATCAGGTAGGCAGCGCCAATCAGCCTGACCCACTCGAACCAATGTCCCATGCCGGCGATCAGCGAAGTCAATCCGATGCCGACAATGGCAATCATGATGGCCAGCCCGGCCTGGGTGCCGGCGACATTGGCGAGCCCGGCGCGCGAGCCGTGGCGTATGCTGTTGGCAATGATCAGCGTCACCGTCGGGCCCGGCACCAGGACGATGACGATGCAGGCGACGACATAGGTGGCGTAGAGTTCCAGCGACATTTTTCCCTCCGCAGAATGCCGCTCGTGCGGCGTGCTGTCGCGATCAATGCATGGCGATGAGTTGCGTGCAAGTCGGCGAAGCGCCGACAATGCGGAGCTGATTTCAGCAGGCGCCGGCCTGCCATGGCAGCGTTGCCTCATAGGCGGCAGCCGCCCTCAGCACGGAGGGGTCACCGCGCGGCCGCCCGATCAATTGCATGCCCATTGGCCTGCCCCTGGAGTCGAAGCCCGCCGGCACATTGATCGCCGGGCAGCCGCCCAGCGTGGCGAGCGCTGAGACCTGCATCCAGCGGTGATAGCTGTCCATGGCACGCCCGGCCACTTCCCTTGGCCAGAGGGTGGCGACGTCGAAGGGAAAGACCTGTGCGGCTGGCAGCGCAATCAGGTCGAAACGCTCGAAGAGCGACAGCAGCATTCGATGCCAGGACGAGCGCCTCACAGTTGCCGCATGGATTTGCGGCGCGGTGAGGCGAAGCGCATGTTCCACCTCCCACACGGCCTCCGGCTTCAGCAGACTGCGTTTCAAGGGATCATCGTAGTGCACCTTGAGCGCACAACCGCTGCTCGCCTGCCGAAGCGTTACAAAGGCCTGCCACAGCGCTTCGAAGTCGAATTCCGGCATCAGCGGCTCGGCCTCGAAGGACACATCCGCGAACCGGCCGAGTGCTGCCTCGCAAAGCTGTAGAATGCCTGCTTCGACCGGCAGATGACCGTCGAGATCGCCGAGCCAGGCGATACGCCCTCCGGCCGCCGGCGTTTCCACCCCTTGGAGAAACGAGCCTGGCTTATCATGCGACAGCGGCGCGCGAGGATGATAGCCGGCCTGCACGTCGAGCAGCAGCGCCATGTCGCGCACGTTACGCCCCATCGGCCCTTCGACGCCCATTTGCGCATGAAACACATCAAGGTCAGGGCCAGCCGGCACCAATCCCTGCGACGGGCGGAACCCATAGACATTGTTGTAGGCAGCGGGATTGCGAAGCGAGCCGCCAAAATCGCTGCCATCGGCAACGGGAACCATGTCGAGCGCCAGCGCGACCGCCGCACCGCCGCTCGAGCCGCCGGCGGTCAGCGCCGGGTCGAATGCGTTGAGCGTCTGTCCGAACACGGTGTTGTAGGTGTTGGAGCCGAGCCCGAATTCGGGAACGTTGGTCTTGCCGATGATGATCGCGCCGGCCTTGCGGACGCGCTCGACGAAGAAATCGTCTTCCTCAGGCACGAAATCGGCGAAGATCGGCGAGCCGAAGGTGGTTCTCAGGCCTTTTGTCAGCGCAAGATCCTTAATCGCGATCGGCAGGCCGAACAGCGATCCGGTATCTCCTCCTCGCGCCAGATGGGCGTCAGCGCTGTCGGCCTCGCGCAGGATGTCGGCATGTTCGCGCAATGAAACGATAGCGTTGACCAGCGGGTTCACCGCCTCGATCCTGTCGAGGAATGCCGCGATCACTTCGCGTACCGAAAGTTGCCGGCGTCTGATCTTCTCGGCAAGCTCCACGGCAGACAGGCGGCAGATGTCGCCGGCGGGCGGCACCGCATGCTTCGTGGTCGGGCGCACGGCTGTCATCCCGCTTTAGCCTGCGGATTTCTGCAGGGCGGCATCGACGTCCCTGGCCAGCGGGATGGCCGGCTGTGCGCCGGCTTTAAGGCAGGCCAGAGAACCGGCTGCGGCAGCGCGGGCAAGCGCCTGGTCGAGCGGCAGGCCGGCTGCCAGCCCGGCTGCAAAATAGCCGCAGAACGTGTCGCCGGCGCCGACCGTGTCGAGCGGGGTGATCTTCAGCGCCGGAACCATCAGAAGATCGTCCGGCGTTGCCGCCAGAACGCCGTCCGGGCCAAGCGTGACGACGATGGTGCGGCCGGTTCTCGAGGCATAGTCGCGCATCCGCGCCGGGCGGTCGCGGCCACTCAACGACAGCGCCTCGCCATAGAGGTCGAACTCGGTTTCGTTGGCGACGAGATAGTCGGCCTTGCCGAGGAAGCCGGCAGCGTCGCTGTGGAAAGGTGCGGTGTTGAGCACTGTGATCGCGCCGGCCGTCCTTGCCGCGTCGAGTGCTGCCTCGACGGTCTGCAGCGGGATCTCCAGCTGCAGCAGCACGACGTCGCCGTTTTTCAGGAAGGCCTTGGAAAGGTCACCCGGCACGACCGAATCATTGGCGCCCGGCACGACAGCGATCACGTTCTCGCCGTCGGCGCCGACCATGATCAGCGCAGTACCGGTAGAGGCAAAGGTCTCGCCGACGCCGGACAGGTCGATCTTGCTGTCGCGCAGCAGCGCCAGAGCCTCGCCGGCGAAGCTGTCCTTGCCGACTGCGCCGACCATGCGCACCTTGGCCCCGGCGCGGGCGGCGGCCAGCGCCTGGTTGGCGCCCTTGCCGCCGGGGGCAGTAGCGAAACCGGAGCCGCGCACCGTCTCGCCGGGACCGGGCAAGCGGTCGACACTGGCGATGAGGTCGAGATTGATGGAGCCGATGACGACGATCAAGAAGTGCCTCCCGCTAACGCATGCGGGAAGCTACTCCGTAAGATCGCTGCTTGTCACCCCAGCGGTCCTTACATCGCTCCTATCGTTCCATTCTTTGGCTATTCACGAAGAGACCTGTCCCGCCTCCCAGCCGAGGATGGCGCGTTTGCGGGTCAGGCCCCAATGGTAGCCGGTGAGCGCACCGGACTTGCCGAGAGCCCGGTGGCACGGGACGACGAAGGACATCGGATTGGCGCCGACCGCGGCACCGACAGCCCGGCTGGCGCTCGGTGCGCCGATGCGCGCGGCGATCGAGGAATAGGTGCAGGCCTGGCCCATCGGAATACGCAGCAAGGCTTCCCAGACGCGGACCTGGAAGTCGGTGCCGATCATGACGACGCGGAGCGGCTGGTCGGCGCGCCACAGCGTCGGATCGAAAATGCGCGCGGCATAGGGCGCCGTTGCAGCCATGTCCTCGACATAGCTAGCGTTCGGCCAGCGGCTGGACATGTCGGCAAAGGCCGCACGCTCGCCGCCCGGGTCGTTGAAGGCGAGGCCGGCGAGGCCGCGGTCGGTCACCATGATCAGGGCGATGCCGAAAGGCGAGATATGGTAGCCGTAGCGGATGGTGAGCCCGGCGCCGCGCGTCTTGTAATCGCCCGGCGACATCGCTTCGTGGGTGACGAACAGATCGTGCAGCCGGCCTGGACCGGACATGCCGAGCTCGAACGAGGTTTCAAGCAGCGGCATGCCGGCATCGAGCAGCTTGCGCGCATGATCGAGGGTAACGGCCTGCAGAAAAGCCTTGGGCGACAAGCCGGCCCAGCGGGTGAACAGCTTCTGCAGCCCGGTCGGCGTCTCGCCGACCTCCTCGGCCAGCACTTCCAGCGAAGGCTGGTCGCGATAGTCGAGGCTGATCTTTTCGATGGCACGACGGACGATTTCGTAGTCACCGCCTTCAGGGGTGATGTCTTTCTGAAGGATTGCTGTCGTTTTGAGAGGCATTTGGGCGTTCATGGCAGTATCTCCTTGCGTGCGAATATCGTCCTTCGCGGCGGCGATCACCACCCGAAACTTGCTTTCCCGCAGCATGTACCCAGATAGAGCTGGCTTTGAATGGGGAGGACGGTCGTGGCTGGTGAAAAAGTAAACCTGACCGGGGCAAAGGAGACTTTGCTTTTGACACTTTACGGCAAGGCGCTGGAGAGCCGGCTGCCCAATTCGCTGCTCAGGGACTACTTTGCCGATGAGGCGGTGCGCAACATCGACTATGATTTCTCACGGCTCAAGGTCGACAACAATCTCGGCATCGGTCTGGCAATCAGGGCAAAGACGCTGGACGTCTGCGTTCAGGACTTTCTCGCCCGAAATCCTGACGCCATCGTGCTGCATCTGGGGTGTGGGCTCGACACGCGCATATTCCGTATCGACCCGCCAGCCGGCGTGGACTGGTTCGACGTCGACTATCCCGAAGTCATCGACCTCAGGCGCAGGCTCTATCCCGTGCGGGATCGCTACCACCTGATCGCTTCGTCGCTCACCGAACCTGGATGGCTGAATGAAGTACCTCGGGATCGCCCGGCCATAGTCGTGGCGGAAGGCCTGACTCCCTACCTGGCCGCCGAGGACGGGCAGCAACTGTTTTCTCGTTTGGTGGGACATCTTTCGAGCGGCGAACTGGTTTTCGATGCCTATAGTCGCCTGGGCCTGAAGATCATTCGCCTCAATTCCTCCTTCCGCGCCACCGGCGCCGAGGTCCATTGGAGCATTGAGAACCCGCATGAATTGGAGCGAGCCGTTCCGAAGCTGCGGTTCATCGAGGACATCCCTGCCTATAAGCCGGAACATGCCGCTCGCATGCGCTGGCTCGCGAAACTGTTTGTTCGCCTTTGGAAATACATTCCAGCATTGCGCAAGATCGGCAGGCTGTTGCGCTATCGGTTCTGAAACGCTGGCTCAGCGCGCCTTGGCGGTCGCCAGAGCGCGCGAAAATGCGGTGGCAAAACTCTCGCGGTCATCGGGGTTGAGAAAGGCGCCGATCGAGACGGTTTTTCCTTGCGCCTCGACCGCCATTCTGGTGATGCCGATCTCGGCGTGGCGCGCGATCGAAAAGCGTGCCCAGAACGGATTGAAGCGGTGTGATTCCGATTTGCCCGACGGGGCAGTCTTGCGGATATCGAGGCTGGTGCGCGACACCGACACCTCCTCGCGAGCCCGGGCGGCGCGATAATTGGCACGGAAGGCGATATAGACGGCGATCACGTCGAGGCCGAAGAAGCCGAACACCGGCCAGGCGCCGCGCGACAGAAAGAACGCTCCGGTCACCAGCCACCCGAACAGCAGTGCGCCCATCAGGATGGCAAAGCCGGTCTTGCCCAGCGACCGGTGCGGTGTCAGCAGCGCCTGGAAGAATGGCTCGTCGGCCTGAAATGAGGCGTTTGTGTCGCTCATTGGGGAATATTATAGGAAGGCAATGACAAGCCCCAAGCACAAAAACTCTTCCGCGCTCAAAAAAGACCTGCTGCCCGGCCGCCGCGATGGCTCGAACGCCAAGCCGCGTCCGCGGCCGGCGAGATCGCGGGTGCTTTACAGCCCGGCCGAGGTGCATGAGATTTTTCGCCGTTTTTCCGTTCAGCGGCCGGAGCCGAGAGGCGAACTCGAACATATCAACCCCTTCACGCTGCTGGTGGCGGTGGTGCTTTCGGCTCAGGCGACGGACGCCGGCGTCAACAAGGCGACGCGGGCGCTGTTCAAAATTGCCGACACGCCGCAAAAGATGCTGGCGCTGGGCGAGGCCAAGCTCGGCGACCATATCCGCACCATCGGGCTATGGCGCAACAAGGCCAAGAACGTCATCGCGCTGTCCGAGGCGCTGATCCGTGACCATGGCGGCGAAGTGCCTGAGGATCGCGATCAACTGGTCGAGCTGCCGGGTGTCGGCCGCAAGACCGCCAATGTCGTGCTCAACGTCGCCTTCGGCCAGCACACGATGGCAGTCGACACGCACATCTTCCGCATCGGTAACAGGCTCGGCCTGGCGCCGGGCAAGACGCCGGAACAGGTAGAGCAAGGTTTCCTGAAGATCATTCCGGATGAATATATCCGGCATGCGCATCATTGGCTGATCCTGCACGGCCGCTATGTCTGCAAGGCACGCAAGCCGGATTGCCCGGCCTGCGTCATCGCCGATATCTGCAAGGCCAAGGAAAAGACGACCAGCGTGCCTGCACCACTGGTCGAGATCGGGCCGCTCGGGCCAGTGGAAGCAACTCAGGACCGAGCAGCGGCAACCACTGCCCGCTAGCTGAATCTAAAGTTCCTGTTATGCGGCGACATCCATGTTCAGGAACTCTCCTCGACGAACACCTCTTCGCGCTTCTTCTTGACCGCGGGGAGAAAGACGATGACGAGCACGGCGAGCGCGATGAGGAGCAGGCTGGCGCTGATCGGCCGCGTCACGAAGGTGCTTGGGTCGCCGCGCGAGAGGATCATGGCGCGGCGCAGGTTTTCCTCAAGCAGCGGGCCGAGCACGAAGCCGAGCAGCAGCGGCGCAGGTTCGCAGCGCAGCTTGGTCAGGAGGTAGCCAAGCAAGCCGAAGAAGGCGACGGCATAGAGGTCGTAGACATTGGTGTTGACGCTGTAAACGCCGATCGAGCAGAACGCCATGATGATCGGGAAGAGCACGTAGTAGGGGATGGTAAGGAGTTTCACCCAGAGCCCGATCAGCGGCAGGTTCAAGACAATCAACATCAGATTGCCGATCCACATCGAGGTGATGATCCCCCAAAACAGCGCGGGCTGTTCGATGGCGACATTGGGGCCGGGCACGATGCCCTGGATGATCATCGCGCCGATCATCAGCGCCATTACCGGGTTGGCCGGAATACCGAGCGTCAGCATTGGGATGAAGGAGGTTTGGGCGCCGGCATTGTTGGCCGATTCCGGTCCGGCGACGCCTTCGATGGCGCCCTTGCCGAATTCCCCCGGGTTTTTCGAGACGCGCTTTTCGACGGTGTAGGACGCAAAGGCGGCAAGGATCGCGCCGCCTCCGGGCAGGATGCCGAGCGCCGAACCGATGATCGTTCCGCGCACGATGGGAGCCGCCATGCGCCGAAAATCTTCTTTACTCGGCATAAGGCCGGAGATCCTTCGGATCAGCACGGAACGCTCATGCTCGTTTTCGAGATTGCGCAATATCTCGGCGACGCCGAAGACGCCGACCGCCACCGCGACGAAATTCAGCCCGTCGGCATATTCGCGGATACCGAGTGTGAAGCGGGGCGTACCCGTGTAGATATCGGTGCCGACAAGTCCCAGCAGCAGGCCGAGCACGACCATAGCCAGCGCCTTGACGACCGAGCCGTGGGCGAGCGCGACGGACGAGACCAGGCCGACGATCATCAGCGAAAAATACTCGGCCGCGCCGAATCTCAGCGCTATCGCCGTCAGCGGTGGGGCAAAGATGGCGACGAGGAAGGTCGACACCGTGCCGGCAAAGAACGAGCCTATCGCCGCGGTCGCCAGGGCTGCTCCGGCGCGGCCGTTCCTGGCCATCTGATAGCCGTCGATTGCGGTGACGGCCGACGAGGATTCGCCGGGCATGTTGATGAGAATGGCGGTGGTCGAGCCGCCATACTGCGCGCCGTAATAGATACCGGCGAGCATGATGAGAGAGGAAACCGGGTCGCCGATCTGGAAGGTGATTGGCAACAGCATGGCGATGGTTGCGGTGGCACCGATGCCGGGCAGGACGCCAATCAGCGTGCCGAGAAGGACGCCGATCAGGCAGAAGCCGAGGTTTGCCAAAGATGTGGCTGTCGAAAAGCCGAGTGCGAGGTTGCTGAGGAGTTCCATTTCATCTCCTCACAACGACAGTGGCAACCACGGGCCGAAACGCCGGAACGGCAGGCCGAGTGCGTAGCTGAAGACGACGAATGCGAACAGCGTCAGGCCAGCTGACAGCACGAGTGCGGTCAGCGGCCTCATGCGGCCGCTACCGAACGATGCGATCAGCGCCGTCAGGAAGATCGACGGGATGAAGCCGAGGCCGCGCACCGTCAGGCCGAAGAAGATCGGAGCAGGCAGGATAAACAGCATGCCGCGCCACGCAATGTAACCGATCGGCTCGCTCTCGAAACGCACCGCTTGGACAAGGATGGCGGCGCCAAGCAGGATCAGCACGATCGCCAGCACGAGCGGGAAATAGCCGGGCCCCATGCGAAAGGCGGTGCCGATTTCGAGGCCCAGCGACTGCAGCGCGAAAAAGGCGCCAATAAAGACCAACAGCGCGGCGCATATGCCGTTGGTCCTGTCGATTGCGAAAGGTTTCATTGCGTCCTCCCGGCTCGCCTCATGGGCGTGCCGATGCCGGTGTAAAAAAACGGGGCGCTGATGGCGCCCCGTTAGAACCTTTAGTCGGCGTACTGGCCGGCCGCTTCGATGATCGGCTTCCAGCGCGCGATCTCACTTTCCAGCTTAGCTTTGAGCGCGGCCGGCGTGGCATCGGCCTCCGGCGACGGCTTGGTGCCGAGTTCGGCAAATCGGGCGACGACATTCTGGTCCTTCAGCGCCACCTGCAGCGATTTCGAAAGGCGTTCGGTGATCTCGGCCGGTGTGCCCTTGGGGGCATAGATTCCGTGCCAGATGCCGACCTGCACCTGGGGAAGGCCGGCTTCTATCGTCGTCGGCACGTCCGGCAGCACATCGAGGCGTTGTGGCGAGGTTACGGCATAGGCCTTGATAGTGCCGCCCTGAATCTGCTTGGTGGTATTGGTCGTCTGGTCGCACATGATATCGACCTGGCCGCCGAGAAGATCGGTCATGGCCGGGCCGGTGCCCTTGTAGGGTACGGTGACCAGCGGCGTGCCGATGGCGCTCATGAACAGCATGCCGCACAGATGCGAGGCGGCACCGATCCCGGCATTGGCAACGGTGATGCTGTCCTTGTTGGCCTTGGCATAGTCGACCAGCCCCTTCAGATCGGTCGGCTCGAGATCCTTGCGGCCGACGATGGTCATCGGCACCTCGGTGACGAGGCCGACATATTCGAAGCCGTTCAGCGTGTCGTAGGCGAGCTTTCTATAGAGCGTAGCACTTGTAGCCATGCCGATGTGATGGAGGAGCAGCGTGTAGCCGTCAGGCTCGGCATTTGCGACGCGGCCGGCGCCGAGCGTGCCGCCGGCGCCGCCGACATTCTCGACGATGACCTGCTGGCCGAGGTCTTTCGACATAGCTTCCGCGACAAGACGCGCGACGGTGTCGGTCGGGCCACCGGCCGAAAACGGCACGACAATGGTGATGGTGCGTTCGGGGTAGGTCTGCGCGCCAGCCGCCGACGGATAAAGCATGGCGGCCGCAGCGACAGCCAGCGCGGCGATGAGTTTTCGCATCGTGTTTCCTCCCAGGATATGATTGCCAACCGCTGCGCGGGTTCCTCTAAAAACGACTGTAGATGGAGCAATAACTAGCGCAACCCGACAAATGACAATCGCGCTCAAACGGCAAACTGCACGTTTCTCTGCGCAAATGAGTGGGAAGGTTGGGCCGTGCAATGCCCTTCCTCCAACCTATTCTAGTAGCCGTAGCCGCGCGCCATCGCCGCCGCGAAGACCGGGATCAATAGGAAGATCGATGCTTCGGTGCGGACATAGGTGCGAACGGACGCTAGCTCCACCGCAGGAACCTGGAAGCCGGGACTGACGCTCGCCTGCCTGTTCCAGGACAGGAAACGGATGGTCGGGATAATCGACAACAGGCCGACAATGGCGAAGGCGGCCATCTTTGCCCAGAACCCCAATTGTAGACGTAGAATTCCCAGCCTTTCAGACCATAGACGACGCGGCCGATGCCAACGACGATGATCAGCATGGCAATAATGCCGTAGTGGCGGTCGATCCCGACGAGCCGCTTCAGCGTCGCGGCGGACAAGTCGCTGCGGATCAGGACGAATTCGGCGCCGATGATGCCTGCCAACGAAAACACCAGCAGATGATGGAAGATGGCAAGCACAAGGTCGGTGGTGTCCATGCTGGATTCCCTCTGTCGGACGGCAGCGCCGAAACCCAACGCGCCTGAACCAATACCGGAGAAAAACTAACACCGCCTGGCAGGATTCACATCAGCCTGGAAGATGATCTACACAGCCTTGGCTCTTGTTTTTCACAACGGATTTGGATTTCCCGTCTCGTGCGTGTCGCTGTCCCCCTTTTGGAAGACCTGCATTAGGCACCGGCAACACAAACGAGACATGACCATGGCCAGTCCGCATACAATTGTCGCCCCAGTGCTTGAGACCTCGCGCACGGTCCTGCGGCCGCACCGGCTTGACGATTTCGACGCCTATGTCGCTATGTGGGCCGATCCCGTCGTCACCCGCTTTATCGGCGGGAAGCCGCGCACGCGGGAGGAAAGCTGGATGCGCTTCCTACGACACGCCGGCCTGTGGTCGCTTCTGGGCTACGGTTTTTGGGCGATCGAGGAAAAGGAGACCGGCCGCTTCATCGGCGAGGCCGGCTTTCACGATCTGAAACGCGACATGACGCCGTCGATCGAGGGCATTCCGGAGACCGGCTGGGCTCTGGTTTCGGGCGCGCATGGCCACGGGCTGGCCAGCGAAGTCGTCGCACGGGTGCTTGCCTGGGGCGACGAGACGTTCGGCGCCGCGAAGACCGTCTGCATCATCGATCCGGAAAACACCGGATCGCTGAACGTCGCGGCAAAATGTGGTTATGGCGAAGTGCTGCGAACCGTCTACCAAGGCAAGGCGACCATCCTGCTGGAGCGGCAGCCCTGACGGGCGCCGTCTGGCCTCTGCCTGCCACGTCGTCCGGCGTCGAGTTCGCCTGCCTGAAGATCGCACAGTCCGATTGTGCCGCATGCGGCGTGTTCTGTCTTTGACAGGAGGACGCAAACTCTGCATGAATTTTATCGAGCGGGTCTGAAGTCAGGCCACGTTTCTGGCAGGCACCGGAGGAGGTGTCGCGATTTGGAGGAATCCCATGCTGAACAGACGCCGATTCTTGATGAGCACCGCGGCAGCAGGTGCTGCCGGACTCGCGGCATCGCATTTTGTCCCCGCCTTCGCGCAGGACGCGCCGCAGCTGCAGATTTTCGTGCCGGCGGCGCCGGGCGGCGGCTGGGACCAGACGGCGCGCGCCATGGACCAGGTGCTGCGCAGCGAAAAACTGATTTCCGGCTCGCAGATCACCAATGTCGGCGGCGCCGGCGGTACTGTCGGCCTGCCGCAATTCGTCAACCAATGGAAGGGCAAGGGCAATGCGCTGATGGTGGCCGGCATGGTCATGGTAGGCGCCATCATCGCCAACAAGGCGGCCAACAACCTTACCGAGGTCACGCCGATCGCCCGCCTCACCGGCGAGTTCGAGGCGCTTGTGGTGCCGGCCGCCTCCCCGTTCAAGACGGCCGCGGACTTTGTCGCTGCTCTCAAGGCTGACCCGACGCAGGTTCCGGTTGCTGGCGGTTCGGCCGGCGGCTCGGACCATATATTGTTCGGCCTCATCGCCAAGACCGTTGGTGTTCCGGCCACCAATCTTTCCTATGTGCCGTTCGCCGGCGGCGGCGAGGCGCTTTCGGCGCTGCTCGGCAACCAGGTCGCGGCCGGCATCTCCGGCTATGGCGAGTTCGCCGAACAGGTCAAGGCGGGTGCGCTGCGGCTGCTGGCCATCTCCGCGGACAAACGCCAGGAGGGGATCGATGCGCCGACGATGAAGGAAGCAGGCATCGATGTCGAGCTGTTCAACTGGCGTGGCGTCTTCGCACCGCCCGGCGTCTCGGACGCCGACAAGGCAGCAATGATCAAGCTGATCGAGACCATGGCCAAGAGCGACGCCTGGGCCACCGAATGCAAGAACCGCAACTGGACGCAGATCCTGCTCACCGGTGACGACTACGCGAAATTCGTCGCAGAAGACACGGCCCGTATCGGGACGATCCTCAAGGACCTCGGTCTAGCGTGATGCTCTCGGCAAGGGGTGGCAGCCTGCGCCAACCCTCGCCGACTTTCGCCAGCCGCATGGACATACGCGGCGCCGGAGGTGAAACTACGCCGAGATCGGCCGGGTGAGACCGGTCCAAGGAGAACCGGCCCCAAGGGACCGACATTGGGAGGACGATGATGAGCACCAGCGACCAGCCGGCGCCGCCGCGCCTTGCAGTGCCCGAACTGCTGATCGGCGTCGGGCTCCTCGCCTGTGCGGGTGCGGTTGCCTGGCAGACGCTGGCAATCCCGGTGTCGCCGCTCTATTCCAAGGTCGGTCCGACCGTCTTTCCCTACATCACCATGACCGGCATGGTGATCCTGTCGCTGCTGCTCATCATTGCCGCCTTGCGGGGCGGCTGGCAGCCGGAGGACGAAAAGGCGACGCCGACCGACTGGAAGGCGATGGGCATCGTCGCCCTCGGACTGATCGCCAACCTCGTGCTGATCCAGCCGCTCGGCTTTACCGCGGCATCTGTCATCATGTTCGTTCTCATCTGCCACGGTTTCGGCAGCCGGCGTCCGCTGCGTGACGTGCTGCTCGGGCTGATCCTGGCGCTGGCCGCCTATTTCGGCTTTGCCAGGGCGCTCGGCGTCAATATCGGCGCCGGCTTCATCGAAAACCAGCTGAACGCGATCGTCGATTCGGTCGTCGCCATGCTGAGGGGCTGACGCCATGGAAACGCTCGGCCATCTCGCGCACGGATTTTCGGTCGCCTTCTCGCCGATCAATCTCATATGGTGTCTGGTCGGCACCACGCTGGGGACTGCGATCGGCGTGCTACCCGGCCTCGGGCCGGCACTGACCATCGCGCTGCTGTTGCCGATCACCTATCAAGTGGCGCCGGAGGCGTCCTTCATCCTGTTTGCCGGCATCTACTACGGCGCGATGTATGGCGGCTCGACGACATCGATCCTGCTCAACACGCCTGGCGAAAGCGCCACCATCGTCACCGCGCTGGAAGGCAACCGGATGGCCCGCTCCGGCCGCGGCGGTGCGGCCTTGGCAACCTCGGCGATCGGCTCCTTCGTCGCCGGCACGCTGGGCACGATCGGCGTTGCCTTCCTGGCGCCGATCGTCGTGAAATTCGCGCTGGCCTTCGGCCCGGCCGAATATTTCTCGCTGATGGTGCTGGCCTTCATCACGGTTTCGGCGGTGCTCGGCTCGTCGTCGGTGCGCGGCCTGACCAGCCTGTTCGTCGGCTTCGTCGTCGGCATGATAGGCGTCGACCTGCAGACGGGGCAGCCGCGCTTCACCTTCGGCATGAGCGAATTGCTCGACGGCGTCGACGTCATCGTCGTCGCCGTTGGCCTGTTCGCCGTTGGCGAGACGCTTTACATGGCCTCGCGCCGCTATGCCGGCAAGGACGAGATCGTGCCGTTGAAAGGGTCGCTCTACATGACCGCGGCCGAATGGTCGCGCTCGTGGAGGCCATGGCTGCGCGGCTCCCTGATCGGCTTCCCGATCGGCGCCATGCCGGCCGGCGGCGCCGAAATCCCGACCTTTCTCTCCTATGCCATCGAGAAGAAACTCTCCAGACACAAGGAGGAGTTCGGCACGGTCGGTGCGATCGAGGGCGTTGCCGGACCGGAAGCGGCCAACAATGCATCCGCGGCCGGCGTGCTGGTGCCGATGCTGACGCTCGGCCTGCCGACCTCGGCGACGGCCGCAATCATGCTGTCGGCATTCCAGAGCTACGGTATCAATCCGGGGCCGCTGCTGCTGACGACGCAGGCCGACCTTGTGTGGGGGCTGATCGCCAGCCTGTTCATCGCCAACGTCATCCTCGTCGTCCTTAACCTGCCGCTGATCGGGCTTTGGGTCCGATTGCTGAAGATCCCGGCGCCGCAGCTCTATGCCGGCATCCTGGTGTTCGCCACGGTCGGCACCTACGGCATCTCGCAATCGCCGACCGACCTCGTCATCCTCTATCTGCTCGGTGCCGCCGGTTTCCTGATGCGGCGTTTCGATTTTCCGACCGCGCCGGTTATCATCGGCATGATTCTCGGGCCGCTTGCCGAAACGCAGTTCCGCCGCGCGATGACCATCTCCAACGGCGATTGGACGGTGTTCTACAAGCATCCGCTGTCGCTGACGCTGCTGACGCTGGCCTTCATCGGGCTGGTTGGCCCGCATATCTGGGCCTACATCGAGCACAGACGCATGCGTGGACCGGAGCACGTGCCGGGCGATGCCTGAGCTGTTCGCGACGTCATGACAGACCTGCTTTCCGGCATCCGCATCCTTGACCTGACCAATGTGTTGGCCGGCCCCTATTGCGCCTACCAGCTGGCATTGCTCGGGGCCGACGTCATCAAGGTCGAGACGCCGCAAGGCGGCGATCTGGCGCGCCAGCTCGGCGCCTCTCCGGAGCTCAACCGGGCGGGCATGGGTGCTTCGTTCCTGGCGCAGAATGCCGGCAAACGCTCGGTGGCGCTCGATCTCAAGCAGCAGGCCGACCGCGAACGCTTCCTCGATCTGGTCGCTTCGGCCGACGCGCTGGTCGAGAATTTCCGCCCCGGCGTCATGGACCGGCTGGGGCTTGGCCACACCAGGCTGAAGGAGGTCCGGCCAAGCCTTGTCTATTGTGCGATATCGGGCTTCGGCCAGACCGGGCCGATGCGCGACAATCCAGCCTATGACCAGATCATCCAGGGTCTTTCCGGCATTATGAGCATCACCGGTACACCGGAAACGGCGCCGCTGCGTGTCGGTTATCCCGTCGCCGATACGCTTGGCGGGCTGGTCGGGGCGTTCGCCATTACCGCCGCGCTGGTCAAGCAGAAGACGACAGGCGAGGGTGCGTTCCTCGACGTCTCGATGCTCGAATGCACGCTTTCTGCGCTCGGCTGGCCGGTGTCGAACTATCTGACGGCGGATGTCGAGCCGCAGCCGATGGGCAATGAAAATATGACGGCCGCACCCTCTGGCGCGTTTCGCACCGGCGACGGCTTGCTCAACATCGCAGCCAATAAGCAGGAGCAGTTCGTCACACTGTGCCGGTTGATCGGTCGGCCGGAGCTGGCGTCGGATGTTCGCTTTGCCGAGCGAGAAACCCGCAAGCAGAACCGCATTGCATTGAAAGCGCTGATCGAGGATGCCTTGGCGAGCGGCTCGGCCGCCGCCTGGGAGGAGACGTTCAATCGCGCCGGCGTGCCGGCAGGCCGGGTGCTGACAATCCAGCAGATACTGCAGGAGCGACAGGTGATCGAGCGCCGCATGACGGCGCGCTTCCCGGCTGTGTCCGGGATGGACCAGCCGCTGACCGTGGTGCGCGGCGGCTTCATGGTCGATGGCGAGGCACCTTTGCCGAGCAGGCCACCGCCGGGACTCGGCGAGCATATGGGCGAGGTTTTTGCCGGCCTGCCGCCGCGTGCCAGGAAAAGAGCGAAGGCATGAGCGGAACGCAAAACAAGACTGGTCGCGCACGCGGCGAGGAATGGTGGCAGACCGGCATCATCGAGATGCGCCCCGGCGTCATCCGGCTGCGCGGCTATGAGATCCAGGATCTGATCGGCCGCGTCAGTTTTCCGGCAATGATCTGGCTGATGCTGCGCGGCGAGCTGCCAAGCGAGGAGCAGGCGGCACTGCTTGGCATCGCGCTGGGTGCTGCCGTCGACCATGGGCCGCAGGCGCCGTCGATCGCCATCGCCCGTATGGCGATCACCTGCGGCGTCGCCATCAACAGTGCTATGGCATCAGCCGTCAACGTGCTTGGCGATGTGCATGGCGGCGCCGGCGAACAGGCGCTCTCCTTCTACGGAGACATCGCTGCCGAACTGGACGCCGGCATGCCGCTTGCGGACGCCGTGTCGGCGCGGCTCGATCGTTTCCTTGCCGGGGAAAACGGCTATGTGCCCGGGCTCGGCCATCGTTTCCATCCGGTCGACCCGCGGGCGCCCCGCCTCATCGAGCTAACCCGCGACTTTGCCGCGCGCGGCATCGTCAGCGGGCGCTTCGCCGACATCGCCGAGGCGATCGAGGCCGAGGTGGCGCGGCGCAAGGGCAAAAAAATCCCGCTCAACATCGACGGCGCCACGGCCGTCATCTACGGCGAGCTCGGCTTCCCGCCGCCGCTGACGCGCGGCCTTTTCGTGCTGTCGCGCTCGGTCGGCATCCTCGCACATGCATGGGAACAGTCGCAGGAAAGCGACCGCAACAAGGGGCCGCTGCCGCGCGAATGGCTGTGGGCCTATACCGGCACGCCGGTGCGGTCTTTGCCCGAGGGCGACGGCGGCAAGTGAGATTTCGATTCAAGTGACGGCGGCAGGCGCTGTGGCCAATTCCATCCCGATCCAGTCGTGATAGCCTCGATCCTTTATTGAGCGTGATCTTTTCCGAAAGCCGGATTCTTTTTTTTGGAACTATACTCCAGCTTGGGAATCCTGACGTTCCTCACCAGCGTCGAGAGATCCGGCTCGTCGATGAGCACCGCCGCGTCGGCCGGCGCCAGCCACGCACGCTGACGCCTCTTGGATTCTTCCCAGTCGGCAAGTTCCTCGGATACCTCCAGCAAATAGACGACGACGTCGACACGGACGAAGCGGTTCGCCAGCCGCTTCCAGTAGCAATAGGTGCCGGCCGGCTGTTTCAGTGTCTTGCCGAGAACGCCGGCTTCTTCCTGTGCTTCGATGGTGGCCGCCTTGCGGCCGCTCTTGCCCTTCATCGGCCAGCCCTTCGGCACAATAAAGCGCCTTGTCGTTCGCGATGTAACCAGCATCACCTCGACGTCGCCATGCTCGTTCAGCCGAAACGGAATCGCCGCGACCTGGCGAATCCGGGCGCCCTTCCTTGCCTTGCGTACGACCTTCTTCTTGCTGGCTGCCATTCGATAATCCAGTCGAGGCGGTGCCCAAACGGCAAGGGCAGCGTTGCAAAGTCGGCCGCTTTCAATGGGGCACAAGCGGAGCGGTTTCCACAATATATAAGTCGGCTAAATAAATGAAAGGGCTGTCGTCAGCGGCAGGTGCTGACAAAGCCGCTCCCCGACGGCAGCAACTGGCAAGTTGGCCTCATCTGCGGCACCTCCTGCCGTTCCGGTGTTGGGATTTGGCGATCCTGGGCACGGTACTGCTGTTGCTGCTGCTGATATTGCTGCCGCCGCAGCCTGTTCTCCAACATCTGCAACTGGTCCTGCTGGATCAACACGTTGCGGTCGGCGGGACTGACGACCTGTGCCGATGCAGCAGGATTTACGCCCGACAGCATCGCCGAAGTCAGCATTGCCGACCCTAAAAACGTCAATAGACGAAGCCGTGACATCCATTCATTCCGCACAAAACCGATCTTTCCTTAATATAGGGCTTTTGTCCGGCGACACCATGGCCGCCGCTGACTTGAAGCAGATTGGAAGAGGCATTTCGGCTTCGGATGCTCGTCGCGTCAATCGACTTCGCGCAGCCGGTATCCAGCGCCGGTCTCGGTGGTGATATAGCGGGGCTGGTCGGGCGTTTTTTCGATCTTTTGCCTGATCTGCCGGACGTAGACTCTGAGATATTGAACGTCGGTGGAATCGCCCCAGACCTGCTTCAGCAGGAATTGGTGGGTGAGAACCTTGCCGGCATGCTGTACGAGGATGCGGAGGATGTCATATTCCTTCGGCGAGAGCTTTATCTCCTTGTCCTCGACCTTGACGATGCGCTTCACCAGATCGACGGAGAGGTCGCCGGTCTGGAACACCGGTCTCTCACCCTGCTGTTGGAACTTGTGGCGAAGCGCGACGCGGATGCGTGCGACAAGCTCGTTCATACCGAATGGCTTGGTGACATAATCGTCGGCGCCGAGTTCGAGGGCCGAGACGATGCCGGCCTCATCAGTGCGGCTGGAAAGAATAACCACGGGAATGTCCAGGCCATCATCCCGCCATTTGCGGAGCAGCTCATGCCCGCTCATGCCGGGCAGACCGAGATCGAGCAGCCATCGGTCAACGCCACGCGAGGGCGAAGATCGTCACCATCTGGATCAGGTTGGAGATTGCATCGGGATTTTCGAAGGGATGTGCTGCATTGGCGTTGAAGAAACCGCCGCCATTGGTGCCGAGCATCTTGATGGCAACCTGGGAAGCGACCGGCCCGACCGCAATAGTCTGTTGCGCGCCTTCGAGCGTCGTCGCGTTGACGTAGGCAGCGAGCGTCTGCGGGCCGCCTCGGCGCTGGCCACAGCTTCAGGAGGGATGTGCACACCGGCGCGCGAAGCTGCCGGGGCTCAGTCCGCGCGGGTGTAGATCACCGCGTAGTCGTCCGCATAGGCCCGCTTCCAGCCCAGTTCGTCAAAGAACGGAATGCGGCGGTCGTCGGCGGTCAACAATGCCCAGCCTATCGTATATTTCTCCAGTTGGGCTTTCAGGATCGGCTTGCCCCGGCTGTGCCCAGTCTGCTCATCCGTTTCCGTAAAGCCATTCAGGAAGAGCTGATCCGCGCGGCCGTCGATAAACGTCCTGATGCCATGGAAGATCAGCGTACCGCCGAAATCGTAGGAGTTCAGCAGATTGCCCGACAGATTATGGGATTGGGCGAAGGCCAGTGCGTCCCTGGCCGAGGTCTTCTGGTTCGGCGCGACCGGATAGGTCGTGAAGGCGGCAGCCGCCAAAACCAGCAAAACGGCAAGTCCAGCGCAAATCCTGGAAAATTGCCGTGCGAAAAATTGTTCAAGTCCGTCGCGCCTTTCCGCCGCCCATTTCTCGGCTGAAAGCGCTGGATATTGTTGCGCGACCTCAACGGCAAGGACCACCGGGACAAGAAGAAAGAACAAGTACATGAACCGTATGTGGGTGAGATAGGCGTGCAGCGTGAAGACAAGGAACAGCGCCTTGGCCCAGCCAATGCGCAATCTCGACACGAGCAGCCCGAAAAACGCCACCAGCAGGGCCACCTCCTGGAGGGTGTGCCGCGAGGCGTCGAAGGGTTGCCACTCCGCAATGTAAGGCACCGCCTCATTGCCATAGGCCACCGTGAACGTGGCGAGTATGGCCTTGACGCCATAGGGATTGAACAGGCTGACCAGCGGGCAAAGCAGCCCGAAAGCGATCCACTTGGCCAGCAGCCGGGGGTTCGACAAGCGCGTGCGCATGACGAGATCGAGGCCGGCGAAGGCGGCGATGACGAAACCGAAGGTGAAGGTGGCATGGAGATTGGCCCACAGGCAAAGCAGCGTCAGCAGCCACAAAGGCGGCGCTTTCTCGTTGCGTGCGGCCTGGAAAAGACCGGCGGTCCAGACGACGATGATGGGCAAGGTAAAGATGTGCGGCCGGGCGACATAGATTGGCCCGATCAAGAGCGCGAGAACCAGCGTCAGTCCTATCGCCAGCGTCGGCTTCAACCACGCGCTGAGATACCACGACGTCAAGAAGATCGTGAGCGCTATTACTGCAGTCGCCAGCAGCACCACGCCGCTCCAGCCGCCGGCTTCAAAGGCAATTGCAAGGAGAAGCTGACTAAGCCATTCCTTGGCGATCCATGGCTGGCCGGCAAAAGTGTAGGAATAGACGTCGACGGTGGGGAATGTGCGGCTTGCCAGGATATCCATGCCGACTTTGATGTGCCACCAGCTATCAGGATCCTGCAGGAGGGAGGTGGCAAAGGCGAGGAGCGCCGCCGCCATCACGACCGCCGCCAGCAGGCAAAATACCAACCTCACATGCCGTATATCGCCTATCGACGGCTTCGCCTCACCAGATATCCCGCGCATATGGCATCCCTGAGCCGCGATAGCGGAAGGGATAGGCCGAATTTGTTAGAAAACCGATAAGCTGCAGGATTGCGGCCACAACCCTGTGCCGCGTCCAACCGGCTCGGCGGCTCAGCCCTCGGCCTTGAAGTTCTTGGCTTCCTTCTCGACCTTCTGGCTGTCCTTGCCGTGTTTGCGCATCAGATCCTTCGCCTGCTTCGGCGAAACGTCGGTGGTTTCGGCCAGGCGCAGAGCCTCCTTTTCGTCCGGATCGCGCGTCTTGCGGTCGGCCATTGCGGTTTTCTTGTCAGCCATTACGACGCTCTTATGCTTTCGGCGATTTCGTTCAGCACCTTGCGGTCGGTGCCGTGGCGCTTGATCAGCGTGCGTGCCTGATCCGGGGTAATGCCCGCTTCCTCGGCGAAGTGACGTACCTCGTAGTCTTCGCCGCCCGCCACTCGTGAGCGGTCGCGACTGTCGGTCTTGGTTTTGTCGTCGGCCATGGCAGCTCTCCTCATCTCGACGAGAGCATAACGGGCAAGATTTCAGCGAGTTCCTTCGAGCGTGCCGCCCAATACCGCCTTCGGGCATGACCCGGCATGAGCAGCGGTTTTGTTCAAAGCAGGGGCTTCGTGCCAGGCCGGCCTTCATGCACAAACAGGCTGGCCTCTTTGGCGCTGCCAACCGCCCGCCACTGCTCCTGGGCGCAGCCTGATGTTCGTTCCAGATTGTTTTATTGGGACCGATGGTCGAACACGACGCCCATGGTCCTACCAACGGCCGTCATGACGATAAGCTCGACCAGATCGTCGTCACTGTTGCCGCAGGCCGGGGCCGTCCTGCGAACGATGTCCAGCATCGCCCTCGTCGATATGGTGTCGCCGGCACCGAACCGTGAAAGCGCAGATGAAACAAGCTCTTGGGCCGTCAAGTCGGCGACAGTCACCCTCTGCACCACGTTCATCGGCTTCCTCCCACCATGAACTCTCTCCGGGGAGAATGATACGCCGAACGTCGCGTTTCGCCAGCAAAATGGTGGTCCTACCAGCGCGTGGGCAGCGACCGAAATCGTCGGTTTTGCGGGAGGCAGTCCGGGCGGGAGGTGGCAGCGCTTTTGTGCCATGCGACTTCGCCATAGGCCCAATCCCGGCGGCCGGGATCGGTCTCAATTTTATTTACCGGCAGTCTGATGCTTGGCAGTGTGGTCTGCTCGGTTGCGGCCGAAAGCCAGCGCAGCAAGAACCACGGTGCGGGCAGGACTGGAACGGTTCGTCGTTTCCCGCAAACGCCGAATCGGTCTGTCTTTTTTGTGACGCAACTCCGGCCGGAACCGTTCACAGGTTTTCCTGGAATTGCTTGTCTTGTGACTCTAGGCGGCCAGATCGCTCGGAAGCTTGCCGCCATTCTCGGCCAGCTTTTTCATCAGTGCGTCGTGCAGCCACAGATTCATCGTTACAGTGTCGTTCATATCGCCGGTGTAGTTCAGCTCGTGGGCAAGCTCCTTGCGGGCGCCAAGGCTGCTGTCGATATTCAGGGCCTTCATCAGGTCGACGATCGAATTCTTCCAGTTGAGCTTCTGCCCCTTCGCGGCCACGGCCTTGTCGAGAATGGCAGCGATGTCCGGGGCAGAGGACAGCGCGGCCGGCGCGGCCGGAGCCGGGGTTGCAGCCGGGGCGGATCGGGTAGGCGCCGTCGGCTGGGTGGCCGTGCTCGAAGCAGGCGCGGGAGACGGTTGCGCCGGCGGCGCTTCGGCCGCAACCGCGTTTCCGAAAATCGCACCTTTGATACTGTCGAAAATGCCCATTGCTATCTCCTGTGTTGGCTCGACGGTGTGTTGCCTTGACGGTCGGTGAGGCGACCGTTGCCGAATGCCGCATTGAGCGCCCTGGTTGTACCGGACCACGAACGCAACGCAGGGGCAACTCAAAAGTGGCTAAAGGGTAAAGGCTTGGTTGCATTGGGGAATCGGCCCAGTGATCCGGCCCGAGAGTAGAATAGGTCGGATCGCGGTCCGACAAATCGTCACGCGCAGTAGGCGAGGGAATGGTGCCAGCCAGTTTTGCTGACGCAGACTAGAAAAATCATCTAGATTCGTGTTCGCAATTCGCTGAGAGGAACGAAGCCATGACAGCAGTCGTCGCATCTGACAGGCTCGAACGTTCGCCGGTTTGGGCAGTGGACGATCCGTCGGTCAAATGGGCCGGCGCTTTCGCGGTTTACGGCGGGCACGGCACCACCCAGTCCCCGGTCATTGTCTACGAGATCGAGTCCGGCAAGCGGCTCGGCTGGCACAGCGACGCCACCGAAGAGACGCGTTCTTTGCGGCGGCGATGTTCATGCAGACATTCGACGGCGTCATGCTGCCGCCGGAAATCCCATGTCCTCGGCACGCCCAATCGTGCGGGCTGAATGCGTGCCGGCGGGAATCAACAGGCCTGCGGATATCGGACTTGGAGCTGATATGAGGGCGCGGTTCGGCGTCGTTACGCGCCTGGGTCACCGGCGGATCGGCTGATGGCGCCCGTGAAGGTTGACCCCGCCAAGGTGCGCGAGTTCAGGGATGCCGAAAGCTTCCATGCCTGGCTTGGCGAGCATCACGACAGCGAGGACGAAGTCTGGATCAAGATCCATAAGCTCGATTCGGGGCTGCCGTCGATCACGCCGAAGCAAGCCATCGACGTGGCGTTGTGCTGGGGCTGGATCGACGCGGTGCGCAAGGCGTTCGACGGCAAAAGCTATCTGCAGCGCTACACCCCGCGCGGCAAGAAGAGCACCTGGAGCCAGATCAATGTCGACAATGTCGCCCGGCTGATCGAGGAGGGCCGGATGACCGAGCACGGGCTGAGGCAGGTCGATGCGGCCAAGGCCGACGGCCGCTGGGCGCGCGCCTACAAGAGCGGCAAGGAGATGAAGATCCCCGACGACCTCCAAGCGGCAATAGACGCCGAGCCCAGGGCAAAAGAGATGCTGGCAAAGCTCAGCGGGCAAAACCGCTTCGCGCTCGCCTTCCGCATCCACAACATGAAGACCGAAGCCGGGCGCAAGAAGAAGATCGCGGCGTTCGTGGCGATGCTGAAGCGCGGCGAGACCATCTATCCGCAACGAAATCGCGATTGTGGATGAACATTTGGCCGCGTTTGTGTGCTGCGTCTTGTGCTTGTCCCTTGCGGCGACTCCCAAAATGCGGCCGGCTCAGGCCCATCTCCGATCCTGGCGATGTCGCAGACGATTGTTTTCGACGAGCGTCGCCCGGCACTTCGACACCATCTCTCATTCGTTTAGTGGATGCAGGAAAAAGTCTCGTCCTCACAGTCGGCATAGTATATTAGCAGGCGCTGTTATGAGGTTTTTGCCCGTTCAGGAACCGACTGGCACGTGGGCCGTGTTTGATGCGACCGTGGACGTGCCTGCGGATTTCGCTGGCAGTTGCCTTATCGGCTTGCCGCGGCAGCGGGCGGAGTGGCTCGCAGCAAGAGCCAATCGAGATGCTGCAAAAGGCACTTCGATTTGCCGGTTGTCAGCTGCCGGACCGGCACAAGCCGCGGTTCTTAGACTTAGACCGATCGGAGAGATTTCGATGATGCACGAAAGGGAAATGGCGGCTGCTTTGGCAGCCAGGAACCAGGAAGCGGATATTCGTGGTGTCTTCGACATCACCAACAAAACCGATGCGCCAATTGGCTCTCGCCGATTGGGCGAGGCTATCCACTTTGTCGCCAATGCACCTATCGTTGGCTATGATGTTCACGCCGCCGTCATCAGATATGGCCCACTCGGAACCCCCAGCCTCAGAGCTACAGATTGCGCGCAGCTGTGGGAGAAGTTCGGCGAGGCCTTGCTGGAACACTGACGGGCAGGCCTTTGGCGCGTATGGCACCACGATTGTGCAGGACTTCCTTAGTGAGAACGACATGGAAGCCTGGCGGGTGATATTGCAATTAAATTAGGGTGAGCGCATATTTTTTGCCGGCTGGACTCGCAACCGGCCAGGCCCGGCGGCCGGCTGCCGACGGGCCGTCAGGCCGGCGGCAAATGGTGCCGCCGGCCCGACGGTCCCCTTGGCAAGATCGCCGGAACCAGGGCATGATGCGGCGGCAAAACGGGTTTGGGGGAATGACATGCCTAAGGTTTCGGAGCTTTTTTTCAAGACAGCCATCGTCTTTCTTATTCTGGGAATTGCAGCTGGCCTGCAGATGGCAATTTCAGGCGATCACGGCGCGTTTCCGGCTCACGCGCACATCAACCTGCTGGGGTGGGTCACCAGTGCAATATTCGGCGGCTATTATGCGCTGAACCCGGCGAAGGCTGCCCGCAGGACGGCGATGATCCACTACGGCGTCTACAATCTCGGCCTGGTCGTGATGCTGCCGGCGCTTTACCTGATGCTGCAGGGAAATCCGGCGCTCGAGCCGATCGTCGCCACCGGCTCGATGATTGTCGCTGTCGCCGTGCTGATCTTTGCCTTCGTGGTTTTCTCCGCCGAAACAGAGCGCTCAGTCTCGGGAATACCAGCGGTCCCGCGGTAGACGGGGCGGCGATAGTGCCGAGCCTATCAATGCCCGTGCTTCTGGTGAAGCGCGGGCAGATTGGTTGTAGGCTGATCTGAGGCAAGAGTGCGGCGAGATCAAAGCCGCTCAGTAGCCTTCGCGCGCCCCTCTGCCTGCCATGCTGCTTATCGCGGCCTTCATTTTGGCGTTGTGCCTGCGTCCCTAGGAAGGTGAAAATATCGACACTTCTTGGATCTTCGCCGAAATGACTGCCTTGTGCTTTTGGGGCGCGACGCCCAGCGAGCGCAGGTGCGATGTTGATGCAGCCTTGTTGTTGGCGACGCAGCATGACGAGGTCATCGTCAAACGACGGTAGAGCGCGCGGACCTACTGTTGCGCGAGCCGGTCCCCGAGCGTGTTTGCTTCGGCAAATCTTGCCAGCGATTGTTCGACTTTCTGCGCCGAGGCGTCTGTGCGCTTGATGTGCCGTATCATTTGCTGCCTCAGCAGCGCGAGCCTTGCGACGCGATATTCGTCGCCGTATCTCGCAGTTTCAAGGTGGAGGGTCGCGAGCATCATGGGTCAATTCTTCCGATCGATCTTCGTCATGCGTTCCCGGGCCTCAATCACGCGTTTTTGCTCAGACCGTATGCGGTCGCACAACGCGAGATTGACGGCGACACAGCCATCGTTCAACAACAGTTCATTCGCACGCTTCAGCGAGCGCTCGGCCCGTTTAACGCGCAGCCTGGCATTGGCCAGTTCGAAGCTAAAAATATCAATCATCATCATACCGCTTCGTTTGCGGTCCCTTCGATTGTTAACCGGCGTCGATCCCATTTGTTCCGACTGCACGCGGCGCAGCGCCAGGAAGGAGCTTGTCTTTCGCCCGTGCTGGGCCGTTCGCGATGGCGGGGCATGTTAGGTGGGCGGGCTGGTGCAAGGCGAAGGTGTGAAGGCCTGGCCCGTAATCACGTTCTGTTCACTCTGGCTAATGTAAGCTGGCCGCCTAGAATTCGCCGCGAAGGTGTTTGACGCGGAGCTTCACACTAGGCTTGACCCACTGCGCCGCGAGCACAGCCATGTGGTCACCGTGGCTCGAGTGTCAGCAGATGTGGTAAGGTTGAGTGTCGGCGAGTGGCAGAGGTCCAGCAACAATGACTTTGAGACGAACCAGAGCTTACGGCGCATCCGGCCTGGTTCTAGCGGTTTGCACTGTGTTTGCTTGGCAGAACGCCGCTGCCGCTCAAAATTGCGACGCAGCCGCGACGCCTGGCGTCAATTGGCAAGAGTGTGACAAGAAGCTTCTCATCCTAGAAGGACAGGACCTGAGCGGGGCGAACCTGTTCGGTGTTGATTTCACTTCGACCGACCTCAGGAACAGCAATCTCGTTGCCGCAAATCTTGAGAAGGCAACGCTTGTGCGTGCTTCCCTGGCCGACTCGACCGCCAAAGGCGCCCGGTTCGACAGAATCGAGGCCTACAGGACCGACTTCAGCCGTATGGACGCGCAGGGCGCTGTGTTTGCGAGCGCGGAAATGCAGCGCTCGAATTTCCAGGACGCCAATCTGACCAATGTTGATTTCACAAAGGCAGAATTGGGGCGTGCGCACTTCCATGACGCCGATATCAGCGGCAGCCGCTTTTCGTTTGCCAATCTCGCGCGGGCGGACTTCCGAGGAGCGACGTTCACCGCGCCGATAGACTTTGACCGCGCCTTTTTCTTTCTGACCCGTATCGAGGGCCTCGACCTTTCCAATTCGCTGGGTCTGTCCCAGTGGCAGATCAACATGGCTTGCGGAGACGCCCGGACCGAGTTGCCTTCTGGCCTGACGAGGCCTGAAGATTGGCCCTGTCAATTCCAGCAGGAATAGTTGTCGGCAAGCGAGCTGCGGCAATGCTGCACCCGAGAGGATTCGAACCTGTAACTTTGTGCCGCGGGCATGCCCATTAAGGTCGAAGCCACCACCCGAGACGGCGAACTCCGGATATCCCTGTCTAATGCCGGAGAGCCCATTCCGCACGAGACAATGCAGGGGATCAGCATTAAGGAATATAATCCTCCCGTCGCGGCGAGCCCCTTCAACGGAGAATCGCCATGACTCGAAAGACCCTCGCCGACACTCTGTCCGCCCGCGAAACCATCTATGTCAATTGTGCGCACCCGATGTGCTGCAAATCGACGAAACTTGACATCCAGGCGCTGATTGACAGGCTCGGCAATGACCACGGCTCGATGCATGACGACTTGGTCGGGCTCTTTGTCTGCTCAAATTGCGAGGCTGCCGGCCGTGACCGACCTTCTTCGCATGCATTCCTGACTACGAAGGCCATCAGCGGGCGCGCAATCGCGACTGGAAGCCAACTTTCGAACGAAGGGGCTGAAAGTGGCCGGCGCCGCTTGGGGGGCGTTGGGGTAGATTGCCTGTAGGCGCCGGCGGGGCGGATTGGGGTCCGCAGACGCGAATCCTGGGGGCTGCCCTGCGGTTTTTCCGGACACTCCGATTCCCAAGCAAAGTCAACAAAGGGGCGGCGGCATGGTGGCCGAGCTTCATCGTTTGCGGACGTTAGGAACGGAATGGCCGCAACTCACAAAGCCAAACAATAACGGACGCTTAAGTGGGTATCTGGCGGAGAGAGCGGGATTCGAACCCGCGTTACGGTTTCCCGTAAACACACTTTCCAGGCGTGCGCCTTCAACCACTCGGCCACCTCTCCGTCTTTAGCATTTTCGACGCGGCCGGTTTCGCCGCGCGGGTTGGGGAGATGCATCTCCTTTGGGATTCCGGACCGGAATTCCGGCCGTGGGCGCCGTCGACCAGCGGATACCCTTTCCCCGCACCTGAGCCGTCAAAGCAACAGGCGCGGGGCTCATCTAGTCGATCCGGTGCCGAATGCCAAGACATAACGATAGTCTATTCGCTTTGCCGGATACGGATGCTCACCCCATGTTACCGGAGCACCCGTAGGGAGCCTATCGAAAGGGGCGGCCGAGGTGTGCTCGCCGTCCGGCGCGCCGCCGGTTCCGGCGAACCGGCGGTCGCGGGTTCAACTTCGCGTGTCGCGATTGCAGGCGAAGCAAGTAGATCCTATCTAACAGTCCGATACGACATTCTGATAATCTCCTGGGGAGGAAGGGTCTGGATGTTCCGCTTCATCTTTCGTCTCGCTGCAATGGTCGCGCTGTCGGTTTCGGTCATCATGGCCGTGCTCGATGCGACCCGGTCGGTGGCGGCTTCGGCGCTGGTGATGACACCGCTTAATTCCAGCTGGCTCGCGGTCTCGCCGGATACGCGCAGCGCCTTCGAAAGCTTCGTCCGCGACAAGGTCAATCCGCTGCTGTGGGACGGCGCCATCGCCTGGGTGCTCAGCCAGCCCGGCTTCGCCGTGTTCGCGGTGCTGGCGTTCATTCTTTACGCCATCGGCTACAGGCGGCAGCGCCCCAGCGGGCGGTTCGCCGCGACCTGACATTTCCAGCCTGACCCGGTGTTCCCGTGCCGGGGAAGGCTCAACCAAGAAGAAAAGGAAACCGCACTATGTTTCTCAGCGACATGCTGAACAAGAAGCTCAACCTGCCGAAGCCCTCCGAGGCGCTGCCCGGCCGCGACCGGCCGATCCCGACCGCATCGAAGCACTTTGTCTCGAACCGCCCGCTCAAGGGCCCTTATCCCGAAGGGATGGAAACGGCGATGTTCGGGCTGGGTTGCTTCTGGGGCGCCGAGCGCCTGTTCTGGCAGGTCGAGGGCGTTTGGGTCACGGCGGCCGGCTATGCCGGCGGCATCACGCCCAACCCGACCTATCAGGAAACCTGCACCGGCCTCACAGGCCATGCCGAAGTCGTGCTCGTCGTCTACGATCCCAAGATCGTGTCCTATGCCGAGCTTTTGAAGCTGTTCTGGGAAAGCCACGACCCGACGCAAGGCATGCGCCAGGGCAATGATGTCGGCACCACCTACCGCTCGGCGATCTATACGTTCAATGACGCGCAGTACCAGGCGGCACTCGCCTCGCGCGATGCCTACGAGGCTTCGCTGCGCGGTGCCGGACGCGGCAAGATCACCACCGAGATCGCACCGGCGCCGGAATTCTACTTCGCCGAGGAAGACCACCAGCAATATCTGGCGAAGAACCCCTACGGCTATTGCGGCCTGCGGGGAACCGGCGTCTCCTGCGCCATTCCGGCCGCCGTCTCCGCCTGATTTATGCCCCTGACGCAAGGAATATGCTGGGGCGCCGCGATGCGGCGCCGTGCTTTTCCAAAGGGTCAAAATTCCACGTGAATTTTGTTTCGGGCCGTGCCAGATTGACCGGAAGCGGGAGGAAGACACTCCTGCCTGACGCTGCATGCCTGCCGGAGAACCGGGCCGGCATGCGGTGCATAATGGACAAATAACCGACAGGGGTGTGGATCACATGAAACGTATCGTTCTCGGCCTTATGGCCGCAGCTGCAATGGTTCTTCCGGCCTTCGCCGCGGACATTCAACCCGCGATCCTCTATGATCTCGGCGGCAAGTTCGACAAGTCGTTCAACGAAGCGTCCTTCAACGGCGCCGAAAAGTTCAAGACCGAGACCGGCATCCCCTATGTGGAATTCGAGGTCAGCAACGCCACCCAGCGCGAGCAGGCGCTGCGCCGCTTCGCCGAGGACGGCCGCAATCCGATCGTCATGGCTGGCTTCTCCTGGGCCGACGCGCTTGACAAGATCGCCACCGAGTTCCCCGACACCAAATTCGCCATCATCGACATGGTCGTCGACAAGCCCAATGTCCGCTCCCTGGTCTATAAGGAGCAGGAAGGCTCGTACCTCGTCGGCGTGATGGCGGCGATGGCTTCCAAGACCAAGAAGGTCGGCTTCGTGGGCGGCATGGATATTCCGTTGATCCGCAGGTTCGGCTGCGGCTATGTCGGCGGCGCCAAGGCGGCCGGCGCCACCGACGTCATCCAGAACATGACCGGCGATACGCCGGCAGCCTGGAACGATCCGGCCAAGGGCGGCGAGATCGCCAAGACGCAGATCGACCAGGGCGCCGACGTAATCTACGCAGCGGCTGGCGGCACCGGTGTCGGCGTGCTGCAGGCAGCGGCCGACGCCGGCAAGCTCGGCATCGGCGTCGATTCCAACCAGAACGGCCTGCAGCCCGGCAAGGTGTTGACCTCCATGGTCAAGCGCGTCGACGTTGCCGTCTACAACACCTTCATGGATGCCAAGAACGGCAAGTTCACGGCCGGCGTCAACGATCTCGGCCTCAAGGAAGGCGGCGTCGACTACGCCATGGACGACAACAACAAGGCGCTTGTCGACGACGCGATGAAGGCAGCGGTCGAAAAGGCCAAGGCCGACATCATCGCCGGCACCATCAAGGTGCACGACTACATGTCGGACAATGCCTGCCCGTATTGATTGATCGACATTGCAGACTGACGAGCCGCCGGGTGAAAGCCCGGCGGTTTTGCACTGTCAGCCGCTCACCAGTGCGGCGGCTCGGTCACCGGCACGTCGGGTGCGGCCTGTTCCTCCAGCGCCAGGAAGCGCTCGGCCAGCGCATCGAGCTTGCGCTGCATGCGCTCGATCACCTTCCACTGCTCGGCGATCTGGCCTGACAATTCCTCGATGGTCTTCTCCTGCTCGGCGGCGCGGATTTCCAGCGTCGTCAGCCGGTGGTCGGGCATGTCGTCGGGCATGGTCATCTCACATCCTCGATCAGGCGATTGTGCAGGCTGCGGCCACGTTGGAAATTGACAAGCATGGCGGGATTTGTCGAGAGTGAACCCTGCTCCGGGCAATTGGCATAGACCCAATTGGCACAGACTGGGCGTCATGCTAGGCGTTTGACCAAGCGGTAAAAAAACAGTGGGAACAGGCTGCATGGCGCAAGCCGCAATCGAGCTGATCGGCATCGACAAGAGGTTTGGCGCCGTGCGCGCCAACCGCGACATCAATCTGGAGATTATGCGCGGCACCATCCATGGCATCGTCGGTGAGAACGGCGCCGGCAAGTCGACGCTGATGTCGATCCTCTATGGTTTCTACCAGGCCGATTCCGGCGAAATCCGTGTCGGCGGCCAGCCGGCATCGATCAAGACACCGAATGATGCGATCGCGCTCGGCATCGGCATGGTGCATCAGCATTTCATGCTGGTCGACAATTTCTCGGTCCTGGAAAACGTCATTCTCGGCGCCGAAAGCGATGCACTGCTGAAGAAGAGCATCGCCAAGGCGCGTTCCGAGCTGGAACGGCTCGAGCGCGAATACGGGCTCGAAGTCGATCCCGACGCCGTCATCGAGGAGTTGCCGGTCGGCCTGCAGCAACGCGTCGAAATCCTCAAGGCGCTCTATCGCGGCGCCGAAATCCTGATCCTCGACGAGCCGACGGGCGTGCTGACGCCGGCCGAGGCCGACCATCTGTTCCGCATCCTCAGGCAGCTGAAGGAGCAGGGCAAGACGATCGTGCTGATCACCCACAAGCTGCGCGAGATCATGGCGATCACCGACACCGTCTCGGTGATGCGCCAGGGCACGATGGTGGCGACACGCGAAACCAGGAAGACCACGGTCGAGGAACTGGCGGAGCTGATGGTCGGCCGGCGCGTGCTGCTGCGCGTCGAGAAGGGCGAGGCGAAGGCCGGCGGCGTCAAGCTCGCGGTCAAGAACCTGACGGTCAAGGATTCCCGCGGCGTCACCATGGTCGACGACGTCTCCTTCGACGTCCATGCCGGCGAGATCGTCGGCATTGCCGGCGTCGCCGGCAACGGGCAGTCCGAATTGCTCGAGGCGATTTCCGGCATCAGGCATGCCGTTTCGGGCTCGGTCATGCTCGACGGCAAGCCGATCGACCTCACCGGCGCCGCCGACCCTGGCGAGCTGCGCGAGCGCGGCCTTGCTCATGTGCCGGAGGATCGCCATCACGTCGGGCTGGTGCTGGCCTTCGAGGAGAACGAGAATTCGATCCTCGGCTACCAGGACGACGAGCGCTATCTGAAGGGGCCGTTTCTCGACATCGACGCCATCCGTGACGATGCCCGGGACAAGATCGTCAAATATGACATCCGCCCGGCGGACTGCCGCCTCAAGACCGCCAATTTCTCCGGCGGCAACCAGCAGAAGATCGTGCTGGCGCGGGAAATGGAACAAGATCCCGGCGTGTTGATCGTCGGCCAGCCGACGCGCGGCGTCGATGTCGGCGCCATCGAATTCATCCACAAGCGCCTCATCGCCATGCGCGACCAGGGCAAGGCGGTGCTGGTGGTTTCGGTCGAACTCGACGAGATCCGCTCGCTGTCCGACCGCATCCTGGTGATGTTTGCCGGCCGCATCGTCGGCGAACGCGGCCCCGACGCGACCGAGGGCGAGCTCGGCCTGCTGATGGCCGGCGTCGAGCAGCGCGAGGCGGCGGAATGAGCACTCCCTATGCCAAGCTCCCGGCCTGGGCCGACTACGTGCTGATCCCGCTGATCAATCTGTTCGTCGCCTTCGTCGTTGCCGGCTTCGTTGTCATATTGGTCGGTGAGAACCCGTTGCGCGCGGCTGTCATCCTGGTCGAGGGCGCCTTCGGTCGCGGCCAAGGCATCGCGTTCACGCTTTTCTATGCCACCACCTTCATCTTCAGCGGGCTTTCGGTGGCGGTTGCGGCGCATTGCGGCCTGTTCAACATCGGTGGCGAGGGCCAGGGCTATATCGCCGGTCTCGGTATCGGCATCGTTTGCCTGGCCTTCGACAGCGTGCTGCCCTGGTGGCTGACCTTCCCGATTGCCATTATCGCCGCCGCGGCGATGGGCGCGCTGTGGGCGCTGATCCCGGCCTATCTGCAGGCCAAGCGCGGCTCGCACATCGTCATAACCACCATCATGTTCAACTTCATCGCCGCCAGCGTCATGGTCTATGCGCTGGTGGGGATGCTGAAGCCGCCCGGCTCGATGGCGCCGCAGACGCGCACCTTCCTCGAAGGCGCGCAATTGCCGAAGCTCAACTGGGTCATCGAATTGTTCGGCGCCAAAATCCGTTCGGCGCCATTCAACGTCAGTTCCCTGCTGGCGCTAGCCATGGCCTTTCTGGTGTGGGTGCTGATCTGGCGCACGAAGCTCGGCTACGAGATGCGCACCTATGGCCACAGCCCGAAAGCGGCGCGTTATGCCGGGATTTCGGAAATACGCATCATCATCATTGCGATGATGATCTCGGGCGCGCTGGCCGGCATGATGGCGCTCAACCCGACGATGGGCGACCAGCACAATGTCGCGCTCGAATTCGTTTCGGGCGCCGGTTTCGTCGGCATCGCGGTGGCGCTGATGGGTCGCCTGCACCCGGTCGGCATCGTGCTGGCGGCGATCCTGTTCGGCATGCTCTACCAGGGGGGCGCCGAACTCGCCTTCGAAATGCCGGCGATCAGCCGCGACATGATCGTCATCATCCAGGGCCTCGTCATCCTGTTCGCCGGCGCGCTCGAGCATATGTTCCGGCCCTATGTCCAGGCGTTGTTCGCCTCGCTCAGCCCGAAATCGGTCGGCATGGAAGCGGTCAAAGGGAAGGGCGCCTGAGATGGATTTCTTCAACGCCATCGTACAAGTCCTGGACTCGACCATCCGCCTTTCGGTCCCCTTGCTGCTCGCCTGCCTCGCCGGCCTCTATTCGGAGCGGGCCGGCGTCTTCGACATCGGGCTCGAGGGCAAGATGCTTGTCGGCGCCTTCGCCGGTGCGGCCGCCGCCTCGGTCTTCCACTCGGCCTATATCGGCCTCGGCATGGCCATCCTCATCTCGGTTGCCTTCGCGCTGATCCACGGCTTTGCCTCGATCACCCATCGCGGCAACCAGATCGTTTCCGGCGTCGCGATCAATTTCATTGCCGCCGGATCGACGATCATGCTCGGCCAGGCCTGGTTCCAGCAAGGCGGGCGCACGCCGGCGCTGGCTGCCGGCGAGCGCTTCGAAGCAATCATCTGGCCAGGCGCGGATGCGCTCAGGGGCGTTCCGATTCTCGGGCCGATCTATTCGGAACTCATCTCCGGCCATTCCGTGCTGGTCTATCTCGCCTTCCTGGCCGTGCCGTTCACCTGGTGGGTGCTGTTTCGCACCCGCTTCGGGCTCCGCCTGCGCGCTGTCGGCGAGAACCCGGCGGCCGTCGACACCGCCGGCATCTCGGTCGCCTGGTTGCGCTATCGGGCGCTGATTTGCACCGGCGTGCTCACCGGCATTGCCGGCGCCTATCTGTCGATGGTGCAGAATGGCGGCTTCGTGAAGGACATGACCGCCGGCAAGGGCTACATCGCGCTGGCCGCGCTGATCTTCGCCAAATGGAAACCGGTCAACGCCATGTTCGCCTGCCTGCTGTTCGGCTTCCTCGATGCCGCGTCGATCCGCCTGCAAGGCACGCCGCTGCCGCTGATCGGCAAGGTGCCGGTGCAATTCATGCAGGCGCTGCCCTATGTGCTGACCGTCATCCTGCTTGCCGGCTTCATCGGCAAGGCAATCCCGCCGCGCGCCGGCGGCGTGCCTTATGTCAAGGAACGCTAATATATCATGGCTCATGATCTGTTCGAAGCGGCGAAAGCCGCCATGGCCAAGGCCTATGCGCCCTATTCGAAATTTCCGGTCGGGGCGGCGTTGCGCACCGAGGACGGCCGTGTCTTCACCGGCGCCAATGTCGAGATCGCGTCCTATCCAGAGGGCTGGTGCGCCGAAACCACCGCGCTCGGCCACTACGTCATGGGCGGCGGCGGCAAGATCACGGAAATCGCCGTGATCGCCGAACGCGTGGCAAAATGCTCGCCCTGCGGCGGCTGCCGGCAGCGGCTGGCCGAATTCTGCCGGCCGGAAACGAAGTTCTATCTCTGCGATGACAGCGGCGTGGTCGAGACCGTGACCATGGGCGAGTTGTTGCCATACGGGTTTGAAGGCGATGTGCTGAAATGAAGGAAGCGCTCGATCACCTCGTCGAAAGGCTGGATGGGCTGGCGCCGACCACCGCCTTGGTGCTGGGGTCAGGGCTTGGCGGGCTCGTCGACCAGGTCGAGGATGCGGTGCGCATCTCCTACGCCGACTTGCCGGGGTTTCCCCGAAGCGGCGTCAGCGGCCATGCCGGCGAGGTGGTGGCGGGGCTCTTTGCCGGCACGCCGGTGCTGATGCTGTCCGGCCGCGCACACTATTACGAGCACGGCAACGCAGCGGCAATGCGGCCGGCGCTGGAAGTGCTCGCCGGCCTCGGCATCTCCAGGCTGATCCTCACCAACGCCGCCGGTTCGGTCGATCCCGGGATGGGTCCGGGCTCGGTAATGCTGATCACCGACCATATCAATTTCTCGGGGTCCAACCCGCTGATCGGCGAACCGAGCGACCGCCGTTTCGTCGGCCTGACCGAAGCCTATGACGCCGGTCTCCGCTCCGCCATCGAGCGGGCGGCGAAGGCGACCGGTACCATGCTGCACAAGGGCGTCTATATGTGGTTCTCCGGCCCATGCTTCGAGACGCCCGCCGAGATCCGCATGGCGCGCGTCATGGGCGCCAACGCGGTCGGCATGTCGACGGTGCCGGAGGTCATTCTCGCGCGCTTCCTCGGGCTGCGCGTCGCCGCGTGTTCGGTCGTGACCAACCTTGCCGCTGGCATGACCGGAGCCGAGCTGTCGCACCAGGAGACCAAGGACATGGCGCCGGTCGGCGGTGCGCGGCTGGCGACCATCCTGCAGCGTGTTTTTCAGGACGGGCTTCCGGAGCACAGGGTCGACGCCTGATGCTTCCCCAGGAAATCATCCGCCGCAAGCGCGACGGGCAGAAGCTGTCGGCTGAGGAGATCGCGTTCTTCATCGAGGGCTTGGCCGCCGGCACCGTTACCGACGCACAGGTCGGTGCCCTCGCCATGGCAGTATTCTTAAACGGCATGAGCCGCGACGAGGCGGTGGCGCTGACTACGGCGATGCGCGATTCCGGCGATGTGCTCGACTGGTCGGATCTGCCCGGCCCGGTCACCGACAAGCATTCGACGGGCGGCGTCGGCGACAATGTCTCCTTGATGCTGGCGCCGATCGTCGCTGCCTGCGGCGCCTATGTGCCGATGATTTCCGGCAGGGGTCTGGGCCATACCGGCGGCACGCTGGACAAGATGGATGCCATCCCCGGCTATATCAGCCAGCCGGATGTTGCGCGCTTCCGCAGGACCGTGCTCGAAACCGGCTGCGCCATCATCGGCCAGACCGCAGACCTCGCACCCGCCGACGCCAGGCTCTACGCGATCCGCGATGTGACGGGAACGGTCGAATCGGTGCCGCTGATCACCGCCTCGATCCTGTCGAAGAAGCTGGCGGCCGGCCTTGGTTCGCTGGTGCTCGACGTCAAGGTCGGCAACGGCGCCTTCATGGAGAAATCGCGCGACGCAACCGCGCTGGCCAACAGCCTGGTCGAGGTCGCCAATGGCGCCGGCCTGAAGGCATCGGCGCTGGTCACCGGCATGAACGAGCCGCTGGCCTCCGCCGCCGGCAATGCGGTCGAGGTCCGCAACGCCGTCGATTTTCTCACCGGCCGCTTTCGCGACCGGCGGCTGGAGGACTTGACGCTGGCGCTGGCCGCCGAGATGTTGCAATCGGCAGGCCTGGTGTCGTCCAACCAGGACGGCCTGCGCCGCGCCGCCGAGACGCTGGCCGGCGGCCACGCCGCTTCCATCTTCGCGCGCATGGTGGCGGCACTGGGTGGTCCCGCCGACTTTGTCGAAAATCCGGAAAAATATCTGCCGAAAGCGGCAACTGAATTCGCGGTCAAGGCGAGCGCGAACGGCTTTGTCTCCGGCATCGCGACGCGCGAGATCGGGCTTGCCGTGGTCGGGCTTGGCGGCGGGCGGACGCGGCCCGACGACAGGATCGATCACGCCGTCGGCATCACCAGGCTGTTGCCGGTCGGCGCCGAAGTGCGGGCCGGCGAAGCGCTCGCACTGGTCCATGCCCGCAATACCGGGGATGCCGAAGCGGCCGCGGCCGTCGTGCTTTCGGCCTATATGATCGGCCCTTCCAAACCGCCCACGGAGAAAACCGTCATCCGGCGGATCCTGCCGCGCGGATAGAGCCCATTCCGATGGTATCGGATCGGCTCTATCTTTCTTTGGACCATGATCTTGTCCGACGACCGGTGCCCTTTTCGCTGGCGTGGACCTGCGGTTCAGGATCATTGCCTACTGGACCAGCAGCAGCGTGCCGTCTTCGACCTGGTATTTTTCGAGCCGCTGCAGAAAGCTCATGCCGATCAGGTTGGTGTGCAGCGCCCTGTCGTCGAGCACGACGGCCTCGACGCCCTCGACGGTGATCCTGCCGATCTGCAGGCGATCAATCGTCACCACGGCGGCCTTGATCGCACCGTTGGCGGTGTTGACCTGATGGCTGAAGTCCGTCGGATTGAGCGAGATGCCGATCCTGCGCGCGGTCGAACTGTTGATGGCGACGAGCGTCGCGCCGGTATCGATCATGCCGTCGATCTGTCGGCCGTTCAACTTGAAGACCGACATGAAATGCCCGCGCGCGTCCGCGGTGACGACGACCTTGCGGCGGAGCGGCTGCGGCGTCGCCGACCTGTCCCGAACGGCGGCGAGATTCAGGTCGGTTTGGGTGTCGGCCTGCCTAGCTCCGATGGCGGATTTCAACAGCCGCTCGATCACCTGTGAATTGGACTGATATACGATCGGCAGCGATGCCGACGTTCCGGCAAACACGCCAAGGATGAGAAGCTTGCGCAGCATGGACCGGCCTTTGTGATTGCCGATCCTTAGTCCGACATGGTGTTTGCCGCTTTAACGAATGCGGAAACCAGCCGTTTGCGTAAACAGTCGGTAAACGGATCTATTTGGTGCCGTACATGCGGTCGCCGGCATCGCCAAGGCCGGGCATGATGTAGCCCTTCTCGTTGAGCTGGCGGTCGATCGAGGCGGTGAAGACGGGAACATCCGGATGCGCGTGGGTGAACCGCTCAAGGCCCTCTGGTGCCGCCAACAGGCAGAGGAAGCGGATGTTGGTGGCACCGCGGCCTTTCAGCTTGTCGATGGCCGCGATCGCCGAATTGGCGGTCGCCAGCATCGGGTCGACGACGATCACCAGCCGGTCGGCGAGGTCGCCCGGCGCCTTGAAGAAATACTCGACCGCCTCCAGCGTCTCATGGTCGCGGTAGAGGCCGATATGGGCGACACGCGCCGCCGGCACCAGATCGAGCAGGCCTTCGAGCAAGCCGTTGCCGGCGCGCAACACCGAGGCGAACACCAGTTTCTTGCCCTCCAGCGTCGGCGCCTCCATCGTCTCGATCGGCGTCTCGATCGTCGTCGTCGTCAGTTCCAGGTTGCGGGTGACCTCGTAGCCGAGCAGCAGCGAGATCTCGCGCAGCAGCCGCCGGAAGCCGGCCGTCGAAGTCTCTTTCTTGCGCATGATGGTCAGCTTGTGCTGGACAAGCGGATGGTCGACGACGGTGACGCCCTTCATGGTGTTCTCCAACTGCGCAAGTGAATGGTCAATGGTGAATAGTGAATAGTGAACTGGTTTGCGAGTCCTTGGTGCGCGGCAAAGCCCGCAGTTGACGGACCGAAGCGCCGGGTGAGCCATTCACCATTCACCTGCCCTTGGCGCCGAGCCTGCCCAGCAGCGCCGCCTTGGTCTTCCTGTCGACGAAGGCTGCCTCGATGGCCGTCCTGGTGACGGCGGTTAGCGCCTTGTCATCCAGAGAAAAATGCTCGGCGGCGATGTTGTATTCGCGTTTCAGCGAGGTCCAGAAATAGGGCGGGTCATCGGAGTTGAGCGTCACCTTGCAGCCCGCCGCCTTCAAGGCGGGGAACGGATGGTCGGCGAAACTGTCAAAGATTTTCAGGGCGATGTTGGAGCCGGGGCAGCATTCGAGCACGACGCCTTCGTCGGCGATGCGCCGCACAAGATCGGGGTTCTCGATGGCGCGCACGCCATGGCCGATGCGAGACGGGCGGATGTGGTCGAGTGCCGCCTCGACGCTCTCCCAGCCCATCAATTCGCCGGCATGCACGGTGATGCCGAGGCCGGCCTCGCGGGCGATCTCGAAGGCCCTGACATAATCTTCCAGATCGCCTATCCGCTCGTCGCCGGCGACGCCGAAACCGGTGACCAGCGGATGCCCGCAGCGCGCGGCGAAACGTGCCGCCCGCTCGATCGATTCGACACCGAAATTGCGCACGCCGGTGACGATCATGCGGCCTTCGATGCCGGTCTTCGCCTTGGCGCGGGCCATGCCTTCGCCAAGCGCGTCGGTATAGGCCTTCGGCGACAGCCCGGCCTTGCTTGCATGGTCGGGCGAGGTGAAAACCTCGGAATAGATGGCGCCGTCGCGGGCGAGGCTGGTCAGGTAGTGGTCGGCCAGCCGCGCATAGTCTTCTTCAGTGCGGAACAGGTCCGACGAGAAGTCGTACGCGGCGAGGAAAGAGGTGAAGTCGTGCCAGACGAAGGAGCCGTCCTGGATGTAGGGCGAGGCATCCTTGCTGTATTTCTCAGCCTGGCGGAGGACGAGTTCAGGCGCCGCTGCCCCTTCGATGTGGCAGTGCAGTTCTGCTTTCAAAGGCATTCAATTATCCCGTCAGGCCTTTTTACTTATGACGCAAGTTCCTGTCGGAAGCGTGTGACACTTTTCCGGAACCTGCTTCGAAGCGCGGCCGAACACCGCGCCTTAAACAATAGCGCCCGCACCATCGATCGGCTATGGTCCCGCCGATTTTATGGCGGATCAAAACAATGTCGGTTGAAAGAACCACTGCTGCGGGCGGCATGGAAACCTCCTATGGTTTCAAGCGGGTAGGACCGGGCGACAAGCAGTCCCTGGTCAATGATGTTTTCCACAAGGTGGCGAACCGCTACGACCTGATGAACGACCTGATGTCGGCCGGGTTGCATCGGTTGTGGAAGGACGCCTTGGTTGCCTGGCTCAATCCACCGAAGCGGCCGGGCTGGAGCGTTCTCGACGTTGCCGGCGGCACCGGCGATGTCGCCTTCCGCATCGTCGAGGCGAGCGGCAGGCACGCTCATGCAACGGTTCTCGACATCAACGGCTCGATGCTCGCCGTCGGCCGCGACCGGGCCGAGAAAAAGGGCCTGTCGGCAAATACCGATTTCGTCAAAGCCAATGCGGAGGAACTGCCTTTTGCCGACGCTACTTTTGATGCCTACACCATCGCTTTCGGCATCCGCAACGTGCCGCGCATCGATGTGGCGCTCGCCGAAGCCTATCGCGTGCTGAAGCCCGGCGGGCGCTTTCTCTGCCTTGAATTCTCCGAGGTCGAGATGCCGCTGCTCGACAAGGTCTACGAAGCATGGTCGTTCAACGCCATCCCGCGGATCGGCAAGGTGGTGACCGGCGATGGCGAGCCATATTCCTATCTGGTCGAATCGATTCGCAAATTTCCCAATCAGCAGAATTTCGCGACGATGATTTCGCGCGCCGGCTTCGAGCGCGTCTCATTCCGCAACTACTCCGGCGGCATCGCCGCGCTCCATTCGGGCTGGAAGCTTTGAGGCTGGCCCGTATCTTTCGTACTCAATGTGCTCTTCGCCGGTCTAGGAAATCGGCGAGGCAAAGCCAGCCATGAGCAGCATCGGCGCTGGTTTCAGGCTCGTACGGGCCGGCTGGGTGCTGGTCCGCGAGGGTGTCATCGCGGCTTTGCCCGGTGACGAGCTCTTCGGCTTGCCGAAATTCGGCTGGCGCATGGCCCGGCTGTTCACCCGCCGTCGCGCGCTTGCCTATGAGCGTGGCGACAGGCTGGCCAAGGCGGTCGTGCGGCTCGGCCCGTCTTACGTCAAGCTCGGCCAGTTCCTGGCGACACGGCCGGATGTCGTCGGAAACGATATCGCGCTTGATCTTGCCATGCTGCAGGACAAGATGCAGACGTTTCCGAAGGCCGAGGCTGTCGCCGCGATAGAGGCCTCGCTCGGACGCAAGGTCGACGAGCTCTATGTCAGTTTTGGCGAGGCCGTCGCCGCCGCCTCGATCGCCCAGGTCCATACCGCTGAAATCCTGCAGAACGGCGTCGTTACCCGGGTGGCGGTGAAGGTCATCCGGCCGGGCGTGCGCCGCCGCTTCTTTCGCGATCTCGAGAGTTATTTTCTCGCCGCCCGGCTGCAGGAAAAATACATCCCGTCGTCGCGCCGGCTGCGGCCGGTCGAGGTGACCGAGACACTGGCCCAGACGACCAAAATCGAAATGGACCTGAGGCTGGAGGCGGCGGCTTTTTCGGAGCTCGGCGAGAATACCAAGGACGATCCCGGCTTCCGTGTGCCGTCGGTCGACTGGGAGCGCACCGGTCGTGACGTGCTGACAATGGAATGGGTCGACGGCATCAAGATGAACGACATTGCCGGCCTAGCCGCCGCCGGCCACGACCTGAAGGCGATTGCTGCCAACCTCGTTCAGTCGTTTCTGCGCCACACGCTGCGTGACGGTTTCTTCCACGCCGACATGCATCCGGGCAACCTGTTTATCGAAGCCGACGGCACCATCGTCGCCGTCGATCTCGGCATTGCCGGCCGGCTCGGCAGGAAGGAGCGCCGGTTCCTCGCCGAAATACTCTACGGCTTCATCACGCGCGATTACCAGCGCGTCGCCGAAGTGCATTTCGAGGCCGGGTACGTGCCGCGCCAGCACAATGTCGCGGCTTTCGCCCAGGCGATCCGGGCGATCGGCGAACCGATCCACGGCCAGCCGGCCGAGACCATCTCGATGGCCAAGCTGTTGACGCTGCTGTTCGAGGTGACCGACCTGTTCGACATGGCGACGCGATCCGAACTGGTGCTGCTGCAGAAGACCATGGTCGTTGTCGAAGGCGTCGCCCGCACCCTCGACCCGGCCTTCAACATGTGGAAGACGTCGGAGCCGGTGGTCAGCGGCTGGATTGCCCGCAATCTCGGCCCGCGCGCGCTGCTGGCCGATGCGCGCGACGGTGCCAGCGCGCTGCTGGCGCTGGCCCGTCAGGCGCCGGACCTCGCAGCCCGTACCGAGCGGCTGTCGCGTGAGATCGACCTGATGGCCGAAAACGGCCTGCGCTTCGACGAGGGGACGGCGGACGCGATCGGCAAAGCCGAGGCGCGCCACACCCGCTCCGGCCGGCTGGCGCTGTGGGTGATCGCGCTGACGCTGGTGTATATCGCCTGGAAGCTGCTCTGATTGCAATGACAGCAGTGCTGTCATTGCAATCACGCCGCTTGTCGCTTATGTAACGGCGAGGAGCTACGCTATGAGCACTATCACAATCCGTAATCTTGATGACGAAGTGAAGCAGGTGCTGCGCGAACGCGCTGCCGCGCGCGGCGTTTCGATGGAGCAGGAAGCGCGGGATGCCTTGCGCAAAGTGACGATCCCCGAGAGCAAGCTCCAGAACGGGGAGTGGCGGCTGAAAGCGTCACGTGACGAGATCTTGGCGCTCGGACGGAAATCAGAACACCCCATTGACCTCAAAGCGCTTACTGATCACATGTGGGATGAGGGACTTCTGTGACCGTTGCAGTTGATACGTCTGCGTTAATCGCAATCATCGGCGCAGAGCCGGATGCGGCTGCATTCGTCGATGTTTTCGGCACCTCATCTGCTGTACTGATAAGCACTGCAACACTTCTGGAGGCACATTGTGTGGCGAACCGGTCCGGCGGTGGCATCAACCCCGCCGAACTTCAGGTGCTCATCGATCGCCTCGAACTGACGGTCGTTCCTTTTGATCTGGCGCAGCTCGAGGTCGCACGACTTGCCTACTCTCGGTACGGTCGCGGATCCCGCCATCGTGCTGACCTCAACATGGGCGACTGTTTCGCCTATGCCCTGGCCAAGACCCGAAACCTGCCGCTACTTTTCAAGGGTGACGATTTCATCCATACCGACATCGAATCGGCGCTGAAGCCGGCATGACATTGGACAAGAACTGGCCTCGGGCATGACCCTCTCCGGCAAGCGCATCCTGCTCATCATCGGCGGAGGCATTGCTGCCTACAAGGCGCTCGACCTGATCCGTCGGCTGCGCGAGCGCGGTGCGGCAGTGCGGGTGGTGATGACTGCCGCGGCGCAGGAATTCGTCACCACGCTGTCGGCCGGGGCGCTGTCCGCCGACCATGTTTTCACCGAACTGTTCGATCGGCAGGACGAGCACGATATCGGCCATATCAGGCTTTCGCGCGAGGCCGACCTTGTGGTCGTAGCGCCGGCCACCGCCGACCTGATGGCAAAGCTCGCCAATGGCCATGCCAACGACCTTGCCTCGACCGTGCTCATCGCCACCGACAAACGAGTTTTGATGGCGCCGGCGATGAACCCGACAATGTGGGCGCATCCGGCGGTCCGCCGCAACCGTGCGACGCTGAGCAAGGACGGCGTCGCATTCGTCGGCCCGGCGAAGGGCGAGATGGCCGAGAGCAACGAGGTGGGCGAGGGCCGCATGGCCGAGCCGCTGGAGATCGTCGCCGCGATCGAGGCGCTGCTCGACGGCCGGCCAAAGCCGCTGGCAGGCAGGAAGATCATCGTCACCTCCGGGCCGACGCATGAGCCGATCGACCCGGTCCGCTACATCGCCAACTGGTCGTCGGGCAAGCAGGGCCACGCCATTGCGGCGGCGCTGGCCAGGCTCGGCGCCCATGTGCGTCTCGTCTCCGGTCCGGTTGGCATTGCCGATCCGGCCGGCGTCGCCACGCTGCATGTCGAAACGGCCGTCGAGATGAAGGACGCTGTCGAGCAGCTGCTGCCGGCCGACGCGGCAGTGTTCGTCGCGGCTGTCGCCGACTGGCGCACTCAAAGTTCGGCCGGGGAAAAGATCAAGAAGGTGGCGGGCGAGGGGCCGCCGGCGCTGCAGATGGTGGAAAATCCCGATATTCTTGCCGGTGTCGGGCATCACAAAAAGCGGCCGATGCTGGTGGTCGGTTTCGCTGCGGAGACGCAGGATCTGATCAGGAATGCCGAGGCCAAGCTTGCAAAAAAGGGGGCCGATCTTATCGTCGCCAATGATGTCTCGCATGAAGATGGTGCTCCGGGCGTGATGGGCGGCGACCGCAACAAGGTGCGGATCGTCTCAAAGGCCGGCGTCGAGGAATGGCCGGAGATGAGCAAGGATGAGGTGGCGACGCGGCTCGCGGCACTGATCGCCGAGCGGCTGAAGACGGTCGTCGTCTAAAGCGCGTCGCGTTCGACCGGCCTCATGTGACGCGCTTTAGGTTCTTGTTTTGATGCATGTCGTTACCGCAAAACCGCTGCACACCTTTGCGCGACATGCATTAGTCAATCTTCCCTGCGAGGGGGGAGATCGGCAGCTTCGCTGGCGGTGCCCCCGAAATCCGCAAGGCGGCAAGGCATCCCAGGATTCCGAGCGGGATAAACGCCAGGAACAGCCAGGCAGCGACGTTTGCCGCGGCCTCGCGGTTTAGGCCCTCTGAAAAGCCGCTGGCGTTGGCTACGATGCCGGTCAATGCCGCACCCACCGCATAGCCGATGCGCTGCATGGTCGGCACGGCGGCCGAGGCGATCGTCTGCTCGCCCTCCCGCGCCGATGCCACGATTACGCGCGTGACGAACGGCCAGGCGATGCCGAAGCCGCCGCCTTGCAGCAAGGCACAAAGCAGGATCAGCGGGATCGAGCCCGCCGGCACAGTATAGGCGAAACCAGCAACGCCCGTGGCGATCATCAGCGCACCGCCGACAATGATCAGCCGCTCGCGTTCCGGCGGCGCATTGGCGACGAGGATCGAAAGGATCGACCAGGCGATCGATTCGGCGGCGATGATGTAGCCGGTGGTCAGGATCGGGATGCCGTGCAGGCTGGTCAGCAGCAGCGGTCCGTAGACGGTAAAGGAGCAGGTCGCCACCGAGAACGCCGCGACCATGGTCATGCCCGCGCCGACCGGCGAGCGCCATGAGAACAGCCGCGATGGGAACAGGCGCGAGCGCGGCTTCAGTGCATCGATATAAATAAACAGCGCCAGGCCGATCAGGCCGAGGCTGAGCAGCAGCGACGAGCGCAGCAGGGCGATGTCGACGCCGGCGGTGGCGATCAGCACGACGCTAACGGCGAGGCAGCCAAGTGCTGCAAAGGGGAAGGGCGGCGCTGAGCCGCCGGTCGCCTGCGGCCTTGTTGCTTCCGGTGTGTCGAGCACGATGAAGCTTGCCAACGCCATCGCCGTGCCGCCGAGGGTGAAGACGCCGAAGGCCCAGCGCCAGGACAGCAATTCGGTCATGACCGCGCCGAGCACCGGCCCGCTGAAGGCGGCGACACCCCAGATCGCCGACATGACGCCGAAAAGCTGCGGCCAGATCGCGCGGGCAAACAGCCGCTCGACCGAGACGAAGGCCAGCGACACCAGCGCGCCGCCACCGAGCCCCTCGATCAGGCGGCCGCAGAGGAACAGCGGCATCGAAGGCGCGGTGGCGCAAACCAGCGCGCCGCCGGCATAGAGCATCGCGGCGACCATCATGTTGGTGCGCAGCGCGACATAGCTCACCAGCCGTCCGGCGGCCGCACCGGCAACGATGGCGCCGAGCTCGTAGATCGCCAGCGACCAGCCCACCAGTTGCACGCCGGCGAGCTCGCCGACCATGGCCGGCATGACCGTCGCCACCATCGTTTCGTTGGTGGCGTGCAGCAGGATGCCGAGGCTGATGAAGCAGAAGCGCGCCAGATCGCCGCTCGCCCACAGCGCGCGCCAGTCGACCCTGTTTGTGCTTGTCTTGGTCATCCGGCCCCCTAGGCTTTTCTTAGACGCTGGTCAAAAGTATTGAAGCGTTCTTCACGTCCAAGTGAGTACATGCCGCAGTATGGGAGGACTTCTAGAACCTCAACCGCAGTTGAGATCAAGCGGCTTTGATCGCCGTTGACGTGGCGGATTTCAAAGTTGTGCGATGGGGACGATCACGAGGCGTTGAGATTCTGGTCAGACCGAAGACGTGATCTTCGAGCGCCGCAACTTTGAACATCACGGCGGCCCATCCTCCGCGGAGTGGGCCTGCCGGAAACTATAAGCCTTCGGCAGCTATTCGCAGGCCGACACCCTGCGCTCCCCGCCGCTCGGGAGCCATACTACGCCGCTATTTCAACGAGTGGATCAGATCCAGCGAGGTGACGGCGACCGCCAGGTTGACGCCCGTCTGTGCCTGGACACTGAGCGGCTGCAGCGAAAAGGCGCTGTCGAGGCCGCCGACCAGGAGATTGGCGCCGCCACCGGTGACCACGCTGGCCTCGGCGTTCACGCCATAGTAGCTGCCGGCAAGGTCGCCTTCATCGTGGTTGCGGGTCGCCGCCAGAACCGCCCATACCAGCTGGCCCTGATGCGTCCGGCCGACATCGACGCCGAGCTTGGAAATCACCCCGGTATAGACTTCGGAGGGGCCGCCACGATGTGGACGAAAGACACAGGAAACACCCTTGTTGGAGGTGACGAGATAGGCCGTGCCGCCGTCGATGGTGCAGTCGAGCACGCCGAGCTGGAGCTTGCTGGCGCTGGCGGGAGCGGCAACGACGGTCGTCGCGAGAGCGGCGGCACAAGCGAGTTTCTTGATCATGGCAGGGTCCTTTCGAAATTACCTTGTACAAACGGCTGAGCACGCCGAGCGTTCCGCCGAAAACCTGGCGCCAGCAAGGCAAGGGTAAACGCAGGGTTGTCGGGGCGCGGAAAGGGCCGGCCGATTAACCGGCCGCTCAGCCGGCGCTGGTGCGGGCCAGGCCGTCCTTGGCCGGCTGGTAGGTCGGATTGAGGTGCACGGCCTCGCGGTAGGATTTTGCGGCCCTGGCCTTGTCGCCGCGCCGCTCGTAGATCAACGCCTGGTTGGACCAGGCCTCGGCGTTCTTGCCGTCGAGCTTGATGGCCATGTTGAAGTCGGCGAAGGCATTGTCCTCGTCGTTCATGGCCAGGTAGGAGAGGCCGCGTCCATTGTAGGGCTCGGAGGCGTCCGGCGCCAACGAAATGGCGGTCGAGAAGTCCTCGATGGCAAAGGCGTGCTGGCCCTGGCTCTGGTAGATCAGGCCGCGATTGTGATAGGCGCGCGCGTCGGTCGTGTCGAGCTGGATGGCCTTCTGGAAATCGTTGAAGGCTTCCTGCACCCGGCCGGCCCTGCGGTAGAGATTGCCGCGGCCGATATAGGCGGCGTCATAGTTGGGATTGATCTGGATCGAGCGGTTGTAGTCGGCAAGCGCGCTCGCCTGATCGCCGAGGAAGCGCTGGATGAGCGCGCGATTCGAATAGGCCTGGTAAAAATTCGGATTGAGCTGGATGGCGGTGTTGAAGTCCTTCAGCGCCGCCTGGTACTGGCCGCCACGGCCATAGGCCGAGCCGCGCACATTGTAGGCTTCCGGATCCTGGGGGTTGCGCTGGATCACCGCCGACAGCGAGGAGATGTTCTCGCTCGAGGCTTGCGCCTTGTCGATGTTGTTGAACTCGCCGGTCGGAACGCTCTGGCAGCTGGCAAGCGCCATCCCGGAAAGCAGGGCCGCCGTCAGGGCGAGGCCGCGCCACGCGGTTCTGCGCTCTACGGTAATTGCGTCCATGTCTGCCCTGTCCTTACTGCGCCGTCTGGTCCGTTCCCCCTCCGAACCGGCATCTCTCCCAACCGGTCCTTTCGGACCGGGTCTAAATCACAACAAAAAGGTGGCGGCGATTCCGCATCGCGCCACCCTGGATATCCTTGGAAAAGGACGAAAAATTGGCGTCAGAACCGCGGCGGACGCGGGGCACCGGCACCGGCAGCACCGGCCGCGACCGGACGCGGCGTCATCGGCAGCAGGCCTTCGCGCTGGGCACGCTTGCGGGCCAGCTTGCGGGCACGGCGCACAGCTTCCGCCTTTTCACGGGCGCGCTTCTCGGAGGGCTTCTCGTAATGTCCGCGCATCTTCATTTCGCGGAAGATGCCTTCCCGCTGCATCTTTTTCTTGAGCGCGCGAAGCGCCTGATCAACATTGTTGTCGCGGACGAGTACCTGCACGGGCAATCCTGTCTTTCGGGTTTGAAATCAATAGGCAAGCGGCCATAGCCACAAGCCTCCGCGGCGCGTTACACCACGAATTGGAGCGGCTGATAGCAGAATCAAGGCGCTCTGTCCACTGCCGATTGAGAGGCGGTGCCGACCCCGAAACGAAAAAACCCGCCTCAGCGGCGGGTCGTTCGTGTGAATCAGCACCATATCGAGATTAGTAGCATAGCTGCCGGCACAAAGCAAGAACAAAATTCGCCGTGGGCCAGATAGGCGACGCTACGCCGTGGCCAGGTGGAGCTGCTCGAAACCTTCGAAGAACTCGCCGTAGTCGCAGGTTATCTCCTCGCCGGCGGCGATGTCGCGGGTCGCAGTGGCCCCGCCATATTGCGAAAAGTCGGTGTTCGGTTTGTCGGCGTGGTTCATGAAGCGGCCATTGTCGACCTCATAGACCATGAAGCCCGGCCGGTCCGGACTGGGATAGGCATATCTGTCGAGCAATTCCTTGAGGTGCGGCGGCGCCGTCTCGTATTTTTCCACCGGGATCAGCCGGTCGAAGTCCGGATCGAGCCGCCAGATCTGCGCCCCTTTCCGGATCGGCTCGGCGGCGAACACGCCGACGCCTTCGATTGCGCTTGCAGCGATATAGGTCCTGATCAGCAGCATGTTTCCAACCCGTTTTCGAGGAGAAGACGGAATCGTCAAATCGCCGGGAAAAGCAAGACCGGTTTTCAGGCATTGCGGCTTGCGGGGCCTACCCCGACCGCGAAACGCTTCACGTGCGGGTGATCGAGACGCCGCCGTCGGCGAACAACGCCGTGCCGGTGGTGAAACTCGATGCATCGGAAGCCAGATAGAGCGCCGAGCGGGCGATCTCGTCAGGCTCGGCGACGCGCTTCAAGGCATGCAGGTTTTCAACGAAGGCTCGCGATTCAGGGGTCTTGAACGTTGCCGAAGGCGTGTCGGTGCCGCCCGGCAGCAGCGCGTTGACCCGCACGCCTTTGGCGCCGTATTCGGCGGCAAGCACCTGCGTCAATCCGATCAGTCCGGCCTTGCTTGCGGCATAGCTGGTCATGCCGGGCATGCCGACGGTGTGGCCGACGAAGGTGGAGGTGAAGATCAGCGATCCGCCGCCGCGGTCGACCATCGCCGGCACCTGGTATTTTGCGCCGAGAAAGGCGCTGGTCAGGTTGGTGTCGAGCGCCTCGCGCCAGCCCTCCAGCGACAGCTCCGAAACCGGCCCCGTCTTGCCGACCGAACCGGCATTGTTGAAGGCGATGTCCAGCCCGCCGAATTTCTCGACCGCCAGGTCGACCAGGGCCTTCGCGTAGGCTTCGTCGCGGACATCGCCGGCAAGGGCGATGGCCGTGCCATCGGCGTCTTCGATTTCGGCAACCAGCGCGTCAAGCTCCGCCTTGCGGCGGGCAGCGACGACCACCTTGGCTCCTTCCTCCGCAAACAGCTTGGCCGTGGCGCGGCCGATCCCGGAACTGGCGCCTGTGACGATGGCAACTTTGTTGGCAAGTGTGAGCATTTTCCTGCATCCTTTTCGCGCCGGCCCTTGCCGGCAATCGGGATGCTTGGTCGCAAATCGGGGCGGCGCGAGCCACCCGATACGTGCAAGGTGCTTCAGATGTGGTTTGATCGCTCCATCACGTCGCATGCCTCTTTCCACCACGGCGCAAAACGGCAAGCGCCGTCGCAAACAGTGCAAGGCTGGCAGCGCCGTTTCGCTAGTGATACAAGCTCGCGCGCCGGGGTTGGCTGATCTGCCCGGCCGCCATTTGTGAGGCCTGCGACGTTGAAGAAATACTCGGTATTCGCCATCGCCCGCGAGGCCATGCGCGGCCATAAGGGCTGGGAGGAGCAGTGGTCCTCGCCGGAGCCGAAGAAGGAGTACGACGTCATCATCGTCGGCGCCGGCGGCCACGGCCTGGCCACCGCCTATTATCTCGCCACCGTGCACGGCATCACCAACGTCGCGGTATTGGAAAAAGGCTGGCTCGGCGGCGGCAATACCGGCCGCAACACCACCATCATCCGCTCGAACTATCTCTACGACGAGAGCGCCGGCATCTACGACCATGCGCTGAAGCTGTGGGACGGGCTCAGCCAGGAGCTCAACTACAACGTCATGTATTCGCCGCGCGGCGTCATGATGCTCGCCCATAACATCCACGACATCCAGGTGCTGAAGCGCCACGTCCATGCCAACCGGCTGAACGGCATCGACAATGAATGGCTGACGCCGGAGCAGGCGAAGGAATTCTGCCCGCCGCTCAACATTTCACGCAATGCGCGCTATCGGGTGATGGGCGCCTCCCTGCAGCGCCGTGGCGGCACGGCGCGTCACGATGCGGTCGCCTGGGGCTATGCGCGCGGCGCCTCGGCGCGCGGCGTCCACATCATCCAGAATTGCGAGGTCACCGGCGTCAAGCGGGCGCCGAACGGTGCGGTCACAGGCGTCGAGACGACGCACGGCTTCATCGGCGCCAGGAAGGTCGGCGTGGTCGCCGCCGGCCACTCCTCGGTGATCATGAACATGGCCGGCGTGCGTATGCCGCTGGAAAGCTATCCGCTGCAGGCGCTGGTGTCGGAGCCGGTCAAGCCGGTGGTGCCTTGTGTGGTGATGTCGAACACGGTGCATGCCTATATCTCGCAATCCGACAAGGGCGAACTGGTAATCGGCGCCGGCACCGACCAGTATGTCTCCTATTCGCAGACCGGCGGGCTGCACATTTTGCAACATACGCTCGATGCGATCTGCGAGATGTTCCCGATCTTCACCCGGATGAAGATGCTGCGCTCATGGGGCGGCATCGTCGACGTGACGCCGGACCGTTCGCCGATCCTGGCCAAGACGCCGGTGCCCGGCCTCTATGTCAATTGCGGCTGGGGCACGGGCGGTTTCAAGGCGACGCCGGGTTCGGGCCATGTCTTTGCCCATACCATCGCCAGGGACGATCCGCACCCGATCAACGCGCCCTTCACCATCGAGCGCTTCCGCACCGGCCGCCTCATCGACGAGGCGGCGGCGGCAGCGGTGGCGCACTGATGATGACCGAGATGGCCGTCGCCATGCCGCTGATGCTCGCCGGCGAGCAAGGCCTGTTCCATTTTCCGTCGCCGGACGAGGTGCGCACGCAGCCGATCAGCCGCGCCGAAAACGAGACCGAATGGCCGTTTTCGGTCGACGACGGCATTCTGGCCTGCGTCTGGAGCGGCGGACAAAGGGTCGTCTCGTTTCTTGAAGGCCGGCCGGCGGATCTGGACAACGACGAGCCGTTCGAGCCGCGCGTCGTCATCGTCACGGTCGATCCGGTCCTGCTGACGATCGGCAACATGGCCAACCGCGACCTCTTCAGCCCTGCGGCAAGCATCGAGGAGCGCATCCGGCTGGTCGCGCCCTTCTTGACCTTGGGCCAGAGGCTTTGCGACCAACCGGCCGGCGCCCGCGTCGGCCACGGCGAATTGTAGGACCAACCATGCTTCTCATCCGCTGCCCCTATTGCGAGGAAGAGCGTCCGGAGCTCGAATTCCGCAACGCCGGCGAGGCGCATATTGCGCGTTCCCCAAACATCGCCGGCGAGAGCGACGACGATTTCGAAAAGTTCTTCTTCATCCGCTCAAATCCCAAGGGCATCATCTATGAGCGCTGGCGGCACATGCACGGCTGCGCGCGGTTCTTCAACGCCGTGCGCGACACCGTCAGCGACAGGTTCCTGATGACCTACAAGGCCGGCGAGCCGAAGCCCGTAAAGCTGCCGGGAGCCACCAAATGAGCGCGACATTCCGCATTGCCGGCGCCGGACGGCTCAAACAGGCAAAGATAGCTGGCTTCAGCTTCGATGGCCGTCCCTATACCGGTATCGAGGGCGACACGCTGGCCTCGGCGCTGCTTGCCAATGGCGTCCATCTTGTCGGCCGGTCGTTCAAGTACCACCGGCCGCGCGGCTTTCTGTCGGCCGGCGCCGAAGAGCCGAACGCGCTGGTCGAGATCAAACGCGACGCGGCACGCAAGACGCCGAACGTCCGAGCTACGGTGCAGGAGCTCTATGACGGGCTGACCGCGCAGTCACAGAACCGCTGGCCGTCGCTCGCCTTCGACATCGGCGCGGTCAGCAGTATTGCCTCGCCGATGCTTTCGGCCGGCTTCTACTACAAGACGTTCATGTGGCCGAAGACTGCGTGGAAAAACCTCTACGAACCAAAGATTAGGGCCGCCGCCGGCCTTGGCGTCGCTCCCGACCAGCCGGACCCCGACCATTATTCGGCGCGCTTCGCCCACTGCGATGTGCTGGTGCTGGGCGGCGGTGCCGCGGGTATCGCCGCGGCATTGGCCGCGGCTGAAACCGGGGCGCTTGTCATCCTTGCCGACGAGCAGGCGGAATTCGGCGGCAGCCTTCATTTCGAGAGCGGCGCCAGGATCGATGGCCAGGATGGTTTTGCCTGGGCGCAGTCCGCCGTCGCCAAGTTGAAGTCGATGGACAATGTGCGCGTGCTGCCGCGCACCACGGCGTTCGGCTATTACGCGCAGAATTTCGTCGGGCTGGTCGAGCGCGTCAGCGACCATCTGCAGAACCCCGGCCGCGACGTGCCGCGCGAGCGGCTGTGGCAGGTTCGCGCCAAACGCGTGGTGCTGGCGACCGGCGCCATCGAGCGCCACATGGTGTTTGCCGACAACGACCGCCCCGGCATCATGCTGGCGTCGGCGGCGCGCACCTATCTCAACCATTACGGCGTCGCCGTCGGCAGGAATGTCGGCGTCTATACGGCGAACGATTCCGCCTACGCGGCGGCGATCGATCTGAAGAAGGCCGGCATCAACGTGGCGGCGATCGTCGATCTGCGCGACAACCCGACCGGGCCGGTGATCGACGAGGCGAGGGCGCTCGGCATCGAGGTCAATTTCGGTCGCGCGGTGATCCGGGCCGGCGGCAAATTGCGGGTGTCGTCGATGACCGTGCAGCCGAAGAACGGCGGCGGCGAGCGCACCATTCCGGTGGACGCGATCCTGATGTCGGCCGGCTGGACGCCGTCGGTGCACCTGTTCTCGCAATCACGCGGCAAGGTCGCCTTCAACGACGAGACCAAGCGCTTTGTGCCCGGAATTTATGCGCAGGACTGCGTCTCGGTCGGCGCCTGCAACGGCACCGACGGGCTGTCGGCCACCATCGACGAAGCTTACGCCGCCGGCGCCAAGGCGGCCAAAGATGCCGGCAGCAGGCCGGCCAAGGGCACCAAGCCGAAGGTCGACGCCGGCGAAAGCTGGTCGCGCGGCATGCTGGGTGCAGCACCCGGTGCCGGCGCCGACACGACGGTGAAGGCGTTCGTCGACTTCCAGAACGACGTCACCGCCAAGGACATCCGCCAGGCAGTGCATGAGGGCATGCGCTCGATCGAGCACGTCAAGCGCTTCACCACCAATGGCATGGCGACCGACCAGGGCAAGACCTCCAACATGCACGGCCTGGCGATTGCCGCCGAGACGTTGGGCAAGCCGATCCCGCAGGTCGGGCTGACGACGTTCCGCGCGCCGTATACGCCGGTGACATTCGGCTCGATCGTCGGGCACGCGCGGGGTCCCCTGTTCGACCCGACCCGCAAGACGGCGATCCATCCCTGGGCCGAGCGCCAGGGCGCTGTATTCGAGGATGTCGGTCAGTGGAAGCGCGCCTGGTATTTCCCGAAGCCGGGCGAGGACATACATGCCGCCGTCGACCGCGAATGCGTCACGGTGCGCAAGACGGCCGGCCTGTTCGACGCCTCGACGCTAGGCAAGATCGAGGTGGTCGGGCCGGATGCGGCCAAATTCATGGAACTGCTCTACACCAATCCATGGGAGAAGCTCGAGCCCGGCCGCTGCCGTTACGGCATCATGCTGCGCGAGGACGGCTTCATCTATGACGACGGTGTCGTCGGCAGGCTTGCACCCGACCGTTTCCATGTGACGACGACGACCGGCGGTGCGCCCCGGGTCATGAACCATATGGAAGACTATCTCCAGACCGAGTTCCCGCATCTCAACGTCTGGCTGACCTCGATCACCGAGCAATGGGCGGTGATTGCCGTGCAGGGACCGAAGTCTCGCGACATCATTGCGCCGCTGGTCGAGGGCATCGACATGTCGGATGAGGCGCTGCCGCATATGTCTGTGCGCGAAGGCCGGATCTGCGGCGTGCCGACCAGGCTGTTTCGCATGTCGTTCAGCGGTGAGCGCGGCTTCGAGGTCAACGTGCCGGCCGATTACGGCGAGGCAGTCTGGGAAGCGCTATGGGCCGAGGGCCAGAAGCATGGCGCCTGTGCTTACGGCACCGAGTCCATGCATGTGCTGCGCGCCGAAAAGGGCTACATCATCGTCGGCCAGGATACCGACGGCACGGTGACGCCGAACGACGCCGGGCTCGACTGGGCGGTCGGCAAGAAGAAGACCGACTTCGTCGGCATTCGCGGCATGGCGCGGCCGGATCTGGTCGCCAAGGGCCGCAAGCAGCTTGTCGGCCTGAAGACCAGGGATCCCAAGGTGGTGCTGGAGGAGGGCGCGCAGATCGTCGCGGACCCGAAGCAGGCGATCCCGATGAAGATGATTGGCCATGTCACGTCGAGCTATTGGTCGCAAAATTGCGGCCGCTCGATCGCGCTGGGGCTGGTCGCCGGCGGCCGCGATCGCACGGGCGAGACGCTCTATGTGCCGATGCCGAACGGGGTGATCGAGGTGGAGGTCACCGGCATGGTGTTCTTCGACGAGAAGGGGGAGCGCCTCAATGGCTAAGGCCGCCGTGAAAACCAACGCCGCCGGACCCTCAGTCGAACGCCGTCCGGCTCTCGCCGGCCAGTCGCTTTCCGCCGCCGGCGTTATACTTGCCGTGCTGCCGCCGGCCGAGCGCATATCGCTGCGCGCGCCGGAAGCCTCGATTGCGGCACTTTCGAAAGCGCTCGGTGTCGTCCTGCCGCAAAGGCCGAAAACCTCGGCGGCAAAGGCCGGACGCACGGCCTTGTGGCTCGGGCCGGACGAATGGCTGGTCATTGACGAGAACCGAAAAGATCCGCTCGCCGACTGCGCCAGCATTTCCGTACTGCATTCGGCGGTCGGCATCTCGCACCGCAACGTCGCCATATCGGTTATCGGTCCGGCTGCCGCGGCGACGATCAATGCCGGCTGCCCGCAGGATCTGTCGCTCGACGCCTTTCCGGTCGGGGCGGCGTCGCGTAGCATTCTCGGCAAGGTCGAAATTGTGCTGTTGCGCACGGCGGCCGACGCGTTCCGCGTCGAATGCTGGCGTTCCTTTTCCGATTATGTCTTTACTTTTCTGTCCGAGGCAGCGCGCGACGCGGCAGCATAGGCATGTTCGCCGCGCCTGACCGTTCTGCGACAGCGAGCCGAGGGAGAATGCAAATGCCGCCGAACTCCGCGCCGAAGTCGCCGGTCAAGACGCCGGCCGTGCGCTCTTTTGAAGACGAGCAGCGCACTGGGACGGATATCGAAGAGGAACTCGAGGAAGGCCTCGAGGATACATTCCCGGCCAGCGATCCGGTGTCGATCACCGGAACGGCCATTCCCGGCGCACCGGCAAGACCCGGCAAGCGTAAAAACGTGGCGGGACAGAAGCGTAAGAAGTGATCTGCACGCCGCGATAAAGCAGGGCTGAAGCAGACAAGATCGGCGGCCGGAAAGTCCTGCCGCCCTTTCGGTTCATCACCGCGTATTGTCGCCCGACCGGCTCAGAAGCTGCTTGGCACGATCCACGGGTCGATGCCGATGCCGAGCCTCGGGCCCTTGCTGCCAGCCTTGTGGGCCCCGGCGTCCGTCTTTTCAAGCGATCCGGTCGGCGCGCAATCGAGCTTAGCACCGGTCTTGGTGTCGATGCAGGCCGCTTCTTGCTTGGCTGGCTGACTGCTGCCGGCAAATGCGGCGCCAGAGAGCGCCAGCAGGGCGGCGAGCGTGAGGACTGCCTTCTTCATCGTCGGTCTCCGGTTCAGCTATTGAATTTCTCGTACGTGTACGGAACTACGTACAGATACGCCCTGGACTCCCGGTGTTCAAGCAAAATCGTACGCGTACGGAGAATTGCCGAACGCTCGGCGCCGCAGCGCAGAACGTTCGGAGAAGATCCTGCAGATCGGGAGGAGCGCCGCTCTTCAGCAGTTGACCGACGGCGTGAGCGGCGCAATCTCGTGCGCGGCGATGGCTTCGAGCATGATGTCGCCGATCCGTGTGATGAACGTCGTCTGGTCGCCGAACGGGTAGAACGGGAAGGTGATCAGCAGCGAGATGGCGCCGTGGCCGACCGCCCACAGCATGGTGGCGATGGCGCGTGGATCGCCTTTGAGCCTGCCGGCGGCAACGCAGGCTTCGACCCTCGCGATCAGCACTTTCATCGCTGGGTTGCCGCTCTCCATTTCGGCGAAGGTTTTTCCGGCTGGCGGCCTGACTTTTTCGGTCATGAAGACGGTGCGGTATTCGTTGGGATTTTCCAGCCCAAAGACGGCGTATTCGACAAGCACCGCCTCGAGCGCCTCGATCGGGTCGTCGGCCGTATGATTTGCGATGCGCCTGGCCAAGGTCTCGAAGGCATCCTCGGCCAGCGCGAACAGGATGTCCTGCTTGTCGGCGAAATAGGAATAGACCGACATCGGCGCATAGCCAACGCGCTCTGCGAGCTTGCGGATGGTGAGGCCGTCATAGCCTTCTTCCTCGACAAGCTTGTGCGCGGCGTCGACAAGTTCGGAACGCAGTTCGGCCTTTTGTTTTTCGCGGCGCTCCTGGACGCTTAGCTGCAACTTTCTACTGCCTTATGACTGATGGCTGGATGCAGCATATATACGCTGTACGGCGTCGGGCAAGGGTGGCACCAAGCAGAAGCTTGACTGTGGCAATACCCATGTAACCCGGCAATAAAGCCGGCAACATCGGACTGTTACAGACAAAGACTAATTCGCGGCTCTGCAAGAATTTCGTTTCGGGAGGCCGTTATGACCGGAACTGAGCTTTCGTCCGGCGTGCCGGACGTGGACCCGCTTTCCCATCGCGCCAGGATGGCGCTCAGGCGCGTCGTCATGGTCGCATGGCTGGCGATCGCGCTTGGCTTCGCCATGGAAGCTCTCATTCTGACCGTCAGATTTGCGGCAGGTGCCTACCCCGCGACGACGCAGGTTCTGATCGAACTGGCGCAAGGCGTGACCTGGTCGTTCTTCGTCTGCGCCGGCGTCAGCCTCGGCACGGCACTCACCAAGGTGCGAGCCTCGCTCGGCGGCTTGATCAGCGCGATTTCAGCGCCACTGGCGATGGGCATCGCCAAAGGGACGCAAAAGGTCATGGTCAGCGCGCTGGACGCGGCGGCAAAGCCGGCCATCCTGTCGCTCACGACCCTGGGTGTGCTGCGGGCGATCGAATACGGGCTGCTCGGCTGGATACTGGCGTCGCTGGCATCGAAGGAAGAACCGCGTCCGCTCCATTTCGCGCTGGCAGGCGCCCTGATAGGCGCGGTATTCGGCGGCGGCATCACGGTGCTGACGATTGAGACGGCCGCGGCAAATGACGCTGCTCTCGCACTGCCGCAGGCGATCGCAACCGGCCTCAACGAGATCGTGTTTCCAATCGGTTGCTCACTGGTCGTCTACATTGCGCTGCAGGTCAGCCGCCATATGAAGTATGTCGCGGCCGAAGCCAAACAGATTTAGGTCCCCGGGCGTTGGATGCCAGTCAAACCGCTTCCGGTTGGCGTTCGATCAGCGTCAGCGTCAGCCAGCGCGCGGTCAGCGCCGGTTTTTTCGAGCCCTCGATCTCGATCGTCACGTCGTGCGCCGTCTGCACCCAGCCGGACGGCCTGACCTTGACGTCAGCCAGCACGAAACGGGTGCGGATGCGCGAGCCGGTCTTCACCGGCGCCAGGAAGCGCAGCGAATCGAAGCCGTGATTGACGCCCATCTTGCTGTTTTCCAGCGGCGGCATGGTTTCGAAGGTCATCGCCGACAACAGCGAAAGCGACAGGAAGCCGTGCGCGATGGTGCCGCCGAACGGCGTTTCGCGGCTGGCGCGTTCAGGATCGCAATGGATGAACTGATGGTCGTCGGTGGCATCGGCGAACTGGTCGATCATGCGCTGGGTGACGACCCGCCATGGCGACACGCCGACTTCCTTGCCGACGTTGGCGAGAAGCACATCGAGACTGATCGGTTCCACGCTGATGTCCTCCATCTTCACCCCCGGCATTTCACTCGCCGGATGGCGTGCGTCTCATTCCTTGAATAATGTCAGCCCGTGTTGCACCGACTGCCCGCCATCGATCGGCAGGATGGCGCCGGTGACATAGCTGCCGGCACGGCTGCACAAATAGAGCGTTGCGCCGGCAATGTCATCCGGTGCGCCGATGCGGCCGATCGGAACATGGTTGCCCACATGTCTTGCCTGGTCTTCGGTGCCGGTGGCGAAGGCCGTCATCCGGCTCCGGAAAGGGCCAGGTGCAAAGGCGTTGACGGTGATGCGGCGGGCGGCGAATTCGATCGCCAGGATGCGCGTCAGGTGGTGAACCGCGGCCTTCGAGGCCGAGTAGGAGTAAGCGTCTTCGGCCAACGGCTGCGTGCCCATCACCGATCCAAGATTGATCACCCGGGCCGGGTCGGCGTCGCTGGCGGCGGCTTCGAGCAGAGGCAGCAATTCGCGCGTCAGATGGAAAACCGCGGTGACGTTGACGCCGAACACCTTGGCCCAGGCATGGTAGGGAAAGCTTTCCAGCGGCGCGCCCCAAGAGATGCCGGCATTGTTGACCAGGATATGCAGCCGCTCGGTCCGCGCCCTGACCTCGGCCACAAGCGCCGCAATGCCGGCCTCGCTGGAGACGTCAGCGGCGAAACCCTCGGCCCGGCCGGAGGCGCCAAGGCCGTTCAGTTCGCCGGCAACCCCGACGCAATCCTCGCCCTTGCGCGAGGCGATCATCACCGAGGCGCCGGCCTTGACCAGAGCGGTCGCCGCCATACGGCCGATGCCGGTCGCGGCGCCGGTGACCAGCGCCGTCTTGCCGGCGACTGAGAACAGCTCGTCCAGATAGCTCATCGATTTCCTCCGCGCAGTTCACCGCTGTTTGACTGATGGTTCAAGGAGCGGCTTCGCCTCGACAAGGCTAGCCGAACTACGATTGTCCTTGCCACGCCAAAAGTATCCGGACTGCGGCGATGGCACGGTTTGCGGCTGAAATGGTTAAGCCCGAACGGCAAGGTGGTCATTCGGCCGTGACATGGGTCGGATGAATGATGCAGCCGTCCCTCTAAGCGAGCACCTTGGCCCCAGCGGTTCATTTCGCGCGTGAAGCAAGTCGTCCTTACTCCTCCGCCAAGCCGCAGGCGGGTCTTGATGACGTGGGACGGTGGCCGAGCGATAGGGCAGGACTGACATTCGTCTTCGTGGACGGGAGCTATGCTTCCCCGGGGGAGCTATGGGTAAGAAACAACGCATCGTCCTGCTGGCAGCTGTTTTGGCGTCTGCCTTTGGCGTTTTGTTGCTGATCCTGATCCTGCAGATGGTCAGTTTTTTGGTTGACTAGGCACGGCCAGGAGCGTGCTTTCCAAAAGCCTGCGCTACCGCAGGCTTTCCAGCTCGCGGATGCGTTTGGCGCCGTCGGCCTCGAGCTGCCTTGTGACGGCGCCGATCAGCGCTTCGGCAACGACGAAAAGGGCGGCGGATGAGTCCCAGGCCGAAGGCACGGCGGTGCGCCCGGCAATGACATGGCGGGCAAAGCGGGCGATCGGCGACAGCCACTGGTCGGTAAACAGCACGATCTGCACGCCGCGCTGGTTGGCGGTCTCGGCAAAGCGGACGAGGCTGTCCTGATAGCGCCTGATGTCGAAGATCACCAGCACGTCTCGCTTGCCCATGTCGATCAGCCGGTCGCGCCAGACACTTTCCTGGCCGGCGAGATGGAAGACGTTGGGTTTGATGATAGCAAGGTGGGCCGCCATATAGCGCGCCAGCGGGTCGGTGAAGCGGCCGCCGATCAGGAATGTCTTGCCGCGCCGGTCGGCGAGCTTGGCGACGATGTCGGCAAGCTGCTTGTCCGAGAGATGCCGGAATGTCTCGCGCATATTGTCGAGCGTTGCCTCCAGCATCGGCGAGACGGCGCTGGCGCCCTGCGATGGCGGATTGAGCGTGCGCGAGGCCGGCGACTGCAATTGCGCCGCCAGCTCGTCTTGCAGCGTCGACTGGAATTCCGGATAGTTCTGGAAGCCGAGCCGGGCGACGAAACGCAGGATCGTCGGCGACGACACGCCGGCGGCAGCCGAGAATTCGGCGACCGTCTTCAGCCCGATCAGCGGATAGCTGGCGATCAGTGTTTGTGCAGCGCGCCGCTCGCCGGCCGGCATGGCGCCGATGCGGTCGGAGATCAGTTCGGCAATGCTGGAAACCATGTTTTCCCCCACCCTGGCCGTGCCGTTACCGCATTATTGAAATCGCGTTTGACAAAGCCGGCCAAACTGTATGAAATCATCCGCAGGGACGCAATGAGGCAAAATACGTAACATACGATACAGTGCTCCCCGGGGACAGCAGACAATGGAGACAGCACGGCCCGCCAGCCTTGCATCGCCTGAAACCGTAAGGGTGACGAACCCTGGCGGATCGAGCCCTTTCGTGCTGACCTGCGACCACGCCTCAAACTTCCTGCCACCGGAATTCGGAACGCTCGGCCTTGCCGCCGAGGATCTTTCCCGCCACATCGCCTGGGATCCCGGCGCCTTGCCGGTGGCGCGCCGCATGGCCGAGGCACTCGATGCGACGCTGGTCGAGACCTGCATCTCGCGGCTCGTCATCGACTGCAACCGGCCGCTCGACGCGCCGGACCTGATAGTGACGGTCAGCGCCAGCGAAAAAACCGTGGTCCCGGCCAATCAGGGGCTTTCGGCCGACCAGCGGGAGGCGCGCATCGCGCTGGCGTGGCGACCGTTTCACGAGCGGATCGCAACCATCATCGACGAGCGCCTGGCGTCCGGGCGGGAGACCAGGCTGGTCTCGATCCATTCCTTCACGCCGCTCTACAAAGGCAAAAGCCGGCCGTGGCACATCGGCATCATCCATGACGAGGACCGCCGGCTGGCGGCGCCGCTGATCGCGGCGCTACAGCAGCTTGCCGGCGTCACCGTCGGCGTCAACGAACCCTATTCGCCGGCCGACCGGGTCTATTTCACGCTGGAGCGCCATGCGCGCTCCCGCGGGCTGCCTTGCGCGATGATCGAAGTCCGCAACGACGAGATCGCCGGCGCAGCCGGGCAGCGGAAATGGGCGGATCTGCTCGCGAGTATTTTTCTCAATCTGGAGCCCGAGGCGGCCAAGGCCTCCAGACCAAGCGCAGTCGGAAAGTCAGTTCAATCGGCCAGCTAAGAAAACCAAAAGGGGACTAAAAATGGCAGCATCGGGCTACACTGAAGTTGACAAGGCGGAGGACGTAAAGGTCCTCCACAATATGGGCTATGCCCAGGAACTGGAGCGGCGCCTCAGTCGCTTTTCAAATTTCGCGGTCTCCTTTTCGATCATCTGCATCCTGTCCGGCGGCATCAACTCGCTGGCGCAGGCAACCTCCGGCTCCGGCGGCATCGGCATCGGCATTGGCTGGCTGGTCGGCTGTTTCGTTTCGCTGACCTTCGCTGTAGCGATGTCGCAGATCAGCTCGGCCTATCCGACCGCCGGCGGCCTCTATCATTGGGGCTCGATCCTCGGCAATCGCGGCACCGGCTGGGTGACGGCCTGGCTCAACCTGCTCGGGCTGATCACCGTGCTCGGCGCCATCAATGTCGGCACCTGGACGTTTTTCCTCGGCGCCTTCGGACCGGCGCTCGGCATCGAGGGTACGCTGACCAACCAGATGATCTTCCTGGTCATCATCACGGGCGCCCAGGCACTGATCAACCACCTCGGCATCAAGCTGACGGCCAAGCTGACCGACTTCTCGGGCTATCTGATCTTCTTCGGCTCGATCCTCATCGCGGTCGTCTGCCTGATCTCGGCCGAAACCTGGGATTTCAGCCGGTTGTTCACCTTCCACAATTATTCCGGCGATGCCGGCGCCGGTGTGTGGCCGTCGGTATCCAATGCCTGGGTGTTTGCGCTTGGCCTGCTGCTGCCGATCTATACGATCACCGGCTACGATGCGTCGGCGCATACTTCCGAGGAGACCATCAAGGCGGCGAGCTCCGTGCCGCGCGCCATGGTCATGTCGGTGATCTGGTCGGCCGTTTTCGGTTATCTGTTCCTCGCAGCCTTCGTGCTGATGATCCCGAACATGGACGATGCGGCCAAGCAGGGCTGGAACGTGTTCTTCTGGGCCTTCGACCAGCGCGTCAGCCCGGGCGTCAAGGAGTTCGTCTACCTCGTCGTCTTCCTGGCACAGCTGCTTTGCGGCCTCGCCACCGTCACCTCCGCTTCGCGTATGATCTTCGCCTTCTCGCGGGACGGCGGCCTGCCGGGTTCCTCGGCACTGGCCAAGGTCAGCCCGACCTACCGCACGCCGGTGGCGGCGATCTGGACGGCGTCGATCCTGTCCGTCCTGTTTGTCTGGGGCTCGACGCTGGTTTCAGTCGCAGGCACCTCGGCCTACACCATCGTCGTGTCGTGCACCGTCATCTTCCTGTTCCTCTCCTTCACCGTGCCGATCGTGCTCGGCATGCTGGCCTGGGGAACGCCGAAATGGGACAAGATGGGGCCGTGGAATATGGGGCGCGCCATTTTCATGCTGTTCGGCGTGCTTTCGATCCTGTCGATGCTCCTGATCTTCGTCATCGGCATCCAGCCGCCGAACGACTGGGCGCTCTACATCACCGTCGGCTTCTTCATCCTGACGGCGATCGTCTGGTTTGCCTTCGAGCGCAACCGCTTCCAGGGCCCGCCGCTCGGCGACATCATCGCGGCGCGCCAGGCAGCGATCAAGGCTGCGGAACAGGCCGTCGGCGAAACCGGCCACTGAGGCAAGTCCTCCAGCTATGGCCGGCGCTTTGCCGGCCATAGCTTCCCACATCTTCAAAGTGGTCTTTTTTACAGGCCCGAAACGACAAGCGCTGGAGTGCCAAAGGAATGGCCGGAAATTTCTCCTTCGATCAGTTGAAGCAAGCGGTCTCCAGCGGAGAGGTCGACACCGTGCTGGCCTGCATCGTCGACATGCAGGGACGGCTTGCGGGAAAGCGGTTCCTGGCCCGGTATTTCGTCGATTCCGCGCATGACGAGACGCATGGCTGCAACTACCTGCTGGCTGCCGACATCGATATGGAACCGGTGCCCGGCTACAAGGCGGCGAGCTGGTCGAAGGGCTATGGCGATTTCGTCATGAAGCCGGACCTTGCGACGCTGCGGCGTATCCCCTGGCTGGCGAAGACAGCGCTGGTGATCTGCGACGTGCTCGACCACCATACCCATGACGACCTGGCGCATTCGCCGCGCGCTATGCTGAAGAAGCAGGTCAAGCGGCTGCAGGAACGTGGCTATATCGGCTATTTCGCATCCGAGCTCGAATTCTATCTGTTCAGCGAAACCTATGATTCCGCCCGCAAGAAGCACTGGCAGGGCCTCGAGACGGCATCACCCTACATCGGCGACTACCAGATCGGCATCACCACCAAGGAAGAAGGCGTCATGCGCCGGCTGCGCAACGAGATGGAGGCGGCCGGCATCCCGATCGAGAATTCGAAGGGCGAGTGGGGGCCAGGCCAGGAAGAGATCAATGTCCGCTACGCCGAGGCGCTCGACATGGCCGACCGCCACGTCATCCTGAAGAACGGCGCCAAGGAAATCGCCGAGTCCGAAGGCAAGGCGATCTCGTTCATGGCCAAGTACAATTACGGGCTCGCCGGCAATTCCAGCCACGTCCATAATTCGCTGTGGAGCGCCGACGGCAAGACGCCATTATTCTACGACAAAAATGCCGAGTGGACGCTGTCGACACTCGGCCAGCAATGGGCGGCCGGCCAGCTCAAATATGCCAAGGAATTCACCTGGTTCCTGGCGCCCTACATCAATTCCTACAAGCGCTTCCAGGCCGGCACCTTTGCGCCGACCAAGATCATGTGGAGCGAGGACAACCGCACCGCCGGCTTCCGTCTTTGCGGCGAGGGCACCAAGGGCATCCGCATGGAATGCCGCATCGGCGGCGCCGACCTCAATCCTTATCTCGCCTTCGCGGCACTGATCGCGGCCGGGCTTGCCGGCATCGATGAAAAGCTTGAACTGCAGAAGCCCTTCGTCGGCGACGCCTACCAGGCCTCGCAGCTGCCTGAAATTCCAAAGACACTGCGCGACGCCACCGCAACGCTGGCGGAATCGAAGATGCTGAGGCACGCGCTCGGCGATGATGTGCTGGAGCATTACATCCACACGGCACACTGGGAACAGTTCGAGTACGACCGCCGGATTACGGACTGGGAACTGCACAGGGGGTTCGAGCGGTATTGAATGGCTGGCAATGTCGGCGCCGCCCGCCCCTCACCTTTACCCTCTCGTGAAGAACGGGGAGAGGGGGTCGCCAGCGCTGGAGCTTGTCCCTTCTCCGTCACTATAGGCGGAAAGGTGCCGGCAGGCGGATGAGGGCGGCGTGACCAACGATAATTATTGTAGAATGCGAGGACCCAAGGCATGACCGAAACGGTCAAGATAAAATCCCCTGTCGACGGTTCGATCTATGCCGAACGGCCTCTGGCGACGGACCAGGCGATCGGTGCCGCAGTTGAGCGCGCCAAGGCGGCGCAGGAGAAGTGGGCGCAGACGCCAGTCGTCGAGCGCGGCAAATACATGCTTGCCATGCTTGAAGCGCTGGTGGCCATAACCGGCGAGATCGTGCCGGAGATCGCCTGGCAGATGGGCAGGCCGGTGCGCTATGGCGGCGAGTTCGGCGGCGTCAGGGAACGCGTCAGCTACATGGTCGAGATCGCCGAGGCGGCCTTGAAGCCGGTCATGGCCTCCAACCCGAAGGACGGCTTTCGCCGTTATGTGAAGAAGGTGCCACTCGGCGTGGTCATGGTGATCGCGCCTTGGAATTATCCCTATCTCACCGCCGTCAACACCATCGTCCCGGCGCTGATGGCCGGAAGCGCCGTCATCCTCAAGCACGCGGCGCAGACGCTGCTGGTCGGCGAACGTTTTCAGCAGGCGTTCGACAGAGCAGGCCTGCCCAAGGGCCTGTTCCAGAACCTTGTCATGAACCACGCGCAGACCGAAAGGCTGCTCGGCTCCGGCAAGATCGACCATGTCAACTTCACCGGCTCGGTCGCCGGCGGCCGCGCCATCGAAAAGGCGGCCGCGGGCACCTTCATGACGCTCGGCCTCGAACTCGGCGGCAAGGATCCGGCCTATGTGCTGCCGGACGCCAAGATGGACCATGCCGTTGCCAATCTGGTCGACGGCGCCTTCTACAATTCCGGCCAGTGCTGCTGCGGCATCGAGCGCGTCTATGTCCACGAGAAGGTCTACGATGAATTCGTCGAGGGCTTCATTGCCGAGACCAGGAACTACGTCGTCGGCAATCCGCTCGACCAGGCGACCACCATGGGGCCGATGGCGCAGGCGCGCTTCGCCGACCTGATCCGCGAGCAGAAGGCCGAGGCGTTGCGCAAGGGCGCCAGGGCGCACATCAATATGAAGGTGGCCAACGACAGCCAGGGTTCCCCCTATCTGGCGCCGGAAGTGCTGACCCAGGTCGACCACCAGATGAGCGTCATGCGCGAGGAAAGCTTTGGCCCGATCGTCGGCATCATGAAGGTGCGCAACGACGAGGAAGCGATCGCGCTGATGAACGACAGCCCCTATGGGCTGACGGCCTCTATCTGGACGCGCGACATTGAGCATGCGACGGCGATCGGCGATCGTGTCGAGACCGGCACCGTGTTCATGAACCGCTGCGACTATCTTGACCCGGCGCTGGTCTGGACCGGCGTCAAGGACACCGGCAAGGGCGCGGCACTGTCGGCCATCGGCTACGACAATCTGACCAGGCCGAAATCATACCATCTGCGCGAAGCCATCTGACTTTTCGAAAGACAAAAATGACAAAACTCGTTTCCAAATGGAATTACCCGACGACCGTCCGCTTCGGCGCCGGACGCATCAAGGAGCTGCCGGAGGTGCTGGCGGCGACCGGCATCAAGCGGCCGCTGTTCGTTACCGACCCGGGACTGGCCAAACTGCCGGTGGTGGCTTCGACGCTGAAAATACTGGACGATGCCAAGGTGCCGCATGGCGTGTTTTCCGAGGTCAAGCCGAACCCGGTCGATTCCAACCTGACCGCCGGCATCGCCGTGTTCAAGCAGGGCAAGCATGACGGCGTCATCGCCTTTGGCGGCGGCTCGGCGCTCGACCTCGGCAAGCTGATCGCCTTCCAGGCCGGGCAGACACGCCCGGTCTGGGATTTCGAGGATGTCGGCGACTGGTGGACGCGCGCCGATGCCGATGCGATCGCGCCGATCATCGCGGTGCCGACCACGGCCGGCACCGGCTCGGAGGTCGGTCGCGCCGGCGTCATCACCAATGAGGCGACCCACACCAAAAAGGTCATCTTCCATCCCAAACTCTTGCCGGCGATCGTCATTGCGGATCCGGAGCTGTCGGTGGGCATGCCCGGTTTCATCACCGCCGGCACCGGCATGGATGCGCTTGCCCATTGCCTCGAAGCCTATTGTGCGCCGGGCTATCACCCGATGGCCGACGGCATCGCGGTGGAAGGCATCAGGCTGGTCTTCGAAAACCTGCCGAAAGCCTATGCCAACGGCAAGGATCTAGTCGCCCGCGCCAACATGATGAGCGCGGCCGCCATGGGGGCCGCCGCCTTCCAGAAAGGGCTTGGCGCGATTCATTCGCTGTCGCATCCGATCGGCGCGCTCTACGACACCCACCACGGCATGACCAACGCCGTGTTCATGCCCTATGTGCTGGCCTTCAACCGCGAGGCGATCGAGCCGCGCATCGCCCGGCTCGCCGCCTATTGCGGCATCAAGGGCGGCTTCGACGGTTTTGCGAAGGCGATCATCAAGCTGCGCAAAGAGCTCAAGGTGCCGCATGCGCTGCCCGGCCTGATCAAGGGGCTCGACATGGACAAGAAGCGCAAGGGCCTGATCGCCGACATGGCGGTGGTCGACCCGACCGCCGGCGGCAACCCGGTCAAGCTGACCAAGAAGGCGGCGCTGACGCTGCTCGAAAACGCCATCGCCGGCGCCGTCTGAGACAACTTCCGCATTGGAAATCCACTTTGGAAAAGAGGCGAAGAAAGGGGGAAAGGATGAACGGCAAGGCCGAAACTAGTTAGCCGGAAAAATAGCCGCGTAGCGATTGCTACAGCCGGTTAAAAAGAGTTTACTTTTTCGTACTGCAGGGCATCGCTTTCACAGAGCTTTCATCTGGCTGTCACACGAAAACGATACCGCATCGCAGGCGTCCAACGGCGTCAGTTCAACGGAGAGAACACATGTTCAAATTCACGGGAAAACTGCTTTCCCTTACGGCCGTCGCCCTGATGGCGACCTCTGCCATCTCGTCGGCCCAGTCCATGGATGAACTGGTCGCCGCAGCCAAGGCTGAAGGCCAGCTCACGACCATCGCGCTGCCGCATGACTGGTGCGGCTATGGCGCCGTCATCGACGGCTTCAAGGCGAAGTACCCGGAAATCACCATCAACGAACTCAACCCCGATGCCGGCTCCGGCGACGAGGTCGAGGCGATCAAGGCCAACAAGGACAACAAGGGCCCGCAGGCGCCCGACGTTATCGACGTCGGCCTGTCCTTCGGCCCGACCGCAAAGAAGGATGGCCTGATCCAGGCTTATAAAGTATCAACCTGGGACTCGATCCCGGACAGCGCCAAGGATGCCGAAGGCTTTTGGACCGGCGACTATTACGGCGTGCTTTCGTTTCTGGTGAACAAGGACCTGGTCAAGGAAGCGCCGGCCGACTGGGCCGACCTGCTGAAGCCGGAATTTGCCAATACCGTGGCGCTCGCCGGTGACCCGCGTGCTTCGAACCAGGCCATCCAGGCCGTCTATGCCGCCGGCCTTTCCAGCGGTGCGGCCGCCGGCGAAGCCGCCGGCACGGCTGGTCTCGACTTCTTCAAGAAGCTCAACGCCGCCGGCAATTTCGTGCCGGTCATCGGCAAGCCCGCGACGCTTGCCCAAGGCCAGACGCCAATCCTGGTGACCTGGGATTATAACGCGCTTGCCGGCCGCGATACGCTGAAGGGCAATCCGCCGGTCGACGTCGTCGTGCCGAAGACCGGTGTCGTCGCCGGCGTCTATGTTCAGGCGATCAGCGCCTATGCGCCACACCCGAATGCTGCCAAGCTATGGCTGGAATATCTCTATTCCGACGAAGGCCAGATCGGCTGGCTGAAGGGCTATTGTCACCCGATCCGCTTCAACGACCTCGCCAAGAATGGCAAGCTCCCGGCTGACGTGATGGCCAAGCTGCCGCCGGCCGAGTCCTATGCAGCCGCGGTGTTCCCGACGCTCGACGAGCAGGGCAAGGCCAAGGAAGCCATCACCAAGAACTGGGATGCCGTCGTCGGCGCCAACGTCAAGTAAGACTTGAGATCAGCCGGGCGGCTTAGATCGCCGCCCGGCATACCTCCAGGACGGTAGCCGGCGCATGACCGATATCTCGTTGTCCGATCACGCTGTTGCCGGGAAGACCGCGCCTCCTGCCGACGCCCGCAGCACGAGGCTGCCGACACAATGGCTTGGCGTTGCGCCTTTCTTCATCTTCGCCATCATGTTCCTGATCCTGCCCACGCTCTATCTGATGCTGGGCGCATTCCGGAACGATGCCGGCGAATTCACTTTCGAAAACATAGCGGCCTTGGCGCAGCCGTCGATCGTTGCCGCCTACTGGATCTCAATCAAGGTCAGCCTCGCCTCGTCGCTGATCGGTGCTTTCGCGGGGCTTGCCATTGCCATCGCCATCGTGCGCGGCGGGCTGCCGGAATGGATACGCTCGGCGACACTGACCTTCTCCGGCGTGGCCTCCAATTTTGCCGGCGTGCCGCTGGCCTTCGCCTTTCTCGCGACGCTCGGCCGGCTCGGGCTCGCCACGGTGCTGCTCAACGTCTTGGTCGGCTTCAACATTTATGCCCATGGTTTCAACATTCTGTCGTTCTGGGGCCTGACACTGACCTATGTCTATTTCCAGATCCCGCTGATGGTGGTGATCATCGTGCCAGCGATCGACGGGCTGAAGAAGGAATGGGGCGAAGCGGCGGCAACGCTTGGCGCGACCCAGGCGCAGTTCTGGCGTATGGTCGTCATTCCGGTGATCTGGCCAAGCTTCCTCGGCACCGTCATCCTCTTGTTCGCCAACGCCTTCGGTGCCATCGCCACCGCTTACGCTCTGACCGGCTCCTCGCTCAACATCGTCCCTATCCTGCTCTACGCGCAGATCCGCGGTGACGTGCTGCACAATGCCCATCTCGGCTATGCCATTGCCTTCGGTATGATCGTCATCACCGGGCTTGCCAATGTCTTCTACATCTGGTTCCGGACGCGCTCGGAAAGGTGGCTTAAATGAAGAGCGGACGTTTCTGGGCCTGGGTCGTCTTCGCGCTGGGCGCTGCCTACTTCTTCATTCCGCTTATCGCGACGGTGGAATTTTCCATGCGCATGCGGCGCGGCGCCTATTCCTTCGATGCGTACAAAGTCGTGTTTGGCGACCCCCGTTTCCAGGCGACCTTCGGCTATTCCGTACTCGCTGCTGTTTTCACCATCATTCTCGGCGTGCTGATCGTGGTGCCTACCGCTTATTGGATCCGCCTGCGGATGCCGCAGCTTAGGCCCGTCGTCGAGTTCATCACGCTGCTGCCGCTGGTCATTCCCGCCATCGTCATCGTCTTCGGCTACATCAGAATGTATGGCTCGAACTCACCGCTGCCGTTCCTGGGCAGCGAGACAGGAGCCAATGCCTTGCTGGTCATCGGTTATGCGACGCTGGCGCTGCCCTATATGTACCGCGCCGTCGACACTGGACTTCGCACGATCGACGTGCGGACACTGACCGAGGCGGCGCAGATTCTCGGCGCCGGCTGGGGCACGATCATCACCCGGGTCATCCTGCCCAATGTGCTGATCGCGGTGCTGTCGGGCGCCTTCCTGACCTTCGCCATCGTGATAGGCGAATTCACCATGGCTAGCCTGCTCAACCGGCCTGCCTTCGGACCCTATCTGCAGAACGTCGGCGCTAACCGAGCCTACGAGCCGGCGGCGCTTGCCATCATCGCCTTCGCCATCACCTGGGGCTGCATGTCGCTGATCCAGATCCTGTCGCGTTTCGCGCCGCGATCGGCGAATCGTCCGAACTGACCCGAAAGAAAAAGCCATGGCCGAGCCATTCCTCTCAATCCAGCATGTGCGAAAATCCTTCGGCCCCATCACCGTGGTGCAGGATTTCAACCTCGACGTCGAGCCGGGCGAATTCGTCTCCTTCCTTGGGCCATCGGGCTGCGGCAAGACGACGGTGCTGCGCATGGTCGCCGGTTTCGAAGAGCCGTCCGCCGGCAAGATCGTCGTGGCCGGCAAGGACATCACCCGGCTGAAGCCCAATCAGCGCAATGTCGGCATGGTGTTCCAGGCCTATGCGCTGTTTCCGAACCTCACCGTGGCGCAGAATATCGGCTTCGGGCTGAAGGTCGCCGGCATGCCAAAGGCCGATGCCGACAGGCGCATTGCCGAAATGCTCGATATCATCAAGCTGCCGCAGATGGGCGACCGCTATCCCTACCAGCTTTCCGGCGGCCAGCAGCAGCGCATCGCGCTGGCGCGGGCAATTGCGCCGAAGCCGAAGCTGTTGCTGCTCGACGAGCCGCTGTCGGCGCTCGACGCGAAGGTGCGCGTGTCGCTGCGCGAGGAAATCCGCTCGATCCAGAAGAAGCTCGGCATCACCACCATCTTCGTCACCCACGACCAGGAAGAGGCGCTGTCGATCTCCGACCGCATTGCTGTCATGTATGGCGGCAAGGCCGAGCAAGTGGGCACGCCGTTCGAGATCTACAACCGGCCGGCAACCAAATTCGTTGCAAATTTCGTCGGCACGCTGAACGTGCTTGAAGGCACGGTCACCGACGCGGCTTCGGGCAAGGTGCGCGTCAATTCGCAAGAGGTTTCGCTCAAGGGCAAACTCAACGGCTCGAAATCCGGCGACACGCTGTCGTTGGCACTGCGTCCGGAAGCGATTTCGCTCGGCCGCCACCCCGGCCGCGACTCCAGCCTTTCGGGCGAAATCGCCGAGGTGCATTTCCTCGGCTCGGTCATCCGGGTGCGCGTCGGCATCGGCGGCAGCACGGTCTCGCTCGACACGTTCAACAGCCCGGCCACGCCGCCGCCAGCCGTCGGCGAAAAGGCCGAGATTTCGTTCTCGTCGGGCGACATGCTGGTGCTGCATTAGGGGAAGAGGGAATAGTGAATGGTGAGCAAGCGCTTTACGCGCCGAAATTCCTCTGCACGCAGCCATTCACCATTCACGAGCAGCCAAAGCCGTTGCCGTTTTTGCAGTGCCAATCGCCCGGCTTCACCGCTACGATAAGGCATGGCGCTTTTTGAACTCACCCTTGTCCTGCTTCTCATCGCGGTCGTCCTGACCGCGCTGTCGCGGCGTCTGCAGATTCCCTATCCTTCATTGTTGGCGCTGGCCGGCGCTGGCATCGCCTTCCTGCCGTTTGCCCCGACCATCGAGATCGACCCGGAGCTGGCGCTCGCTCTGTTCATCGCGCCGGTTCTGCTCGACGCGGCCTACGACACGTCGCTGCGCGATCTCAACCGCTACAAGGTTTCGCTCATCCTGCTGGCGCTTGGCGCCGTCATCTTCACCACGGTGGCGGTCGCTCTGGTGGGCTGGACGATGGCAGGCCTGCCCGTCGCCGCCGCCATAGCGCTTGGCGCGATTGTGGCGCCGCCCGATGCGGTGGCAGCGGCGGCCGTGCTCGGGCAGTTCAAGGTACCGCACCGCATCACCGCCATCCTGGAAGGCGAGAGCCTTCTCAATGACGCGACGGCACTGCTGATCTACCGAATGTCGGTTTCCGCAGCCGCCGGCTCCATCCTATTGAGCAGTGCCATACCAATGATCCTGCTGTCGACGGTCGGCAGCCTTGCCGCAGGCTATGTGCTAGGCCGGTTGTCTCTCGCCATACTCGGCCGTATCGACGATCCGGCGAGCGGCACCGTGGTGCAATTCGCCTCAACCTTTGGCGTCTGGATCCTGGCCGACAGGATAGGGCTGTCCGCCATCATCACGATCGTCGTCTATGCCATGACGATCGCCCGTACATCGCCGCGCCGCATGCCGGCAAGGAATCGTGTCAGCTCCTACTCGGTCTGGGAGACGGCGGTGTTCGTGCTCAACGTCCTGGCCTTCGTCCTGATGGGCCTGCAAGCGCGATCGATTGTCGGTCGACTTGCCGAGCAAGGACAAAGCGAGGCGTTCGTCTTTGCCCTGGCGGTGCTGGCCATTGTCATCGTATCGCGGCTCGTCTGGGTGCTGGGCTGCGGCGCGATCCTCAGAGCGCTGGCACGTCTGGGCGACGAGGACAGGCGGAAGGACGCGCCGACATTTCGCGGCGGCGTGCTTATCGGCTGGTGCGGCATGCGCGGCCTGGTGACGCTTGCGGCAGCCTTCGCCTTGCCGGCCGACTTTCCGGGCCGTGATCCGATCGTGCTCGCCGCTTTCACGGTCGTGCTCGGCACGCTGGTGCTGCAAGGCGTCAGCCTGAAGCCGTTGCTGAGTGTGCTCAATCTCAAGCCCGACCAGACGGTCGACCGGGAGGTGGCGCGGGCGCGCGTCGCCATCATGCAGGCTGCGCTCGACGTGCTCAGCGGCAAGACGTCGAGCGCCGCGGGGGCGGTGCGCGAGCAATATGCCGCCCAGCGCGCCATCGCCGAGAACCCGGAGGATGCCCAGGCGGCGACCGAGTATGACAGGTTGCGTCTTTATGCCATCAAAAGCCAGCGCGATGCACTGGAGCGCCTGCGCATCGACGGAACGATCGGCGACGAGGCCTACCACCGCCTCGAGGAAGAGATCGACTGGTCGGAACTGGCTGCATCCCCGCCCGGGCGGTTCCAGCCACTGACGACTTAGCATCTGGCCCAAGCTCCCTCCGTTCGGCTGCACATTGCAACCAATCCACCGAACGGCTACTGCCAGCAGGAAACTGAGCCGGATAGGCAATGAAGCTGGTCAGCTATAACATCCAGTACGGCTTCGGCGGCGATGGCCGCTACGATCTGGCGCGTTGCGCCAAGGTCGTCGCCGGCGCCGACGTCATCGCCTTGCAGGAAGTCGAGCGGCACTGGTTACGCAGCAACGAGGACGACCAGCCGGAACTTCTTTCGCGATTGCTGCCCGACTACCATTGGGTCTACGGCCCGGCCTTCGACATGGATGCCAGCCAGCGGCGTGACGGCCGCATCGTCAACCGGCGGCGGCAATTCGGCACCATAGTTCTGTCTAAGCTGCCGATTGTCTGGTCGCGGCTGCACACGCTGCCGCTCAGGCGCACGCTGCGGCCGCTCAACACCCGCAACGCCGCACTTGAATGCATGATCCGCACCCCTGCCGGCCCGGTGCGGTTCTTTTCGCTGCATCTGGCGCATATCGCGGCCGAGGAGCGGCTGGAGCAGATCGACTATTTGCTGGCCGAGCATCGCCGCGCGCGGTCCGAGGGCGGCCCATGGAGCGGCGCCGACGACGAGCCGGCGCGCAACTGGAGCAATGGCGAACAGGAGCCAGAAAACCCCGTAGCGGCGATCTGGTTGGGCGACTTCAATATGGAGCCGGGTAGCGCCGAGTACCGCCGCATCGTCGGCAGCGCGCCCTATCATCGCGGTGCCGCCTATCTCGACGGTTTTGTCGACGCCGCCGCCGTCGCCCGCGAACCGACGTCGGACTTCCACACCCATGTGAAGACCATCGACGGCAGGATCGCAAAGCGCCGGCTCGACCATTGCTTCGTCGGCGGCATGTTTGCCGGGCGCGTGCGATCGGTCAGCGCCGATATCGGCCAAGTCGCCTCCGATCATTTTCCGCTCTGGGTCGATATCGACCTGGAGACGCCTATCGCCATAGGGACGGGCGGCGGATGAACCGCCGATGAGCCTGTTTGTCTTTTTCGCGGTGCTCGCCGCCGCTTCCATGCATGCGATCTGGAATGCGCTGGTCAAGGTCCATCTCGACCGTTTCCTGTCGATAACGCTGATGACGCTCGGCATGGGTGCCGCCGCGCTGGTGACGTTGCCCTTCGTCGAGGTGCCGAAGCCGGAAGTGTGGCCATACATCCTCGCCTCGGTTGTCTTCCACATGGGCTACAGGACGTTCCTGATCGGCGCCTACAAGGCCGGCGATTTCGCCCAGACCTATCCGCTGGCGCGCGGCACCGCGCCCTTGCTGGCCGCTTTGGGGGGCGTTGTGGTGGTTGCCGAGATGCCGGCGCCGCTCGCCATTCTCGGCATTCTCTTGTTGTCGGCGGGCACGCTGGTGCTGTCGTTTCGCGGCGGCGCGCATCTGGAGAAATTGAACTTGCGCGCTGTCGGTTTCGCGTTGGGCACATCGATCTTCATCGCCAGCTATACGCTGTCGGACGGCAGCGGCGCGCGGCTGGCCGCCACCGCATCGAGCTATGCGGCCTGGCTGTTCGTCTGCGATGCGCTGTGGGCGCTGGTGCTTTGCGTCGTCTTTCGCGGCCCACAGGCGCTGCCGGTGCTGGCCCGCGACTGGAAGGCAGGAATCTATACCGGCGTGCTCAGCGGCGGCGCCTACTGGATCGTGATGTGGGCGATGACCAAGGCGCCGATCGCCTCGGTGGCGTCGCTGCGCGAAACATCGATCCTGTTCGCCATGATGATCTCGGTGTTCGCGCTCGGCGAGAAGATGACGGCATGGCGGGGTGCCGCGGTGCTCAGCATCGTTGCCGGCGTGGTTGCGCTGAGAATGGGATAGTCACGCGATCTCCAGGTCGAACACCATCAGCCCGTCCGTGCCGCCTTCGAGCGCCGCGACCAGTCTTGCGCCGGCTCGCTGATGCGCTTGATGCACGAGATAGGCATCGCGCGCGGCGGCATCGCGAAAGTCGATGGTGAAGCCGTGCGTGAAGCCGCGGGCGAAGGGTTCGGGGCTGGTGTTGGCGCCGAATTCGACCTTGCCCACGCCGTCGATCATCGACCGCAACGCTTCGAGATCGGCATGGATCGCCGCCCGCTCGGCGTTAGCGACATCGTTGCGGACTCTGACGAAAACACAGTGCCGGATCATTCCTTGTCCCTCATTCCGCTCGGTTGGTGGAAAACACCGCCGGCGGCAGCGGCTCGCGGCCAAGGATCAGATCGGCGCCCTTTTCACCAACCATGACCGTCGGGGCATTGGTGTTCGAGGAGGGGATGCGCGGCATCACCGAGGCGTCGCAGACACGCAGGCCATCGATGCCACGTAACCTGAGCTCCGGCGTCACCACGCTCATCGCATCGTAACCCATGCGGCAGGTGCCGACCGGGTGGTGGTCGGTCTTGGAACTGCGGCAGGCGTAGTCGAACAGCTCGTCGCCGCTCTGCAGGTCGGGTCCCGGCAGTACCTCGCGCAGCACATAGGGCTGCAGCGCTTTCTGCCGCATGATCTCGCGCGCCAGCCTCAGCCCCTTGATCGACATGTCGCGGTCATAGGGATCGGACCAATAGTTCGGATCGATCAGCGGGCGGTCTGCCGGGTCGGCACTGTTCAGCCGCACCGTGCCGCGCGAGCGCGGGCGCAGGAAGGCCGAATTCAGTGTCACGCCCGGATTGTTCAGCTTCTCGACGCCGGCCTCGATGCCGGAGCCGAGGCCGAGATGCAGCTGGATATCGGGAGAGGCGGCGGTCGGATCGGCGTACCAGAAGCCGCCGGTCTCGAACAGGCTGGAGGCCACCGGGCCCTTCTTCAGGAGCAGGTACTGAAGGCCGGCCCACGCCATCCAGTGCAGCTTGGCGTAGTTGTCGTAAGTGTGATCGCCGGTGCATTCGGCGATGACGAACAGGTCGAGATGATCCTGCAGATTGGAGCCGACGCCTGGCAGGTCGTGCACAGGCGTCACGCCGACCGCCTTCAAATGGTCGGCCGGGCCGATCCCCGACTGCATCAAAAGCTTCGGCGAGCCGATGGCGCCGGACGAGACGATCACCTCGCGTTCGGCGCGCAGGATCGCTGCCTGACCGCCCGGCCTGTCGACGATCTCGACGCCGATGGCGCGGCCCTTGTCGACGACGATGCGCGTCACCAGAACGCCGGTCCTGACCGTCAGGTTCTTGCGTTCGCGGATCGGCCGGAGATAGGCGACCGAGGCCGAAGAGCGTTTTGCGTCCTTCTGCGTCAATTGGTAATAGCCGACGCCCTCCTGGCTGGCGCCGTTGAAGTCGGGATTGAAGGGGATGCCCATCTCCTGCCCGGCGCGGAAATAGGCCTCGCAGATCGGCAGCGGCGCGATCGGGTTCGACACGCCGAGCGGGCCCTGGTCGCCGTGAAAATCGTTGGCATAACGTTGATTGTTCTCGGCGCGTTTGAAATAGGGCAGCACGTCGCGATAGCCCCAGCCGGCAAGACCTTCTTCCTTCTCCCAGGCGTCGTAGTCGCGGGCGTTGCCGCGCGTGTAGATCTGGGCGTTGATCGACGAGCCGCCACCGATCACCTTGGCCTGCGTGTATCGGAAGACGCGGTCCTTCATGTGCTTTTGCGGCACAGTCGACCAGCCCCAGGCGGCGATGCCCTTGGTCATCTTGGCAAAACCGGCCGGCATGTGGATCAGCGGATGCCAGTCCTTGCCGCCGGCTTCGAGCAGCAGCACCTGATGCGACGGATCTTCGCTCAGCCGGTTGGCGAGTACGCAGCCGGCCGGGCCGGCGCCGACGATTATGTAGTCGGTCATGGCGTCACCTGTTCATAGCCTCGGCACCGACAGCGCGCCGTCGACATTGATGACCGAGCCGGTCGAAAAGCCGAGCTTGCCGCTGGCGAGCGCCGCCACGGCGGCACCGATATCCCGGCCCTCGCCCCAGCGCATCGCCGGCACCAGCCCGCTCTCGATCAGCGCGTCATATTTGGCGGTGACACCCGCGGTCATCTCGGTGCGGATGATGCCCGGCCGCACCTCGAACACGGCGATGTTTTCGGTGGCAAGCCGCAGCGCCAGGTTCTTCACCCACATCGAAAGCCCGGCCTTGGAAATGCAGTAGTCGGAACGTTCCGGCGAGGCCATGGCGGCACTGACCGAGGTGACGGTGATGATCGATCTCGCACCATCGCTCGGCAGGCCTAGCATCGCTTTGGCGACGGCCTGGCTGAGGAACACCGTGCCGCGCAGATTGATGCCGAGCACCCGGTCGAAATTTTCCGGCTTGAGCTCGAGCAGATCGCCGCGCAGGACAGTGCCGATGCCGGCATTGTTGACCAGGCAGTCGATGCGGCCGAAGGCGCTTGTCGCGGCATCGATCAGCGCTGCATGGCCGTCGAGGTCGGCGATGTCGCTGCTGGCATAGGCAAATTTCGCGCCGCGCCCGGTGATGTCGGCGGCGAGCCCGTCGGCGGCTTCGTCGGCAAGGTCGGCGACGAGGATGTCGAAGCCGGAATCTGCGAGCGCTTTGGCGCAGGCAAGGCCGATGCCGCGCGTGCCGCCGGTGACGATCGCTGCCGGGCGGCTCATGTTGCAAGCTCCGTCTTGCGGATATGATCGGCGACGCGCAGCGCCTGTGCGGCGATCGATAGCGCCGGATTGACGGCTGCCGAATTCGGCAGGAAGCCGGCGTCGACGACGAACAAATTGCTGTGGTCGAAGGAGCGGCAGAACGGATCCAGCGGCGAGATCGCTGGATCGTTGCCCATCTTCACCGTGCCGCACTGATGCGAGGGCGTGCGCTTGTCAAACGGCCGCGACAGGACGATCGGATAGCCGCACGCGCGGAAATTCTCGCGCATCACCTTGGTCAGCCCGTCGAGCGACTGCATGTTGGAGCGCCGCCACTGCATGACGATGTCCTTGCCGTCGACCATGATGCGGCTCTCGGGATCGGGCAGGTCCTCGCACATCAGATACCAGTCGACGGCGTGGCCGGCCATGAAATCGAGCGCGAATTTGGGCGCGCGCCTGACATTGGCCTTGAGGATGTTGCCGTCGATCTTGCCGAGGAGCTGGACATTGCCGAGCGGCTTGCCGCCCTTGCCGTCGGATAGATAATAATCGTTCAGCATCAGCGTCTTCTGGTAGACGGATTTGTTCCGGCGGCGTGGATCGATCGCCAGCATGGCGCTCGAATTGTGGTTCATGAAGTTGCGGCCGACCTGGTCGGAGCGGTTGGCCAGGCCTTTGCCACCGCCTTTGCCCTCAGGGGTGGGCGAGCGCAGCAGGATGGCGGCGGAATTGACCGCGCCGGCCGATAGGATGACCAGCTTCGGCGCGACTTTCTTCAGCGTACCGTTCTGTCGATAATGGACGGCGGCGATTGTCCTCGCATCCGGCGATGCCTCGAGATGTTCGACGTGGGCGCCGGTCTCGAGCTTGATGTTCTGGTCGGCAAGGGCCGACGCCAGCGGCCCCGTTTGGGCGTCGACCTTGCCGGCACCGGTGTTGGGAAACGCGTCCCACGGCGTCCTGCCGTCTTTCAGCCAGGCTTCGATGTCGACGCCGAGCGGCAGCGATGCCGGGTGCAGACCCAGGCTCCTGAGCTCGGCGCGGGCGCGCGCGATCGGCGGCTCGTCGGGTACCGGCCCGAAAGGGTAGGGCATCGAGTGGAACGGCTCGGTCGGGTCTTCACCGAGTGCACCGCGCACGCGGAAAAGCTGCTCGGCCCTGGAATACCAGGGCTCGAATTCCTCATAGGAAAACGGCCAGGCCGGCGAGACGCCGCCATAGTGCTCCATCTCCGAAAAGTCTTGCCTGCGGTAGCGGATCAGCACGGCGCCGTAGAATTTCGAATTGCCGCCGACATAGTAGTAATTGCCGGGATTGAAAGGCGCTCCGCCGGCCTCGAGCCACATCTCCTTCGGCCGGTAATGACCGTCGACGAAGATGGCGCGGGTGTCGCGTGTGTGCGGCGTCGCCGGCAGTGGTTCGCCGCGCTCCAGCATCAGGATCGAGGCGCCGCTGCCGGCAAGGCCGGAGGCGATCGTGGCGCCGCCTATGCCGGAGCCGATAATGACGATGTCGGGATTTGTCATGGCCGTCAGACGATGCGTTTCTCGGTCGCCGGATCGAAGAACACCGCCTTGGTCAGGTTGAAGGCGAGCGGCGTGACCGTGCCGGGCTGGATTTTGGCATCGGCGCGCAGCCGCGCCACCACCGCCTTGCCGCCGAGATTGGTGACCGCGAACGTATCCGAGCCGGCCGGCTCGATGACCTCGATGTGACAGTCGGCGCGGGCGATGTTCGAGGCATTGCGTTCGGCCCCTTCGGGATCGGTCAGTGCTTCCGGGCGGACGCCGAAGATGATCGGTTTTCCCTGGAATGCCGAAAGACCGGCCGGCGCATTGCCCAGCGGCAGCGAGATCGGCTGGCGCGCCTCGCGCTCCATGACGACGGAGATGCCGCTGCCGTTGCTGCCGATCGTCGCCGGGATCAGGTTCATCGCCGGCGAGCCCATGAAGTCGGCAACAAACAGGTTGACCGGATTGTTATAGATTTCGGCCGGCGTACCGAACTGCTGCACCTCGCCGTCGCGCATCACCGCGATCTTGGTGGCCAGCGTCATCGCCTCGATCTGGTCGTGCGTGACGTAGACGATGGTGGTACCGGTGGTGGCGTGCAGGCGCTTGATCTCGATACGCATGTCGACGCGCAGCTTGGCATCGAGATTGGACAAAGGCTCGTCGAACAGGAACAGCTTTGGATCGCGCACCAGCGCCCGGCCCATGGCGACGCGCTGGCGCTGGCCGCCGGAAAGCTGGCTTGGCTTGCGCTTCAGCAAATGGCCGATCTGCAGGACCTTTGCCACCTTGTCGATCGCTTTCTGGCGCTCATCGGCCGGCACGCCGCGCATCTCCATGCCGAAGGCAATATTCCCGGCCACCGTCATGTTCGGATAGAGCGCGTAGCTCTGGAACACCATGGCGATGTCGCGCTTGGAGGGGTGGAGATCGTTGATCGTGCGTCCGTCGACGCGGATTTCCCCTTCGGTGACGGTTTCCAGGCCGGCAATGGTGTTGAGCAGCGTGGACTTGCCGCAACCGGAAGGCCCGACCAGCACGAGGAAGCCGCCCTTTTCCAGGTCGAGGTCGATGCCTTTCAGGATCTCGACCGCTCCGAACCGCTTCTTCAGCCCGTCAATTTCCAGAAAAGCCATGCGATTATCCTTTGACGGCGCCGGCCATAAGGCCGCGCACGAAATAGCGGCCGGCGAGCACATAGACGAGGAGCGTCGGCAGCGCGGCGATCATCGCCGCCGCCATATTGACGTTGTATTCGACGACGCCGGTCGAGGTGTTGACGACGTTGTTCAGCGCCACCGTCATCGGCATCACGTCGCCTGAGCCGGCATAAGCGGAGGCGAAGAGGAAGTCGTTCCAGATGTTGGTGAACTGGTAGATCACCGTCACCACGATGATCGGCAGCGAGTTGGGAAGCATGATGCGCCGGAAGATCTGGAAGAAGCTGGCGCCGTCGATCTGCGCCGCCTTCACCAGCTCGTTCGGAAACGCTTCGTAATAATTGCGGAAGAACAGGGTGGTGAAGCCGATGCCGTAGACGACGTGAACGAACACCAGGTTCACGGTTGGATTGCCGAAGCCGAAGGTGAAGCCGGTCGCGTTCTGCAGCTTGACGCCGAACCGGCCGAGGCTGCCGAGGATCGTTGCCATCGGCAAGAGCACGGACTGGAACGGGATGAAGCAGGCAAACAGCATCAGCCCGAACACCAGCGTCGCCCCGCGAAAGCGCCACTTCGTCAGCACATAGCCGTTGAGCGCGCCGAGCAGGGTCGAGATGATGACCGCCGGAACCACCATCTTGATCGAGTTCCAGAAATAACCCTTCATGCCGACGCAGGTGAGACCCGAGCAGACTTCGCTCCATGCCCTTATCCAGGGTGCGAAGGTCGGCGCCTGCGGCAGCGCCAGCATGTTGCCGTTCTGGATCTCGTCCATGGTCTTGAACGAGGTCACCAGCATAACGAGCAGCGGCATCAGATAGAACAGCGCAAACAGCGCCAGCAGCCCGTAGATGACGATACGGTTGACCGTCCTGGCGCTGATACCGCCAGTGCTCTGGCGAGCAGGAGTGGCTATGGCGCTCATCGCGGCTTCTCCCGAAGCTCGGAATAGAGATAGGGAACGATGATCGCGGTGATAGTCATCAGCATGATCACGGCGCTGGCCGAGCCGACGGCCATTTCGTTGCGCTTGAAGGTGTACTCATACATGAAGTTCGACGGCAGCCAGGCCGAGCCGCCAGGCCCGCCGCTGGTCAGCGCGACGACCAGATCGTAGGACTTGATGGCGAGATGCGCGAGGACGATCAAGGCGGACAGGAAGATCGGCCGCAGCAGCGGGATGACGATGCGACGGTAGAGCTGGAAGGTGGTGGCGCCGTCGATCTGCGCCGCCTTCAGGATCTCGCCGTCGATGCCGCGCAGGCCGGCCAGGAACATCGCCATGATGAAGCCTGACGCCTGCCAGACACCGGCGATGACCACAGTGTAGATGACGAAGTCCTTGTTCTTGATCCAGTCGAAATGGAAGCTCGTCCAGCCCCATTGGTGCAGCGTCTGCTCGAGGCCGAGGCCGGGGTCGAGAAACCATTTCCAGGCAACGCCGGTGACGATGAAGGACAGTGCCATCGGGTAGAGATAGATCGGCCGCAACATGCCTTCGCCGCGGATCTTCTGGTCAAGCAGGATCGCCAGGAACAGCCCGAGCGCCAGGCAGATGGAAATATAGAGGAAGCCGAAAATCCCCATATTGGTGATCGAGGTGTACCAGGAGGACGGCGGATCGCTTTCGAAAGTCCAGCGCCACAGCCGCTGATAGGCGCGTGGCCCGGTGATCGCATAGGAGGGAAAGGTCTTGGAATTGGTGAAGGACAGATAGATCGTCCACAGGATGAAGCCGTAGACGAAGACGATGGTGGCGGCGAAGCTCGGCGCCAGCACGAGCTTCGGCAGCGCATCCTGCAGGCGCGAGCGCACCGAAGCGCCCGGACGGGCGTCGTGCTCCGGCGTCAGCGTGATACTGGTTTCAGCAACTATGCTCATCGATCCATTCCGTATCGCGGGTCCGGAATTCTGTCGTCGCGGCCTCTGCGGCACGAAGCGTGCCGGTCAGCGCAACCGCAAAACCCCTCCGCAGGGGATCTCCCCGGCTTGCGCCGGGGAGATCGTTCACATGGGCGGGTGCTTACTTGGCGTCTTCGATCGCGCTGACCAGTTGGGTCACCGCCTCGTCCGAGGTCTTGATCTGGCCGTGGACGAACTTCGAGACGACATCCTTGTAGGCGTTGGCAACCGCCGGAGGGGCGCCGTAGCCTTGCGCCAGCGAGCCGAACAGGGTGCCGCCTTCGTTGGCGGCCTTCAAATCGGCCATGCCCTTCTTGCCGCATGCGTCGAAGTCGGTGTCCGGCACGTCGGTGCGGGCCGGGACCGAGCCCTTGACCACGTTGAAGGCCGACTGGAAGCTCTTCGACAGAGTTGCGGTGGCCAGAGCGATCTGGGCGGCCTTGCGGTCTTCCGGAACCTTGAACATGCCGAACATGTCGGAGTTGTAGATCACGCTGCCGTCGGTGCCCGGGAAGCGATAGCAGAGAAAGTCGGTGCCCGGGACCTTCTTGGCGGCGTTGAATTCGCCCTTGGCCCAGTCGCCCATCACCTGTACCAAGGCGTCGCCCTTGATGACCATGGCGGTGGCGAGGTTCCAGTCGCGGCCCGAGAAGTTCGGGTCGACATAGGTGACGAGCTTGGCGAGATTGTCGAACGACTTCTTCATCGTGTCGGACTTCAGGGATTCCTCGTCGAGGTCGTTGAAGGCCTTCTTGTAGAACTCAGGTCCGCCGGTCGACAGCACGACCGAGTCGAACATGGTCGCTTCCTGCCAGTTCTGGCCGCCCAGTGCGAGCGGGATGACGCCCGCCGCCTTGGCTTTGTCGAGCAGCGCGATGAAGTCGTCGAAGGTCTTGGGCTCGGTCCCGCCGATCTTGTCCATCACCGCCTTGTTGATCCACAGCCAGTTGACCGAGTGGACGTTGACCGGAGCCGCGACCCACTTGCCGTCATAGACGGAGAATTTCTGCAGGGCGGCGGGAACGGACTTGTCCCAGCCTTCCTTTATCGCCGTCTCGGTCAGGTCGCCCATGACGCCGGCCGCGGCGTAGTCGAGCACGGTATAGCCAAGCATCTGCGAGGCGGTCGGGTAGTTGCCGGCCGCCACCATCGCCTTCAGCGCGGTCATGGCGGCGTCGCCGCCACCGCCGGCCACCGGCACGTCCTTCCAGGCAAAGCCTTCCTTGGCCAGATCCTGCTTGAGCACGTTCAGAGCGGCAGCTTCGCCGCCCGACGTCCACCAATGCAGCATCTGGACTTCCTTGACGTCCTCGGCATGGGCCGCGAACGCAACGCCCGCTGCGAGAGCCGTCCCGATAAGCAGTTTGCGCAACATGTACTTCCTCCCTTGTTGAACTTACAACGACCGGCGGATGGCCACCGGGTTCTTCCCAACTCAGCCGACCCACCATCCGGTGCGCTGGCCGCGATGAAACTGGATTGTCTTTTCCTCGGTATAATCCTCGACGGCGCGCTTGCCGAGTTCGCGTCCCAGACCGGACTGCTTGTAGCCGCCGAAAGGCAGTTCGGGATAACCTTCCATGAACGTGTTCACCCAAACGGTTCCCGAACGCACATTCCGCGCCACCGACATGCAGGTATCGATGCTGGCGCTCCACACGCCGGCCGACAGACCATAGGGCGTGTTGTTGGCGATGTGCAACGCCCTTTCAATCGATTCAAAAGTCAGCACCGAGAGCACCGGACCGAACACTTCCTCGCGCGCAATGGCCATGTCTTCGGTGACGTCGCGAACGATGGTTGGATCAAGATACTGGCCGGCGCTCGCAGCAAGCTGCTTGCCGCCGCTATAGATCCGGCCGCCGCCGTTTTCCGCTGCCGTCACGTAGCCGGTGACCTTGGCCATGTGGTCGGCGGAGATCATCGCGCCGACCTTGGTGCGGTCGTCGAGCGGGTCGCCAACAGTCACCTTGGCGGTGAGGGCTTTGACGGCGCCGAGGAACTCATCGGCGATCGCCTCATGGACGATTAGCCGGCTGCCGGCATTGCAGCATTCGCCGGCGTTGAAGAAGCCGCCGAATACCGCCGCGTCGGCGGCGGCATCGAGGTCGGCATCGGGAAAGACGATCTGGCCGTTCTTGCCGCCGAGCTCCATCGAGACTTTCTTCAGCGAGTTGGCGGCAGACGCCATGGTCATCCTGCCGACGCGGGTGGAGCCGGTGAACGACACCATCTCGACCAGCGGATGGCTGACCATCGGTGCGCCGACATCGGCGCCCAGACCGGCAAGGATGTTGACGACGCCATCCGGCAGGCCGGCCTGCATCAGGATCTCGCCGAGCACGAAAGTCGAGGCCGAGGCCATCTCGCTCGGCTTGACCACCGCGGTGCAGCCGGCGGCGAGCGCGAAGGGCAGTTTCTGGCAGACGATAAGGAACGGGAAATTCCACGGCGTGATGATGGAGACGACGCCGATCGGTTCGCGCAGCACGACGCCGAGCATGGCGTCGCCGAGATTGGCGTAGCTTTCGCCGTGAAGCGTGCGGGCAAGTGCCGCGGCATAGCGCCAGATATCGACGGCGCCGCCGATCTCGCCGCGCGCCTGGGCAATCGGCTTGCCGGATTCCAGCGCGTCGAGCCGGGCAATCTCGTCCAGCCGCGCCTCGATCAGGTCAGCAGCCTTGAGTAGGATCGCGGCGCGCTCGGCGGCCTTCATGCGCGGCCACGGGCCGGTCTCGAAGGCCCTGTGCGCGGCCTGTACCGCAGCCTCCACGTCCGCCGCGCCGGCCTGTGCATAGCGCGAGACGGTGAAGCCGTGGCCGGGGCTGCTGCGCCCCAGCGTGCGGCCGTCCCGAGCGTCCACGAACTTGCCGTCGATCAGCAGCCGGTAGCTTTTCGGCGCTGCGGCTGCCTCGGCGGGCATGGCGATGTTGAGAGGTGCGTTCATGTGAGTTTCAGGTTCCTAAGATCTTGAGAACGCCGGTTTCTGCTTGGCGCTGAAAGCCTCGACGCCGGTCCTGAGATCGCTTGTCAGCGCGATGAAGCCGCTGGCCAGCGCTTCGGTCGCGGCAGCACTGTCCTCGCCTTCGGCGATGGCAATCATCAGCTTGGCGGCCTCGGTCGCGAGCGGGCCGCGCTCGGCGATCTTGCCGGCCCAGGCCTTGGCTTCGGCGAACGCCTTACCGGTCTCGACCACCCGGTCGACAATCCCCAGAGCAAGAGCCTCGGTAGCCAGAAACACTTCGCCGCCGAGCGCCATCCGCCGCACCGCCTGCGCGCCGAAGCGGCGCACGGCGCGCTGGGTGCCGGACCAGCCGGGAACGACGCCGATCGAGGTTTCGGGGAACCCCAGCTTCACCTGTGTTTCCGCCACGCGGAAGTCTGCAGCCGCCGCCAGTTCCAGCCCGCCGCCCAGCGCATGGCCGGCAAGCACGGCGATCGTCGGCTGCCGCAGCCGCGCCAGCCGATCAAAGACGCGGTGGCCGTAGCGCACCCATTGCACCTGGAAATCGGCGGCGCTCATTTCTGCCCAAGCCTCGACATCGCCGCCGGCGCAAAAGCCTTTGCCTTCGCCGCAGATCAGCACGACGCGGACGGTCTGCGCCGCCTCGGCTTCGTCGAGCGCTGCTTCCAACCCCCGCAGCATCGGAATATCGAGCGCGTTGAATTTCTCCGGCCGGCGCAGCGTGACAATGCCTATGGCGCCGTCGGTTTCAAAGGTTACCAGACGCTCACCCATGTGCGCCTCCAAGCGAGGCGCCGCCATTGAGCGACAGGCCGATCGGCCGGTCCCGGTAGAGCGCATCCGGTGTGATTTTCAGGTCGTTGGCGACGGCGAGCGGGATCTCGGCCTGCGCCAGCACATCGCGCTCGAGGTCGATCCCCGGCGCCAACTCGGTCACCATCAGCCCCGCCGGCGTCAGCTTCATCACGCAACGCTCGGTGACATAGGTGATATCCTGTCCCTGCGCGACGGCACGCTTGCCCGAGAAGGAGATATGCTCGACCTCGTCGACGACTTTCTTGACCTTGCCCTCCTGGTCGATGCGGATGCCGTCACCGGCAAGCGACAGCTTGGCGCCGGCGTTGAAGAAACCGGAAAAGACGATCTTCTTCGCTCGCGCGGTGATGTCGACGAAGCCGCCGGCGCCGGCGGTGACGTGGGGCCGCGCCGAAAGCTTCGAGACGTTGACAGAGCCGTGGCGGTCGATCTGCAGGAAGGACAGCAGCGAGGCGTCGAAGCCGCCGGCCTGGAAGTAGATGAACTGGTGCGGCGAAGGCATGAAGGCGTCGGCGTTCGACGAGCAGCCGAACTTGAAGTCGAGCAGCGGCACGCCGCCGACCGCCCCCTGTTCGATGACCCAGGTGATCTTGCCGTGCTGGCCTTCCTCGATCAGGATGCGCGGCACATTGGCCGAGATGCCGAAGCCGATATTGACCGCCATGCCGTCGGCAAGCTCCATGGCGACGCGGCGGGCGATGACCTTCTGGACGTTCATCTCGGCGTTGCGAAAGCTCGACAGCGGCCGGAAGATCTCGCCGGAGATGGCCGGATCGTAGGGCGTCAGCGTCGTCTGCAACTGGTCGGGCGCCACGACGATATGATCGACCAGCACGCCGGGCACGCGCACATCGTGTGGCTTCAGCGTGCCGTTCTCGACGACGCGCTTGACCTGCGCGATGACGATGCCGCCATTGTTGCGGGCGGCCAGCGCCTGTTCAAGGCCGCCGAGATAAGCACCTTCATGCTCATAGGTGAGGTTGCCGCGCTCATCGGCGGTGGTGGCGCGGATGATCGCCACCTGCGGCACGATCGAGCGGAAATAGAGCCACTCCTCGCCATCGAACTGCTGCACCGAAACGATCGGCTCGCTGGCGGCCGCATTCATGGCGCAGCCCTGGTGGCGCGGGTCGGCAAAGGTGTCGAGCCCGACCTTGGTCAGCACGCCGGGACGCTTGGCGGCGGCTTCGCGATGCATGTCGAACAGGATGCCGGACGGCACGTTGTAAGCAGCGACCGAATTGTCGCCGATCATCTTCCAGATCTGCGGCGGTTCGGCAGATGACGGCCCGGATGGATAGGAGCCGCACAAAGTGCGCTTCAACAGGCCGGGCTTGGCTAAATGATCGATGCCCTTGATGCCGTACATATCGCCGGCGGCGATCGGGTGCAGCGTCGTGATGTCCTTGGGATGGCCTTCGGCGTCGAAGCGCTCGCCGATCGCGGCAAGCACCGCATCCGGGCAGCCGAGGCCGCTCGACGACGACACGGAAACGACCACGCCATCCCTGATCAGGCCGGCAGCCTCAGCCGCGGAAACGAGCTTGCTCATCCAGCACTCCCGAGCTTCGGGTCGAGGGCAACGGCCTTGCCGGACCTGGCCGACTGCAATGCCGCTTCGGCTGATGTCAGCGACCAGACGCCGTCTTCGCCGGTGGCGGAAGGCTGGCCCTCGCCACGGATCGCCGCGTGGAATTGGCGCAGCGAACGGGCATAGAGATCTTCGCGGTCGAAGCTCAATTCCTCCTCGCCCTGTGCCGTGCGCAGCAACACCGAGCCGACCGGCTTCTGCGTCATCACATCCCTGGCGATCAGCGAGCCTTCGCTGCCATGCACCTCGAAGCCGGTGCCGGCGAATCTGGTGGTGAAGCCCTCATGCGACTGGGCGATGACGCCCGATGCGAAGCGCCAGAGGCACATGGCGCCGTCTTCCAGCCCGCAGGCGGCCATGCCGGCCGATTGCGTGAACGCCGAGATCTCGACGGGATCGTCGCCGAGCACGAAGCGCAGCGTGTCGGCATCGTGGACGGTGATGTCGAGCACCACGCCGCCGCCGGCGTCCGGCCTGGTGATGCGCCAGCCCTGCAGGTTTTCCGGCAGATAGACGGAGTGGAAGACGCGCGCGGCGATCGGTCTGCCGATGCGGCCGGCAGCGATCGCTTCGCGCATCGCCCGATGCGAGCCCGCATTGCGCAGATGGTGATTGGTGCCGAGCACGACGCCGGCGGCCCTGGCCGCTGCGACCATCTTGCGGGCGTCGGCGCTGGTCAGCGCCAGCGGCTTTTCGCAAAGCACATGCTTTCCCGCCTCAATGGCGGCGAGTGCCTGTTCGAGATGCAATTCGTTCGTGGTCGAGATGTAGACGGCGTCGATGTCGGAGCCGAGCAATTCATCAAGCGTCGAGACCGCCGCCGGAATGCGGTTTTCCCGAGCATAGGCGGTAGCCCGCTCCGGGCTGGAGCTCATCACTGCGGCGATCTCGCCGTCCGGCTGCGCGCGGATGGCGCCGATCATGAACTGTCTTGCGATCGTGCTGGCGCCGATCAGCCCCCAACTGACGGTCATGCCGCGTCTCCCATTCCTGCGCAGCCATGCTCCTTGCGATCGGGACCGCAGCTTTCCCTGACCACGAGGTTGACGGCGCCGATATGATCCTCGGCGCGCGTGGTGCGCGATTGGATCATCTTCAGCACGACATGGGCGGCGCGCTCGCCGAGGCCGGCGGTGTTCACCGCGACGCTGGTCAGCGCCGGCATGTAGTGCTCGGCCTCGGCGACGTCGTCGAAGCCGACGACGGCAAAGTCCGCGCCGGGCTCAAGGCCGCGCTTGCGCAGCGCCAGCAAGACGCCGAAGGCGACCGCATCGTTGAAGCAAAGGGCCGCGGTCGGCGGCGCGGCCATGGCGAGCGCGGTTTCCAGGCAGGCAATGCCGCCCTTGCGGCTGGTTTCGCCCTCGAAGACCAGCCTGTCGGCTGGTGCGATGCCGAGCGCTTCACAGGCCTCGCGAAAGCCGCCCAGCCGCTCGTGATAGACGACAAGGTCGGACGAGCCGCCGAAGAAGGCCAGCCGGCGGTGGCCCTTGCCGATCAGATGGGCGGTGGCAAGATAGGCGCCGCGATGATTGTCGGGCGTGATCACCGGGATGCGGCTTTCGGGGAGGCGGCGCATGACGAAGACGACCGGAACGCCTGCGGTCTCAAGGCGGCGGAACGCGCCAGGCGTGGTGCCGCGCGCCGGCGACACGACGAGCCCGGCGACACCCTGCTCCATCAGCGATTTCAGAACCTCTTCCTGGCGCACCGGGCTCTCCGCCGTGTTGGCGATGAAAGGCACGATGCCGGCCGACTGGAAGACGCGCTCCATGCCGACCGCCATCTCGGCGAAAAACGGATTGGTAAGATCGTTGATGACCATGCCGATGACGTTGGAATGGGCCTTGCGCAGATTGGCGGCGCCGCGGTTGTAGACATAGCCGACATCCTCGATCGCCTTGCGCACCTTGAGCGCGGTCTCAGGCCGGATCAGCCGGCTGCCTTGCAACACCAGCGATACCGTCGATTTGGACACGCCCGCCTCACGGGCGATGTCGAGTATCGTTGCCTTGGCCCGGCTGGCCATCCAGATCTGTCCTCCCGGAGGTTTCTTATGCGATTTTATTGGAACGATCTAATCTCTGCGAGGCATTTGAGTCAATCGTGTTTTTGCGAACCCGAGAAAAATGCGGCTCAGTGGGCACAATCGTCCAGTAAGCACGGCTTTCACCTGCTGCGATGCAGCAATTTGAGCTGCGCGAGGCAGGGCGGCAAAGTCTCTTGATTTATTGGAACGTTCCATTTAATAGGCGCTGGGAAGGAGAGAGCCATGGACATCACCTTGCCCGGGGAAGGCGGCGGCCGCATCCTCTACCGGCTTATCGGCCAGCCGGTGCAGCCTGTGGCCGGCGCGCGGTTCTCGCGTATCGCCTACGCCGCGGCCCACGTCGTCGCCGATCCCTTCGCCATGACCGATCCATGGTCGAGGCCGGCGGTCGACTGGGACAAGACGATGACGTTTCGCCATCACCTCTGGCGGCTCGGCTTCCGTGTCGCCGAAGCGATGGATACCTCGCAGCGCGGCATGGGCTTCGACTGGGTAAATGCCAGGGAATTGATCCGCCGCTCGATCGCCGAGGCGCGGAGCGTCGAGGGCGCCGCTCTCGCGTCAGGCGCAGGCACCGACCATCTGACGCCGGGGGCGGCGAGCACGCTCGACGATGTCATCGCGGCCTATGAGGAGCAGTTCGGGTTCATCGAAGGGCTTGGCGGCAAGGCGATCATGATGGCCAGCCGCGCGCTTGCGGCGATCGCCAAAGGCCCCGACGATTATGCCAGCGTCTACGACCGCGTCCTGTCCCAGGCGTCCGGCCAGGTGATCCTGCACTGGCTGGGCGACATGTTCGACCCGGCGCTGAAAGGCTACTGGGGCAGCAGCGATTTCGAAACTGCGCTCGAGACGGTGATCGCGATCATCGAACGCCACGCCGGCACGGTCGAGGGCATAAAGATATCGATGCTCGATGCCGGCAAGGAGATCGCGCTCAGGGACCGGCTGCCCGAGGGCGTGGTGATGTTCACCGGCGACGACTTCAATTACCCCGAGCTGATCGCCGGCGACGGCGACAGACATTCGCACGCGCTGCTCGGCATTTTCGATGCGATCGCGCCGGTCGCCAATGCAGCGCTGGCAAAGCTGGCCGACGGCGACCGCGCCGGCTATGACACGCTGATGGCGCCGACAGTGCCGCTGTCGCGCAAAATCTTCGAGGCGCCGACCGAATATTACAAGGCCGGCATCGTCTTCATGGCATGGCTGAACGGCCACCAGGAGCATTTTTCGATGATCGGCGGCATGCAATCGGCACGCGGCATCCGCCACTATTCCGATGTCTTTCGCCTTGCCGACCAGGCAGGGTTGCTGGCCGACCCCGAGCTTGCCATTGCCAGAATGACAAGCCTCTGCGCGGTAGCGGGCGTCTGATCGCGAGCGCTACAGCGTCCGATCCAAAGGTTGCTTCGCGTGGCTTTGCGATTTGCCTTGTCTGGGCAAATCTGTATGCGGTATGCGTCCGGCAACAGAGAAGCCGATCCGGCGCTCCGCCGGCCAACTGGCATAGCTGCCGTTCTGCATTGGGGTAAGCTGATGACCTTCGACCTTCAGGGCAAGCGTGTTTTCGTGGCCGGACATCGCGGCATGGTCGGCTCGGCCATCCTGCGCCGATTGGCCGACGAGGATTGCGAGATCCTGACCGCCTCGCGCGCCGACCTCGATCTTCTCGACCAGGCCTGCGTGCGGCGCTGGATGGCCGACTGCAAGCCGGATGCAGTGGTGATGGCGGCGGCCAAGGTTGGCGGTATCCTGGCCAACAACAGGCTTCCGGTGGATTTTCTGCAGGACAATCTCGTCATGCAGAACAATGTCATCGACAGCGCCTTCCGCAACGAGGTGCAGAAGCTGCTGTTTCTCGGTTCATCCTGCATCTATCCCAAATTCGCGGCGCAGCCGATCTCCGAGGACGCCTTGCTGACCGGGCCGCTCGAGCCCACCAACGAATGGTATGCGATCGCCAAGATCGCCGGGCTGAAACTGTGCCAGGCCTATCGGCGCCAGCACGGCGTCGACTACATCTCGGCGATGCCGACCAATCTCTACGGTCCGGGCGACAATTTCGACCTCAATTCCAGCCATGTCGTGCCCGCTCTGATGCGCAAGGCGCACGAGGCCAAGCGCGCCGGCCGCAAGAGCCTGGAGGTGTGGGGATCAGGCACGCCGATGCGTGAATTCCTGCATGTCGACGACGCCGCCGACGCGCTGGTCTGGTTGCTGAAGAATTATTCGGGCGACAGCCACATCAATGTCGGCTCGGGGGAAGACATCACCATTGCCGACCTTGCCCGCACCATCGTGTCGGTCGCCGGCGCCGATGCCGCAATAACATTCGATGCGACGAAGCCGGACGGCACGCCGCGCAAGCTGATGGACGTGTCGCGCCTGTTCGCCACCGGCTGGCGCCCGCGCTACTCGCTGCGCAGCGGATTGGAACAGACCTATGCGTGGTTTCTCCAGCACGTCGAGACCGGTGATCTCCGCCTCGGCGCGGCCTGAGGCTGGAATAGGCAAGCTCGGCATCAGGATCGGATGAGGCCGGGAACGCCAGCGGATGAAAATACCGACGGCCAATTGAGGGATTGTCTGGATGGTGGGCGTGACAGGGATTGAACCTGTGACCCCTGCAATGTCAATGCAGTGCTCTCCCGCTGAGCTACACGCCCATCCGAAGCCGCGCATACACCATTTTTGGTTCGGCACGTCAATAGCGGGAAAGGGGAAAGAATGGCTGGCTTGCGGCGTCAGTCAAGACGCGACAAAAAGCGCGTCAGGCGGCCTGCAGCATCTTTTCGACCTCGTTGACGAGGTCGCGCAGGTGGAACGGCTTCGATAGCACCTTGGCGTCTTTCGGTGCCTTGGAGTCAGGGTTCAGCGCGACGGCGGCGAAGCCGGTGATGAACATCACCTTGAGGTCAGGATCGATCTCGGTGGCGCGACGGGCGAGCTCGATGCCATCCATCTCGGGCATGACGATGTCGGTCAAAAGCAGCGAAAAAGGCTCCTCGCGCAGCCGCTCATAGGCACTGGCGCCATTGTCGAAATCGCTGACCTGATAACCGGCGCGCTCCAGCGCCTTGACGAGGAACCGGCGCATGTCGTCGTCGTCTTCCGCCAGCAGAATGCGTGCCATCTTGTCCCGTCCGAATCACCCAACCGACAATGCCGTGCGGCAAGCCCGTTAACCATGCTGTATATGAGGAGGTGACGGTAAACATCAAGTGAACGTTGGGCGCACAATCCTGATTTGGCTGGCGCTTCGGCGGCTGGACATGCGAGCGGCGAGGTGGCACCTTCCTATCATGATGCATTGGTATTCCCGGGTTCGTTCAAATTGAAAACGGCAGCCGAGGATTTTTCGGTCGTTCCACCCTTCGAAATCCGATCGGGCGCCGAACAGCGCGTTCCCTTCCTCTTCAACTCGCCGCATAGCGGCCGCTACTATCCGGACCGGTTCATGGCGATGGCCAAGCTGGACCGCAACGCGATCCGTCGCTCCGAGGACTGCTATGTCGAGGAATTGTTCGGCGGTGCCGTCGCGCTAGGGGCGCCGATGCTGGCGGCAAACTTCCCGCGTGCCTATCTCGACGTCAACCGGGAGCCGTGGGAACTCGACCCGCGCATGTTCGCCGAACCGGTGCCGTCATTCTGCAACATCCGCTCAGCGCGGGTGGCCGGCGGACTCGGCACCGTGCCCAAACTTGTAGGCGAGGGGCTCGACATCTATTCCGGCCGCTTGCCGCTGGCGGAGGCCGTGGCGCGCATCGAAGCGGTCTACAAGCCCTATCACGAGACGCTGAAACGGCTCTTGACCAGAACCCATGCGCGCTTCGGCTATGCTGTGCTGATTGACTGCCACTCGATGCCGGCAAGCATAAGGGTCGGCGACAGCGGATTGCGGCCGGATTTCATCGTCGGCGACCGTTTCGGCATCTCGGCCGCGGCGGCGTTGACCGAGACCGCGATCGGCCTGCTCAACGGCATGGGTTACAGCGTCGCCCACAACAAGCCCTATGCCGGAGGCTTCATCACGGAGCACTATGGCCGGCCCGTGCGCCATCTGCATGCGCTGCAGATCGAGGTCAATCGCGGGCTCTACATGAATGAGCGGACGTTCCAGAGATCATCTGGTTTCGACGCCCTGGCGGACGATCTGGCGCGGTTTTCAGCCGAACTGATGGCGATGCCCGATCACAATTTCATGGATCTGCCTCTGGCCGCAGAATAGCGCCGAAATCGCGGCACTCGCCGCTCATGCGGCATAAAAAAAGACCGCATCGTTTGCACGACACGGTCGAAGTCTAGGGAGGAAACGCCCAAGGAGGGCATGGACAGGAACCCTGTCCGAGAACAAACGTATTGTGCGCTGCACAAATGTCAAGGCGCGTTCCGGGTTTTTTAATTCACTGTGAAGTGGAAATTGCATTTCCACGATGATTGCGTTGCATTCGAGCAACAGTTAGCGTCCAGCGAAAGGCTCCGAACGCCCTTGTTTCGGCACAAACGCCCTTGTTTCGGCATAAGACCGTGGGCTAACGGGCATCTCAAACATGCTGGATCGGGAGAATCAGTTGGACGTCAGCATCGAGTTCATGCGGCGCGTTGCGCATGCCGCCGCGGCCGAGACCTTGCCGCGCTTCCGCAATCAGGGCGCGGTCACCAACAAGGAGCGCGGCAGCTTCGACCCCGTCACCGAGGCCGACGGCGAGGCCGAGCGGGCCATCCGCGCGCTGATCAACGCGCAATACCCCGATCACGGCATCCTCGGCGAGGAGCATGGCAGCGAAAACATCTCCAGCCGGCATGTCTGGGTGATCGATCCGATCGATGGAACGCGCGCCTTCATTTCCGGCCTGCCGGTATGGGGAACACTGGTCGGGCTGACGGTCGACGGCGATGCCGTCGCCGGCATGATGTCGCAGCCCTTCACCGGCGAGCTGTTCTACGCCAATGCCTCCGGTTCGCATTATGAAGGTCCCGGTGGCCCGCGAAAACTCGCAACGCGCAAGACGACGAATCTCGCCGAGGCGACGCTGTTCACCACCACGCCGGCGCTGTTCAAGGGAGACGCGCGCCTGCGCTACGACCTGTTCGAGCAACAGGTCCAACTCGCCCGTTACGGCACCGACTGCTATGCCTTCGCCATGGTGGCGGCGGGCAGCGTCGATATCGTCGCCGATCCCGGATTGAAACCCTACGACATCGTCGCGCTGATCCCGATCATCGAGAAGGCAGGCGGCGTCGTCACCACTTTCGAGGGCGGACCGGCGGAAAAGGGCGGCGACATCCTGGCGGCCGCGACACCGGAGCTGCACGCAGCAGCGATGGCGGCGCTGCGCGGCTGAGCATCCGGTGTACCCAAGCGTCTGTTTTGCGCAAATCCGACGGGAACCCTGGTATGGTTCTAAATTAGCCATCGGCAGGCCAAGCGTCCGAGAGACGCAGGCCCCACAAAATGAGCACGAAAGAGATGAGGCCGGTCGGCGCGGACGAATACGCCACACCTTTGATCACTGCTTCCTGAAGGGCACTTCCGTGGAAGGCTCCGGCCGCTAACGGCATAGTCTCGTTGCCGGCCGCCCAGGCGCTGGCGATCACGTAGGCGGCCAGGATCGCCAAAGCCGAATAGATCAGCAGCCAGAATGCAATCCGCGACGTCGCCGCGCCGAGATTGAGCCTAGACCATGTGAGGCCTAGCGCCAGCAAGAGAACGTCCTCCAGGGCGCTGAGCGTGTGCGCGGACAGTCCGAGCCGCGGTGCGGCGAGATACGGTATTGCAAACCCTTCGAATGACGAAAACAGCAGCAGCGCGACGCCAATCTGCAGTAGCCGATGCCCCTGACGTGACAGCGTGTTCGATGCGTTCATGGTCGTTTTTCTCCCGGCGAATGGCCTCCAACCTCTTTGGCAGCAAGCTAGCGCTCGATGCCTGAACGGGAATAAGGGGAGCACGCTGCGCCGGACAAGCGACCCGTACGGGCTTTGTTGGCGGGCGCTGGCGAAGTGGTCAAACAGCGTCGCCGGTTCCGGGGATGAAGGCATCGAATGCCGCAAGCAACTGCTCGCGATAGAGGTCGGCTTCCTGGAGGATCTCATGGCGGGCGCCGTCGATCATCACTAGCGAGCCGACGCGCAGACGTCTCGCATAGGCTTCGACTGCCCTGGTCGAGACGACCTGGTCGGCGCCGGCGGCGATCATCAACAAGGGCACCTGGATCTTGGCCATGAAATCCGGGTCGCTGACGATCAAGGACGCCTCCGTGGCCGCCTTCAGCCAGCGGATCGTCGGTCCGCCGAGCGCCAGCTGCGGATAGGTTTCGTAGATCAGCGTATTGCGTCGATAGCGCGCCGGGTCGCTGGTCAGCTTGTTCATGGCGAAGGGCACCGATTCCTTCGGCCGCGGCCCCCATGCGGCATAGAGCCGGCCGAGGCCGAGAAGGCAGAACAGCGAACAGATGCGGCGAACGGTTTTTACCGAAACCGGCAGGTCGGGCACTGTGAAGAACGGTGCGATCAGCACCATGCGGCGCACGCGGTTCGCCATTGAGGGCGCGGCAAGCAGCGCAATCACCGCGCCAGCCGAATGGGCCAGTATGTAGTAGGGCCCTCGGCAATCGGGCAGCACGATCTCTTCGAAGAACTGCTCCAGATCACCGGTATAGTCGAAGAAGCTCTGGACGTGGCCGCGCTGTCGGTCGCCGATCATCCGGTCGGAAGCGCCCTGGCCGCGCCAGTCGAGGGTTGCCACGCCAAAGCCCCGGTCGGCAAGGTTGCGAATGGTCTCGAAATACTTCTCGATGCACTCGTTGCGGCCGGTCAGGACGACCACGGTGCCCTTCATGGGGCGGGCAACAGCGGCAAACAGCCCATAGCGGATCTTCTTGCCGTCGCGCGTGGTGAAGAAGCCACCGGCTGCGTTTTCCGGCAGCGGATTGTCCGGAGTTTCGTGGAAGACGGGGGTCTGGTGGAAAAGATCGGTCATACGGTGTTTGGCTGGTGTCGGTGCCGACGGGCGCAAGTCAGGCATAAACGCCCATGCGCCAAAAGCAAAGGAATTCGGGACGCCGGGGAGGTCGACAGGCAGCGAAGAAATAAGGCCGGAAGCAGCCTTGGGCGTACTTCCGGCCTCTGTCGACCCGGGAGGAAGGGACGTTGCACCCGGTTCGGCCTCGTCGTGTCGCCTTTTTCGCGACCTGTTCGTTATCTCGAGAACAGTTTTAATGCCGCCTGGCTGAACGCTCGCCGAAGCCACGGTTCATCTGCCGTTCATCGGCATCGGGACGTCGGCCGCGATCGGTCCCGTTTGGACGCGGGAAATCTTGAAATGCCGTCGTCCGCTTCCCAAATCTGTCATGCGGTCGCCAATGTCGGGGCCGCTGGCCCATCCGAAACGCTGTTACGGGTTTCGCACCGGCCATACGCAACCTTGTTGCTCAACAGGAGAACACATCATGCGTCACGTTGATTTTTCCCCGCTCTACCGTTCGACCGTCGGTTTCGACCGGCTGTTCACCATGCTCGATTCGCTTGCGCAGCCGGAAGGCCAGACGTATCCGCCTTACAACATCGAGCGCACGGGCGAGGATGCCTATCGCATCTCGATGGCTGTGGCCGGCTTCTCGGAAGATGAGATTTCGATCGAAGCTCACCGCAATGTGCTGACCGTCAAGGGTGAGCGCAAGGAGGAAGGCAATGGCGAAGGCTCCGAACTGCTCTATCGCGGTATCGCCAGCCGAGCCTTCGAGCGCCGCTTCCAGCTTGCCGATCACGTCGAGGTTGTCGGCGCCGCGCTGAAGAACGGGCTGCTCTCCGTCGACCTCAAGCGCAACATCCCCGAAGAGCTGAAGCCGCGCAAGATCGCGATCACCTCGGCTCCGGCCAAGGCCAAGCAGATCGAGGCCAAGACTGCCGCCTAAGCCAGGCAGCTACGTTCTCCGGGGACGCCAACTCCCCGGGAAGAAAGGGCGGTGCAGCAATGCGCCGCTCTTTTTGCTGGGTAAGGCTTGCTATCCGGCGAGCAGGTAGCCGAAACGGTCGACCTCGTCGGGCGTGGTCGCGAAGCTGGTGACGAAGCGGTAGAGCGCTTCGTCCTCGCCGATGTGGCCGTCGTAGCCGAGCGGCCTGTGCCAGTCATGGAAGGCCGCGCCTGCCGCTTGCATGCTTTCGGCCTCGGCCTTTTTCATGACCGCGAAGACCTCGTTCGCCTGCGGCAGCCAGGCCAGCCGGGCGGAAGGGGAATCTTCTATCGCCGCGGCAAGCCGTGCCGCCATCGCATTGGCGTGCCGTGCCGTATCGAGCCATAGCCCACCCCTGAAATAAGCATCGAATTGCGCGGCGATGAAGCGCGATTTCGAGAACAACTGAGCCGCGCGCTTGCGCAAAAAGGCCAATTCCTTGGCTCGCTCGAGGTCGAACAGCACGATCGCCTCGGCGCACCAACAGCCATTCTTGGTGCCGCCGAAGGAGAGGATGTCGATACCGTGCTTCCAGGTCATTTCGGCCGGCGTCGTTTCCAGCGCGACGAGCGCATTGGCAAAGCGGGCCCCGTCCATGTGCAGCGGCAGTCCATGCTGCTTTGCGATCGCCGAAATCCTGGCGATTTCGTTCAGCGTGTAGACGGTACCGACCTCGGTCGACTGAGTGATCGAAACGGCAACCGGCCGCCCGGAATGGACGTTTTCCGGTGCGAAACGGTCCACCGCCCGTTCCAGATTGCCGGCATCGATCTTGCCGAGTGCGCCTTCGACTGTATAAAGCCGCGAACCGCCGGTGAAATATTCCGGTGCACCGCATTCGTCCTCGATGACGTGCGATTCGCGATGGCAGAAGGAAATGCCGCCTGGCTTGTTATAGGTAGTCAGCGACAGCGAATTGGCAGCGGTGCCGGTGGCGACGAAAAACACCGCGACTTCGCATTCGAAGATTTCATTGAAGCGCTGGTAAACTGCCTTGTCGAGGACACCGTCGCCATAGGCGGTGGAGAAGCCGTCGGCATGGGCCGAGAGGCCGGCAGCGATACGGGGATGGGCGCCTGCCCAATTGTCGGAAGCGAAAATCATGCGTCTGCCTATGTTGGGGAAATCGGTGCGAGCTTGGCCGCTTTCGCATGCCGGCCGCAAGGGGCAGATACCGAAAATCCGCTAAAGCCAGCGAAACGCATGAGCGTACATGCAGCGACGGAAGGTTACGCTGGCACCGGGTTTCCGCGCAATTTTCTGTCGCGAAAGCTTCAAGAATTTTGTGAATCGGTCTTGTGTGCATCCCAAATTTCTGTCATAAAAATTTAGGACAGTAGTGCTGTCTTATTTTGTCGCACAAAACTGGCCGCATTGGCATATGATTGCGCCTCTGCGGCCGTTTACCGCGAGCGACAGCTAGACAGCCTGGCTCCGGCCTGTACGAATACCATATGCGAACGATGCGGAAAGCCGCACCGTCGGCAAGAATTTCGCAAGACGTGCCGCAAGATTGAAAGGGGAGCCACGCGCTTCCCGACGGAAACCAGCGCCCGAAGGGGACGGAACGGAGGACAGGACGATGACGGACATGACGCCATCTGCGACGAAGGCCGCGCAGACGAAAGCGGCAGCCGTCAAAAATCCGTCCCTGACCAATATTCGGCGAACCAACACCGGCTATACCGCGCACGGCCTCTATGATCCGCGCAACGAGCGTGATGCATGCGGCGTCGGCTTCATCGTCAACATGAAGGGCGTGATGTCGCATCAGATCGTCGAGGACGGCCTTGCCGTGCTCGAAAACCTGACGCATCGCGGCGCGGTCGGCGCCGATCCGCTGATGGGCGACGGCGCCGGCGTGCTGGTGCAACTGCCGGACCGCTTCTTCCGCGAGGAGATGGCCAAGCAAGGGGTCGAACTGCCGAAGCCCGGCCACTATGCCGTCGGCCAGGTGTTCATGCCGCGCGACCCGGAGCTGCAGGCGCATATCGAAGGCATCATCGCCGAGGTGGCGCAACTCGAGGGCCAGCCGCTGCTCGGCTTTCGCGACGTGCCGGTCGATAATTCGTCGCTGTCCAAGGCGCCCGACATCGCCGCTTCCGAGCCGGTGCACCGGCAGGTGTTCCTGGGCCGCGGCGCCGAGATCGAGAACGACGACGATTACGAGCGGCGGCTCTACATCCTGCGCAAGGTCATTTCCGGCCGCATCCACGAGGAGACCAAAGGCGTCGACAACGGCTTCTATGTCGTCTCGATGTCGTCGCGGACCATCGTTTACAAGGGCATGTTCCTGGCCTATCAGGTCGGAGCCTACTACAAGGACCTCACCGACCCGCGTTTCGAGACGGCGCTGATCCTGGTCCACCAGCGCTTCTCGACCAACACGTTCCCGTCGTGGAAGCTGGCGCATCCCTACCGCATGGTCGCCCACAATGGCGAGATCAACACGTTGCGCGGCAACGTCAACTGGATGGCGGCGCGCCAAGCTTCGGTCGATTCCGAACTGTTCGGCAACGACATCTCGAAACTGTGGCCGATCTCCTACGAAGGGCAGTCGGACACCGCCTGCTTCGACAATGCGCTCGAATTCCTGACGCAGGGCGGCTATTCGCTCGCCCACGCCATGATGATGCTGATCCCGGAAGCCTGGGCCGGCAACAAGCTGATGGGTCAGGACCGCAAAGCCTTCTATGAGTATCACGCAGCCCTGATGGAGCCGTGGGACGGGCCGGCGGCGGTTGCCTTCACCGACGGCCGCCAGATCGGTGCCACGCTCGACCGCAACGGGCTGCGGCCGGCGCGCTACATCGTTACCGATGACGACCGCGTCATCATGGCCTCGGAAGCCGGCGTGCTGCCGGTGCCGGAGGAAAGGATCGTCAAGAAGTGGCGGCTGCAGCCCGGCCGCATGCTGCTGATCGACCTGGACAAGGGCCGCATCGTTTCCGACGAGGAGATCAAGTCGGAGATCGCGACCAGGCACCCCTACAAGAGCTGGCTCGCCAACACCCAGCTCATCCTCGAAGATTTGAAGCCGGTCGAGCCGCGCGCCCTGCGCAGGGACGTCAGCCTGCTCGACCGCCAGCAGGCGTTCGGCTACACCCAGGAAGACACCAAGCTGCTGATGTCGCCGATGGCGACCACCGGCCAGGAAGCAGTCGGCTCGATGGGCACCGACACGCCGATTTCGGCGATGTCGGACAGATCGAAGCTGCTCTACACCTATTTCAAGCAGAATTTCGCCCAGGTCACCAACCCGCCGATCGACCCGATCCGCGAGGAACTGGTGATGAGCCTGGTGTCCTTCATCGGGCCGCGGCCCAACATCTTCGACCTGGTCGGCAATTCGCGCCGCAAGCGGCTCGAAGTGCGCCAGCCAATCCTGACCAATGGCGATCTCGAAAAGATCCGCTCCATCGGTCACACCGAGGACCGTTTCGACACCAAGACGATCGACATCACCTATGCTTCGAATGAAGGCGCGGCCGGCATGCAGGGCGCTATAGACCGGCTATGCGAGCGCGCCGAGGCGGCGGTCGCCGGCGGCTACAACATCATCATCCTGTCGGACCGTCAGCTCGGCCCGGACCGCATCGCCATTCCGGCGCTGCTGGCAACGGCGGCCGTGCATCATCATTTGATCCGCAAGGGATTGCGCACCTCGGTCGGGCTCGTCGTGGAATCCGGCGAGCCGCGCGAGGTGCATCATTTCTGCTGTCTCGCCGGCTACGGCGCCGAGGCGATCAATCCCTATCTCGCTTTCGACACGCTGCTCGACATGCACAAGCGTGGCGAATTGCCAGCGGAGGTCGATGCCTACGAGGTCGTCTCCCGCTACATCAAGTCGATCGGCAAGGGCATCCTGAAGGTGATGTCCAAGATGGGCATCTCGACCTATCAGTCCTATTGCGGCGCGCAGATCTTCGATGCCATCGGGCTGAAGTCGGAGTTCGTGCACAAGTACTTCACCGGTACGGCGACGCTGATCGAAGGCGTCGGGCTGGACGAGATCGCCGCCGAAACCGTCAGCCGCCACACCGATGGCTTCGGCAACGACCCGGTGCTGCGCAACAGCCTCGAGGTTGGCGGCGAATACATGTTCCGCATGCGCGGCGAGGCCCATATCTGGTCGCCCGATGCAGTGGCGACCTTGCAGCACGCTGTGCGCCAGGGCTCGTGGGAGACGTTCAAGGACTATTCCGCCCAGATCGATAGCGAGACGGCGCAGGCGCAGACCATTCGCGGCATGTTCAAGATCAAGCTTGCGCAAGAGACCGGGCGCAAGAAGGTCGAACTCGACGAGGTGATGCCGGCGGCCGAAATCGTCAAGCGCTTCTCGACCGGGGCGATGTCCTTCGGCTCGATCTCCAGGGAAGCGCATACGACGCTGGCGCGCGCCATGAACGCCATCGGCGGCAAGTCGAATACCGGCGAGGGCGGCGAAGAGGCCGACCGCTATCTGCCACTGCCGGGCGGCGGCAAGAACCCCGAACGCTCGGCGATCAAGCAGGTCGCTTCGGGACGCTTTGGCGTCACTGCCGAATATCTGGTCAATTCCGACATGATGCAGATCAAGGTCGCGCAAGGGGCAAAGCCCGGCGAGGGCGGCCAGCTGCCGGGCCACAAGGTCGACGCAACCATAGCCAAGGTCAGGCATTCGACGCCGGGCGTCGGCCTGATCTCGCCGCCGCCGCATCATGACATCTATTCGATCGAGGATCTGGCGCAGCTCATCTACGACCTGAAGAACGTCAATCCGGCGGCCGACGTATCGGTCAAGCTGGTCTCGGAAGTCGGCGTCGGCACGGTTGCGGCCGGCGTCGCCAAGGCGCGTGCCGACCACATCACCATATCAGGCTATGACGGCGGCACCGGCGCTTCGCCGCTGACCTCGCTCAAGCATGCCGGCAGCCCGTGGGAGATGGGCCTTGCCGAGACGCACCAGACGCTGGTGCTCAACGGCCTCAGGTCGCGCGTCGCGCTGCAGGTCGATGGCGGCCTGCGCACAGGGCGTGACGTCATCATCGGCGCGCTGCTCGGCGCCGACGAGTTCGGCTTCTCGACCGCGCCACTGATCGCGGCCGGCTGCATCATGATGCGCAAGTGCCATCTCAACACCTGCCCGGTCGGCGTCGCGACGCAGGACCCGGTGCTGCGCAAGCGCTTCAAGGGCACGCCCGAGCACGTCATCAACTTCTTCTTCTATGTGGCGGAAGAGGTGCGGGCGCTGCTTGCCGAGATGGGCTACACCCATCTCGACCAGATCATCGGCGACACCGACCTTCTGGAAAAGCGCGAGCTGATCCAGCACTGGAAGGCGCGCGGACTCGACTTCAGCAAGATGTTCTACAAGCCCGATGCGCCACACGCGGCGGTGCACTGGACCGAGCGGCAGAAGCATCCGATCGACGACGTGCTCGACCGCAAGCTGATAGAACTGGCAAAGCCGGCGCTCGAAGCCAGGCAGCCGGTCAGCATCGAACTGCCGATCCGCAACGTCGACCGTTCGACGGGCGCCATGCTGTCGGGTGAAGTGGCAAAGCGCTTCAAGCACAAGGGCCTGCGCGAGGACACGATCTCGGTGAAGCTCACCGGCACGGCCGGCCAATCCTTTGGCGCCTTTCTGGCGCGTGGGATTTCGTTCGAACTGGTGGGCGCTGCCAATGACTATGTCGGTAAGGGTCTGTCGGGCGGCCGCATCGTCATCCGCCCGCCGGAGAACACGAAAATCGTTGCTGCCGAGTCCATTATTGTCGGCAACACCGTGCTCTACGGCGCAACCGAGGGCGAGGCCTATTTCTGCGGCGTTGCCGGCGAGCGTTTTGCTGTGCGCAATTCGGGTGTCGCCGCGGTCGTTGAAGGCGTCGGCGACCACGGTTGCGAATACATGACTGGTGGTATCGTCGTCGTCATCGGCCAGACCGGCCGCAACTTCGCCGCCGGCATGTCGGGCGGCGTCGCCTATGTGCTCGATGAGGCGGGCGATTTCGCCGAACGCTGCAACATGGCGATGGTCGAGTTGGAGCCGGTTCCGGAAGAGGACGACCTGATGGAGAAGCTGCTCCACCACGGCGGCGATCTCGACCATAAGGGCCGTGTCGACGTATCGGGCGATATGACCAGCCACGACGAGGAGCGGCTCTACCAGCTGATCTCCAACCACGTCCACTACACGGGCTCGGTACGAGGTCGCGAAATCCTCGACGATTGGGCGACTTTCCGGCCGAAATTCCGGAAGATCATGCCGGTCGAATACCGCCGCGCGCTGATCGAGATGGAGCGGATGCGCATGAACGTGGCGGCGGAATAGATTTGGAAATTGCCGGGGGCCCATGCGTCCTGGCAACCATCTTCATCAACAATCCTGACCTCGGACTGAAGGTTGCCACGGCTGCCTTATGAGGTTAACGGGTGCGTCGCCAGGCGTACCTTCCGGACAGCAGGGACTGGACTATGGGCAAGGTAACAGGGTTTCTCGAGATCGACCGGCAGGTGCACAAGTACCAGCCGGCTTCCGACCGCATCCGGCATTTCCGTGAGTTCACGCTGCCGATGTCGGACAAGGAGGTCGAGAAACAGGCCGCGCGCTGCATGGATTGCGGCATTCCGTATTGCCATGGACCGACCGGCTGCCCGATCCACAACCAGATCCCGGACTGGAACGACCTCGTCTACAATGGCGACTGGGAAAACGCGATCCGCAACCTGCATTCGACCAACAATTTTCCGGAATTTACCGGCCGCATCTGCCCCGCACCTTGCGAGGAAGCCTGCACGCTGAACCTCGAGGATATTCCGGTCGCCATCAAGACGATCGAGCAGGCGATTGCCGACAAAGCCTATGAAACCGGCCATATTCGGCCCTATCCGCCGGAACGGAAGACCGGCAAGCGCGTCGCGATCATAGGCTCGGGGCCGGCGGGAATGGCGGCTGCCCAGCAACTCGGCCGCGCCGGCCATGACGTTCACGTCTATGAGCGCGAGAGCCGGCCGGGCGGGCTGATGCGCTACGGTATCCCCGACTTCAAGATCGAGAAGCATTATATCGACCGGCGCATCGAGCAGATGCAGGGCGAAGGTGTCAGCTTCCAGTGTGGCGTCAATGTGGGCGTCGATAAGCCGGTCGCCGAACTGCTCGCCGAATATGACGCGGTCCTCTATTGCGGCGGTTCCGAAACACCGCGTCCGGCCAACATCCCTGGCGACGATCTCGACGGCGTGCACGACGCGATGCCGTATCTGGTTCAGCAGAACAAGCGTATCGGCGGCGAGCCGATCCAGTCGGTGGCATGGCCGTCGCGCCCGATCGTCGCCGGCGGCCAGCACGTCGTCGTCGTCGGCGGCGGCGACACTGCCTCCGACTGCGTCGGTACCGCCTTCCGCCAAGGCGCGGTGCGCGTCACCCAGCTCGACATCCGGCCGCAGCCGCCGGAAAAGGAGGACAAGCTGTCGGTGTGGCCCTACTGGGCGACCAAGATGCGCACGTCATCCTCGCAGGCCGAAGGCGCCGAGCGCGAATTCCAGGTGGCGACGCTTGAATTCATTGGCGAAGACGGCCAGCTGACCGGGGTAAAATGCTGCGAAGTCGACGAAAAGCGCAAGCCGATCGCGGGCACGGAATTCGTCATCCGCGCCGATCTCGCGTTCATCGCCATCGGCTTTGCCGGGCCAGCCGCTCGCGGGCCGGTCTCGGAACTCGACGGGCAGATGAAGATCGTAACCGACAGCCGCCGCTCGAAGAATGTCGAGGCCAATGACCGGGACTACAGGACCAGCGTCGAAAAGCTCTATGCGGCGGGCGACGTGCGGCGCGGCCAGTCGCTGGTCGTCTGGGCGATCCGCGAGGGCCGCCAGGCGGCGCGTGCAATCGACGAGGCGCTGATGGGATCGAGCGTGCTGCCGCGCTGAGCCTGTTCCGAAACTCTCCAGAAAGAGGCGCCAGCTTTACTGCCGGATCGCCGTCGTCGTATCGGATGCGGCCGCCGTCGCAGGCTGTGTCTTGGGCGGCCAGGAGAAATCGTCAGCGCGGCCCGGTGAGGCGTCGGGCGCCTTGCCCTCGACGATCAGCCTTTCGCCCGGCAAATTCTTGTCAGCTTTTGCCGGCGGGGCGGCGCCGAGAAGTTCCGAACCGCCGTCCAGCGCCGGATCGCTGAGCAGCATCGGCACGGTGCGATCGACAGCTATCGGCGCGGCAGCAGGTGCCGGCGCCTCGACGGGAGCGCCGGCCGGGGCAGAAGCCGTCACCACGCTTCCCGGCGCGGCCAGCCCCAGGATCTTCATCAGCGGCTTTTCGGTATAGAAGGCGAGCTTGCGCTTGCCGGCCTTCGACATGTTGATGCCGTCGTCGGAGCGCAGGCGCACCGATTGGCCGTTGATGTCCGGTCCGCTGGTGATGAAGGCGCCGTTCTCGTCGACAAACCCGTCCCAGACGTCGACGAATTCGCCGCCGTGGCTTTCGGCGGACGAGCGGAAGATATCGTTGAAGGCCAGCATGTCGGAAGTCATTTTCGAGACCCGGAAGGCCGGCATGCCAACCCACAAATACGGCACCTTGGTTGCGGCGATGGCCTTGCCGAACGCATCGGTCCGGCGCTCGTATTCCTTGGTCCAGTTCTCGGATCGCGGCTGCTCGCGCACATCGCCGACGCGCATCTGCTGCCGGTCGTTGGACCCGAGCATGACGACGACGGCTGCCGGTTTTTCGGCAGCGATCAGCGACTTGACCTGTTCTGGCCAGTTGTAGACATCGTCACGCACGAAGCCGGACGATCCGTTGGCACGGACGACGATCCTGACGCCGGTGTTTTCGGCAAAGGCGGCGTCGAGCCCCTCAGCCAGCCCAGACGCCATGAAATCGCCGACCACCAGAACGACGCGTGCATCCGGCGCCTTCTCGGCCACTGGGGTTGTCGGCTCGGCCGGCGGCGGCCGGCGAACTGACCGGGGCTTTCTCAGCTTGGGCCTGGGCTTTGTTCTCTGGAATTCTCTCTGGAATTCGGGCGGCGGCTGCTCAAACCGCTCGCTTCTGCGCGGAAACAACAGGTCGCGCAGCGACCAGCCACGACTTTCCGGCTCCTGCGCCATGGCCGAGGTATGAAAGGCACTGGCGGCGCAGACGGCCAGAACGGCGATCGCCAGAACCAGAATCGGCACGCGACGAACGATTAACCGGATGCGCGCAGCCGAAACCAATCACCCTCTCCATCCCGTAACCGGCTCTAGTTCTGCCTGAGCCATTTGAGCACTTCCTTGCTCGGATACCCGTCCTGGGTCAAGCCGGCCTTTGCCTGGAAGGCCATGATGGCGGTTTTCGATCCGTCACCGATCTTGCCGTCGAACTTGCCGTCGTAAAAGCCGTGCTCGGAAAGTCGCTTCTGAAGCTCCTGCCTTTCCTCAAAGGAGAGCTTGGTAAACGGTCGCTTCCAGTCCTGCACAAGCCCGCCATAGCCGGCGATTTCGTCGGCAAGAAGGCCCACGGCGAGCGCATATTTGTCGGCATTGTTGTAACGCTTGATGACCGAGAAATTCGTGATCATCAGGAAAGCCGGCCCGCCGCGGCCGCCGGGCAGTTTCAACGTCGCCTTGTCGGCACCGTTCTTGAACGGCTTGCCGTTGGCACGGGTGACGCCCAGCGCCTGCCATTGCGACAGCGACTTCGAGCCTCCGGGCAGCTTCTTGCCGTCCGGAAGGCTGACTTCATAGCCCCAGGTCTTGCCTGCCTGCCAGCCGTTCTTCCGCAGCAAATTGGCGGCTGTCGCCAGTGCGTCGGGAATCGAATTCCAGATGTCGCGCTTGCCGTTGCCGTCCATATCGACCGCATAGGACAGGTAGCTGGTAGGGATGAACTGGGTATGGCCCATCGCGCCGGCCCATGAGCCGCTGAGATGGCTTTCGTCGATGTCGCCGGTCTGCAGGATCTTCAGCGCCGCGATCAGCTGGGTGCGGGCAAATTTCGCTCGCTTGGGGTCGGCATAACCAAGCGTCGCCAGCGAGCGCACGACATTGCGCATGATATCATCGCGCTTGAGGGTTTCGCCGTAGTTCGATTCCATCGACCAGATCGCCAGCAGGATGTAGCGGTCGACGCCGTATCTTGCCTCGATCCTGTCCAGCCAAGGCTTCCATTTCCTTGCCATTTGCTGGCCGACGGCGACCGACTGGTCATGGACGCGGTTGTCGAAATAATCCCAGGCGGGTGCGGTGAATTCGGGCTGAGTACGAGCCTTTTCCAGCACCACCGGATCAGCATCGTTGATGCCTTTGAATGCCTGGTCGTAGACGGAGCCGGAAACGCCGCTCGCCACGGCGGTAGCACGGAAGCTGGCGACCCATTGGCGGAAGCCGGCATCGGCAAAAGCCGGCCCACTGGGCATGAGCAAAGCAAGCGAGAGGCTGGCGGCCGTCAGGACGCTGGTGAAGCGCCTTGCGGCGTTGCGAACGGACATCTTTTCCTCCTTCTTCATCTCAGGAAGACTATTCATCGCCGAACCCGGTTAGCATTTGGTTTACCATAGGTGCCGTGCGGGGTGAAAAGATGCGTCAATGCTTTATCAGCTGAGATTTATGACCCGCCGTTCAGTAATCCTCGATTTCGGCATGAAAATGTCTCGAATCGGGATTGCCGAACAGGCATGCAAATGGATAATTGGCACATGAAGAGAGTTCGCAAGGCAGTGTTCCCGGTTGCCGGTCTCGGCACGCGCTTTCTCCCTGCTACCAAGGCCATTCCCAAGGAAATGCTGACGGTCGTCGACAGGCCGGTCATCCAGTATGTGGTCGATGAGGCGCGCGATGCCGGAATCGAGCATTTCATCTTCGTGACCGGCCGCAACAAGGCGGTCATCGAGGATCACTTCGATGTCCAGTTCGAGCTCTACGACACGCTTGCGCAGCGCGGCAAGGACGACCAGCTCGCCCGCCTGCAGCGGCTGCAGCCGGCGCCGGGGCAGACCAGCTTCACCCGCCAGCAGGTACCGCTCGGCCTTGGTCACGCCGTCTGGTGCGCGCGCGAGCTTGTCGGCGACGAGCCCTTTGCGCTGCTGTTACCCGACATGATCATGCAGTCGGAAAAAAGCTGCATGAAGGATATGGTCGAGCTTTACGCCGAGACCGGCAACAACATCGTCGCCGTGCAGGAATGCGATCCGGCCGAGGCGCACAAATACGGCATTGTCGGCCGCGGCGATGACGCACATCACGGTTTCCGCATCACCGGCATGGTGGAAAAGCCGAAGACCGGCACGGCGCCGTCGAACCTCTACATCAACGGACGCTACATCCTGCAGCCTGAGATATTCAAGATACTCGAAGGCCAGGAAAAAGGCGCCGGCAACGAGATCCAGCTCACCGATGCAATGCTGAAGCTGCAGAAACAACAGCCCTTCTACGGCTATCATTATCGCGGGCGCACGTTCGACTGTGGCTCGCCCGAAGGCTTCGTCGAGGCCAACGTTGCCTTCGCGCTGTGGCGCAGCGACATGAATGGAAGCATGGCCGGCGTCATTCGCACGCTTCTCGACGAACTCGCGCCGTCAGAGCGCCGCGGCCTAGCCTTGTAGTGTCAGCACCGGTTGCCGCGCTGGTCGGCGAAAGCGCGCCGCGTTCGATCGGCCTCATGCGACGCGCTTAGGCTCTTGTTTTATGCCAGTCGTTATCGCAAAACCGCTGCACACCTTTGCGCGACATGCATTTAGCGCTGCAACTTCACGCCAACGAAAATGCTATTGGCCGTGTAGTCGCGTCCAACCAGGTTGCTGGTCAGTTTTTCAGTCCTGGCGCGGGTGGTGAGCCCGGTGTAGCGGTTCAGCCACCACGTCAGCCCTGCCTCGGCGCTCAGCGTCAAATCATGATCGTCGGAGCCGGTATAGTCGCGCCATTCAAGGCCGAGCGCGGCATTTCCGGTCAGGTTGGCGCGGATCTGCCGCTCGCCCGTGAGGCTGCCGGAATAGAGCATGGAGCCGCTTTCGCCCGCATTCGTCGTGTTCTCGGCGGTCGTCTGTGCGGTGAGCCCGATCGTGGTGCCGCGTTCGGGCGACCATTTGAGATCGGCATTGACCGTCGCGCCCGAAATCGCCGGCAGGGCGTCGTCGTCGATAGCTTCGCGCAGCCAGCCGACCGAGAACTCGCCGGTAAGCTTCTCGCGGAGATCGAGCTCGACGCCGGCCCGTGCGCCAAGCCTTGTCGAGGAGCGCTGGAAGCCGTTTGGATCGACGCGCAAATCATAAGCGCGCCGGCCGATCTCGATTTCGGTGAACGGCGTGATGGCAGGCGAGATCTCGTAACCAGTGCGCAAAATCGCCGTGTAGAGCGTCGAGTCGCGGCCCTTCTGTGACAGTGATCCGCCCGACGAAAGCTTAGCGTCGCCAAAGATGTCGTGCTCGACCGCGCCGGTCAGCGCGAAGCGCATCTTGCCGGCATCCTTCTCGACGGCGAGACTGCCGTTCACTGTCTGGCGCACCGGCTGGCCAACGGCGCCGACGACTGCGTCCGGCGCCGAGGCGGATTCGGGCACGGCCTCATAGCCCAGCTTGGCGATGGCGCGCAGATCATTGTCGAGATCGATGTTGAGTGTGCCGTCGATGTGGCCTTGCGCCTCGTGAATGTCATAGCCGGACAAGGTTTCGCGGAAGATGCCATAGCCCTCAACCGTCGCCGAATTCTCCCGCCAATCGGAGACGGCGTTGAAGCGCAGCGTCGTTTCCGACAGCAGGGCCGGCTTGCCGAGGCTGCTCGAATCGGCGTTTGTCGAAGACGTCAGGCCTTGCTCGAGCGTCGGCCGGATCACGAACGAGCCGAGCTTGATGCCGGTGGCGGCGAACGGGTCGTCCTCGTTCTTTTTGTTCTGGCCTTCGATGGCTTCGGTGCGCTCGGCGCCGGGGTCGAGCCTGAGCCTTTCGGCGGAATCGATGGTCACCGCACGGCGGTTGGCCGTATCCTGCTCGTCTATGGCGGCGGTATCGGTGTCCTTGGTCGTCGCTGCAGTCGCGGTTCTCTTGCTCGTATGGCTGTCCGTGGTCTCGGCTTCGGCGTAGGCGGCGTTGGCGGCGCGCGTTGCGCTTGGCCGCCGTCGCGGCGGCGGAGGAGGGTTGTCGGGAAATGGGTCGCCGCTGGCCGCCGGCGGATCGAAAGTGCCGCCGGTTGCGGCCGCTTCGCCCGTGCCGTCGTCAGGCAACGCCCCTTGGCTGGCCGGACGATAGGTAGGCAGCGGCGTATTGTCGTTGGGAGTTGCAGCCGCCTGGGCGGCTTCGGTTCCAGCCATGCTCGTTTGCCTGATCTTGTACTGCTGGTCGTCCAGGATTGGCGAATCCGAAACCTCGCCGCGCAGCTCGGTTTCCTGGGCGCAAAGCAGTGTCGGGCGCGACAACGCAAAGACAGTGGTTGCCAGCAGCAATGAGCAGACCGCCTTGCCCTTTCGTCCCATTTTGTTTTGAGGCTGAAACCCGGACATCGGCACCACTGCTTGCGCGGCGCACGCGCGCCATACTTACGAAACCGTAAATGGGGATGGTTAACGGAGCGTTGAGGGATGGCCCGCCAGGGTGTTCGGGGCGGCAATTCCGTTGGACAGGCGCGCGCCGAAGCGCTAATCGCATCGTCCATGGACGTGAAATCCCCAGACAGGAAGCGGCACGACGGGCAGGCCGCGATTGCTTCGGCGCTGAGAACGGTGGCGACAGAGCAGGCCGGCGTCGCGGCATTGGCCGACGCGCTCGAAAACGGGCTGGCCGAGCCGTTCGCACGGGCCGTCGACATGGTGTCGCAGATCGATGGCCGCGTCATCGTCACCGGGGTCGGCAAAAGCGGCCATATCGGCTCGAAGATTGCCGCAACGCTCGCCTCGACCGGCACGCCGGCCTTCTTCGTTCACCCTGCCGAAGCCAATCACGGCGACCTCGGCATGATCGCCAGGAACGACGCCATCATCGCGCTGTCGTGGTCGGGGGAAAGCCTCGAGCTCAAGGGCATCATCGCCTATTCGAGGCGCTTCTCGATCCCGCTGGTTGCGGTCACTGCGGGCGAAAAATCGGCACTGGCGCGTGCGGCCGACGTGGTGCTTCTGCTGCCGCGAGCACCGGAAGCCTGCCCGCACGGGCTTGCGCCGACGACCTCGACGCTGCTGCAAATGGTGATGGGCGATGCGCTGGCCATCGCGCTGCTCGAGGCACGCGGCTTCACCCCGGACCATTTCCGCACGTTCCATCCCGGCGGCCAGCTCGGAGCCAACCTGACGCAGATCCGCGAGATCATGCATGTCGGCGACAGGCTGCCGCTGGTGTCGTCCGGCACCGGCATGCGCGAGGCAATCCTCGAATTGTCGCGCAAGGGGTTTGGCTGCGTGGCGGTCACTGCCGCGGACGGCAAGCTGATCGGCATCATCACCGATGGTGACATCAGGCGCCATATCGGCAGCGATCTCTTGGCCATGAGCGTCGATCAGGTGATGACCAGAGAGCCAAAAATGGCCGCGCCCGACACGCTGGTGGCGACGGCGCTGCAGACGATCAACGACTCGGCCATTACCAGCCTGATGGTGGTCGAAGGCAGGCGGCCGATCGGGCTCGTCCATCTGCACGACCTGCTGCGTATCGGTGCTGCCTAGTCTGGCGAGTTTTCTAGACCGCCTCGACCGTCAGTTCCAGATCGGTATCAGCGGCACCCGTCACGCGCACCTGCGTGCCGGCCGGGAGGTCGGGGCCGGAGACACGCCACAACGTGTCGCCCAGCTTGATGCGCCCGCGCCCGTCCTTGATCGGCTCGGCAAGGGTCGCCGTCCGGCCGACCATCTGTGCGCCGCGGCGGTTGAGCAGGGGCTGGTCGGTCTCATCGTGGCGTCCGCCCACCAGCCGCTTGCCGACATAGGCCGAGACCAGCGACAGCACGAGGAAGGCGACGACCTGGACCTGCCAGGTCCAGAAACCGGCGTCCCAGATGAGCAACGAGACGACGCCGATCAACAGCGCGGCAATGCCGATCCACAGCATGAAAATGCCGGGCGCGATGACCTCCATCACCAGCAGGATGAGGCCGAGGACCATCCAGCTCCACGGGCCGAGTTCGGAAACAATGCGGTCGAACATGGCCTCAGGTCTCGCTGGGACGAACCACGGGCGGGCGGGCCTGTCGTGCTGGACCGGCGGTCCCTTCGCCCTTGAAAACTTCCCTGGCGATTTCGCCAATGCCGCCAAGCGTGCCGATCAGTGAGGAAGCCTCTATCGGCATCAGCACGAGTTTACTGTTTGTCGCGGAGCCGATCCTGGTCAGCGCTTCGGTGTATTTCAGCGCGACGAAGTAGTTGAGCGCCTGCACGTCACCCTTGGAAATCGCCTCCGACACCACCTGCGTGGCGCGTGCTTCAGCCTCGGCCGATCGCTCGCGCGCCTCGGCGTCGCGGAAGGCGGCTTCCTTGCGCCCCTCGGCCTCCAGAATCTGCGACTGCTTGAGGCCCTCGGCGGCGAGGATCTGGGCGCGCTTATTGCGCTCGGCCATCATCTGGCGGCCCATCGATTCGACGAGATTGGCCGGCGGGTTGATGTCCTTGATCTCGACACGGGTGATCTTGATGCCCCAGGGATGCGCGGCCTCGTCGACGACGCGCAGGAGGCGCTCGTTGATGGCGTCGCGGTTCGACAACAGCTCGTCGAGGTCCATCGAGCCCATGACGGTGCGGATGTTGGTCATCGTCAAATTGAGGATAGCGTTCTGTAGGCCGGCGACCTGGTAGGCGGCCTGCGCCGCGTTGAGCACCTGATAAAAGGCGACGCCATCGACGGCAACAGTGGCGTTGTCGCGCGTGATGATCTCCTGCGTCGGGACGTCGAGCACCTGCTCCATCATGTTCATCTTGGCGCCGATACGATCGACGAAGGGCATGATGAGGTTGAGGCCCGGGCTCAATGTCTTGGTGTAACGGCCGAAGCGTTCGACGGTATAATTATAGCCTTGCGGAATTGTCCGGATGCCTTTGAAAAGCACCAGCACGACAAGGGCGACAAGAACAAGAAGCGCGATATCGAAACCACTGAAACCCATTTGGCTCTCCCCTCAAAGGCCGGCCATGCCGGACAGTTCCACGCGGCCGGCTTGATCAAACACTTAAGTGTGTTTCAGCAACGTTACAATCAGGTGATCATGGATTGCCGGTGAATAGACGGGTGATCTGTTCAGGCCCAGCCGGACAGCTCGCGCCGCACCATTGCCTCGATCACCGCCATGCCCTCGGTACTGTCGTTGAGGCAAGGGATGTGTGCGAACTTTTCGCCGCCGGCATGATGGAAGGTCTCGGCCGCTTCCCTGCCGATCTCGTCCAGCGTCTCGATGCAGTCGACGGAAAAGCCGGGGTTAACGATGGCGATCGATTTTACGCCTTCGCGCCCTAGTCTTTCGACCGTCTTGTCGGTGTAGGGCTGCAGCCATTCCTGCGCGCCGAAGCGCGACTGAAAGGTGGTGATCAGCTTGTTTTCATCCCAGCCGAGCTTTTCGCGCAGCAGCCGCGTCGTCTCGAGGCAATGGGCTTGGTAGGGATCGCCCTTGTCGGAATAGGGTTTCGGAATGCCGTGATAGGAAGCGATGACAATTTCCGGTTCGAAGTCGAGGTTCGCCAGATGCTTTTCGATCGAACGGGCGAGCGCCTCAATATAGGCCGGCTCGTTGTAATAGGGCGGCACGCTGCGAATGGCCGGGGCGCGGCGCATCTTCATCAGCGCGCGAAACAGCTGGTCGTTGGCAGTCGCAGTCGTCGTCGCCGAATATTGCGGATAGAGCGGGAAAGACAGGATGCGGTCGCAGCCTTGCTCGACCAGCCTCTCGGCCACGTTCGCGGTCGAAGGGTTGCCGTAGCGCATCGCCCAGTCGACAACGACATTGGGTAGGTCGTCGAGCGCGAGCCCGAGCTTCTCGGCCTGGGCGCGGGTGTAGGTGCGCAGCGGCGACTCGTTGCGCTCCCGGTTCCATATCCTGGCATAGTTGGCGCCCGACTTCCTCGGCCGCGTGGTGAGGACCAGGCCGTAGAGGATCGGATACCAGATCGCCTTGTTTAGCTCGATGACGCGTGGATCGGACAGGAACTCCCGGAGGTAGCGCCACATCGGCTTGAAGCCGGTGCCGTCGGGGGTGCCGAGATTGATCAGCATGACACCGACCTTGCCGGTCCTGACCGGAGGGCGCCCTCCCGACGGCGAGGCGGCGGTCTTCTCGGCTTTGATTTCAGCAGGGTTGGCGAGCGTCATGAGGTTCTCCAACACCGCGAACCAACGGTGCCGCGGCGAAAGTAGCGATGCCGCGCCGGTTTTCAAATGCCGCGTCTGGCCGCACCTTGTCCCCAGAAATGCAACACCCGCCCGGTCTGCCGGGCGGGTGCATTGCGTTCCTGAGGCCGGATTACTTCGACGCCGCCGGGATCGTCAAGGTCGCGCCGACCGGCAGCCGGCGTGGCTCGTAGGCTTTGTTGGCATCGGAGATTATCTTCCATTTGGTGCCGTCGCCATAGGCCTTCACCGCGAGATCCCAATAGGTATCGCCGGCGACGATTACATGGCTGCTTTCGGCCGGTGCCGGCTCAGCGGGCTTGGCGGGCTCGGCAGGTTTTGCCGGCTCGGTTGGCGCCGGTTCACTTGGGGCCGGCTGATTCGGGGCAGGCGCTGTCTCGGCGGGCTTGGCCGGAGCAGGGGTCGCCGGAGCCGGTGTGACGGGAGCCGCAGGTGCCGCCGGCGCGGTTTCCGCCGGGACGGCCGGCGGCGTCTTGGAAATGTCGCCTGAGCCGGCCGGCATTTCGGGCATTGCCGGTTCAGCAGGCTTTACCGGCGCAGCCTCAGCAGGTTTTGGCGGTTCGGCAGGCTTGGCCGGTTCCGCGGCCGGAGCCACGGTCGCGGCGATCTCGGTGATGCGGCCGTCGAGCTTGGGCGTGTAGGGCCGGTGCGCGCCGAGGTAATCGGCGACGACCTGTTCCAGCCCCGGGCCGTAATCATAGGCGTTCTTGGCCTTCTCGGCGAACACCTTATAGCCGTCGCCGCCCTGGCGGACATAGTTGTTGGTGGCGACGAGGTAATCCTTGTCCGGCTTGATCGGCGTCCAGACGCCGCCTTCCATGACCTCGACCGATTTGACGCGTCCGTTAGGCGGCGCCGATTTGTCGAACGCATATTTCATGCCGGCAACCTGCGGAAAGCGCCCGGCGCCGTCCTCGACCTGGCTGAGGCCGCTTTCGAGGCCGGCAACCAGATCCTTGCCGGAGATCTGGAAGGTCGCCAGCGTGTTCTGAAACGGCAGAACGGTGAGAATCTCACCCATGGTGACGGTGCCCTGGTCGATCGAGGCGCGCAAGCCGCCGCCATTCGAGATGACGATCTCGACACCCTGGCCCTTGACCCGGTCGAGGACGGCGTCGGAGACTAGATTGCCCATCTCGCATTCCCGGGCGCGGCAGTTTTCCCGGCTGCCGTCGATCGCCTTGGTGGTCTCGGCAACTTCCTTGTTCTTCAGAGCCTCGATCGGCGCGCCGAGTTCCTTGATGCGGGCAAGCACGGCGGGGTCGGGCGTGATCGATTTGTCGAGATGGATGGGATCGCCGCTGGCCTCTTTGACAACGCCCTTGTCGTCGAACACGACCTTGAACTCGCCGAGATATTTCGAATAGGACGCCGCCTGGACGACCGGCACTTTGTAGCCGTCCGGATTGTCGACCATCGTCGGATAAGGGCCTTCCGCCTTGGGGTCGGTGTTGGAGAGCAGCGAATGGCTGTGGCCGCCGACCACCACGTCGACGCCCGGGATCTTGGCGATCACGTCGCGCTCGCGCTTGTAGCCGATATGGGTGACCGCGATGATTTTGTTGACGCCCTCTCCCTTCAGTTTCTCGACCTCGGCGGTGATCGACTTGACGTCGTCTTCGATGGCGATGTTCGGGCCAGGCGAGGCAAGCTCCGGCGTGTCGTTGGTGACCGCGCCGACGATGCCGATCTTCTGGCCGCCGACCTCGACCACGATCGATGGCTTGACGCGGTCGCCGAGCTTGGATTGCGCATTGGCCTTCACGTTGGCGCCGAGCACCGGAAACTGGATCATGTCGAGAAACGGCGCCAGCGCCGACTCGCCATCGTCGAACTCATGATTGCCGAGAGCCTCGGCATCGAACTTCATCTGGTTGAGGAATTCGCCTTCTGTCTTGCCCTTGTAGGTCGTGTAGAAGAGCGAGCCCTGGAAATTGTCGCCAGCGCTGAGCAGCAGCACGTTCTGGCCTGCCAGCTTCTTGCGCTCCTGCGCGATCGCTGTGACCAGGCGGGCTGCGCCGCCGACGCATTCACCCTTGGTCTCCTCCTCGGCCGAGCAGGTCGATTCGTACTTGTTGTTGCTCTCGATGCGGCTGTGCCAGTCGTTGATGTGCAGGATGTTCAGCGTGTAGTCGGCAAAGGATACCCCTGCCGACAGGCCAAGCGCCGATGCCGACAGCGCGGCGATGGCAGCGATCTTCTTCATTCTCGTCTCCCGGATGACTCGAGTACAGCGCCGCGCGTCATTTGGGACGCGCAAAGGACGCTGTACCATTTTTATTTTGCGCATGATCCTTTCCGAAAATCGACTCCGATTTTCGGGGTCATGCGCAGACGCGTTTAACGCTCTTGTTTGACTTGGATGTAACAGCCCTCTCGGGCCATGTTCACATCGCGTTTCAGTCGATGCAAGCGGAAATCGGCATCAGCTTTGCCGGCGCAAGAAGACGGCGGCTTGAAGCCGCCGCCCTTGTGCAAAGTCAATTCGGAATCGAACTTCAGGTGCGCCTGGTCAGCACAAAATTTTGTCCGCTCGCGCTGGTGCAATTGAGCTGGCTGGTGGAGACCATCAAGCAGTTGAAGCTGATCGGCGTCTGGCGGATCAGCGAAGTGCCATGGATCTCGACCGAGGTGCCGCCGGTCATGGTGTAGCTGCCATCGGCAAGCTTCTGGCCGGTGTCGGTGGCGACGGTCGCGAAGCTGCCGCCCTTGAAGGTGGATAAGCCGGTGCCCTGCGCGTCGATCCAGGAGCCTTCGACCCCTTTGGCGGTGATTACCGGTGGCTCGCCCGGGCCGGTAGTGGTGCAGGCCGCCAACGTGACGGCAGCGGCCGCTGCAATGCCAGCCGAAAGCAGTCTTTGCGCAATCGTCATCATCAAGATCCTCTCCTCTCGCATCGGCTCGAAAATCGATCCGATTTTCGGAAAGCACGATGCGCACATTCAAAGTGCTGGAGCATACTTTGTGCGTCCAAATGGACGCACGTCGCTCTAGGCCGCCCCTCTTCAATCGCCCGATTTCCGGGCGATTGCAAGCTGGCGGAGTGTCGAGGCAACGCTGCTATCGAACGAGGATGTTGCGGAATTGCCACGGGTCTTTGGTGTCGAGGTCCTCGGGAAACAGACCAGGCCGATTGTCGAGCGGTGTCCAGTCCGTATAATAGCTCCTGACCGGCCCCAGATAGGGGTTCTGCACGTCGAGGCAGCGCTTGTAATCCATTTCGTCGGCTTCGACGATGCCGGCCTCCGGATTTTCCAACGCCCAGACCATGCCCGCCAGTACCGCCGACGTGACCTGCATGCCGGTGGCGTTCTGATAGGGCGCCAGCTTGCGCGCCTCGGCCAGCGACAGCTGCGAGCCGTACCAGTAGGCGTTCTTGGCGTGGCCGTAGAGCAGCACGCCGAGTTCGTCGATGCCATCGACCAATTCGTTTTCGTCGAGTACGTGATGCACGGGCTGAGCCTTGCCGGCGGCACCGAACATCTCGTGCAGCGACAGCACGGCGTCGTTGCAGGGATGATAGGCGTAATGGCAGGTCGGCCGGTACTGCACCTTGCCCTTCTTGCCATGCAAGGTGAAGAAATCGGCAATCGAAATCGCCTCATTATGCGTCACCAGGAAGCCGTATTGCGGACCGGCCGTCGGGCACCATGTACGCACGCGCGTGTTGGCGCCGGGCTGCTCCAGAAAGATAGCGGCCTTCGAGCCGTTCTTGTGCTTTTTGGCGTTCTTCGGCATCCACGCCTCGTGCGTGCCCCAACCGAGCTCGGCCGGCTGCAGGCCTTCCGAAATGAAGCCTTCGACCGACCAGGTGTTCCAGAACACGTTCATCGGCTTGGGTTTCTTGGTGCGCTGGGTGTCGCGCTCGGCGATATGGATGCCCTTGACGCCGGCCTTCTTCATCAGCTTGGCCCAGCCTTTGCGATCGTGCTGTGCGGGTTCCGCGAAGTCGAGGCCAAGATCTGTGGCGAGGTTGACCAGTGCCTGCTTGACGAACCACGAGACCATGCCGGGATTGGCGCCGCAGCATGAGATCGCCGTGGTGCCGCCCGGGTTCTTCGCGATTTCGGTACGCACCGTTTCGCGCAGCGCATAATTGGTGCGTGAGGCGTTGTCGGCCTTTTCGTCGAAATAAAAGCCGAGCCAGGGCTCGACCACCGTGTCGATATAGAGGACGCCAAGCTTGCGGCAGAGCTTCATCAACTCGAGCGAGGAAGTGTCGACCGACAGGTTGACACAGAAGCCCTGGCCGCCGCCATTGGTCAAAAGCGGCGTCAGCAGCTTCTTGTAGTTCTTCTTGGTCACTGCATCCTGCATGAAAGTGATGCCGCGCTCGTCGAGCAATTTGCGGTCGGCGTCGCGCGGGTCGATGACGGTCATGCGCGACTTGTCGAATTTAAAATGGCGCTCGATCAGCGGCAGCGTTCCCCGTCCGATCGAGCCGAAGCCGATCATCACGACAGGGCCGGTGATCTCACCGTAAACGGGCCAGTTTTCATTCGCCATTTATCGATTACTCCCTCAAAAAACGCTTCGGAACAGCGGCTTGGCCGCGGCGCGACAAACCATAGATCATTGTCACAATAAAGCGAAAAGCGGACGGCCGGCCTCACGCCGCGCCATCCCGGCTACGGCTCGACCAGTCTTGCGAATTCAGGCTTGAAGAGGGCATGTGCCTCGGAGACCGGCAGTTCCAGCAGATCGTCGGCGCAGGCCTGGATGGCATGCGGTAGGGTCTGGAGCCCGAACACCAGAACCTGCTTGTCGCCCTCACGCCAGAGGCTGACCGCCAGATATTCGCCGATGAGATCGTCCATACCGCATTCGGCTTCGTGATCAATATCGGTCTGATCGGTCGGTTTCTTGCGCCGCTGCTTGACCAACGAGACGAGGGAAGGACCGGGCTTGCCATCCACCGTATCCGAGAAAATGTCCTGGAGGCCAAGCAGGACGCCGCGCCGCACATCCATGATGTAGGCGTCCGAATAGTTGGTCGGATGCGCTCCGCCGCAGAAGATGCTGCCGGACTCCCGCCAGCTCATCAGCCGCGGCGTCAGCGAGCTCACTTCGAATGTGCTGTCCGCATAGCCTCCGAGCGTGCCGTCCTTCACGCCGTCAATCGGCCCGCCTTCGTTGAAACCGGCATATTGCGCCGCCACGCAGCCCAGTGCGCCGATGTTTGCGCGCCAGTGCCTGTCTTGCAGCAGAGCATTCGCGGCCTCGATCGGAACGTTGCCGGACAGTTCGACAATGCGCGGCGTGGCGAATTTGGTGCGGGGGTCGACGACATAACGGTAGGTCGCGTCCGGCCAGCCAGTCGTCTTGCCGTTATCAAGCTGAGTGTTCAGCCGCAGATAGTCATACGGGGACGTCTCCATGGTGATCGGCGTGTCATTGGCGAAGAACTTCATGAAGCTGAAATCGTAGAGATCGAGCGGGCTGCCGGGCTCGTTCCCGGTCACCTGCCGACTTGCGACCCGCTCCAATCTGAGCGGCAGCGCCCTCTTTCCGTTCCAACTGCCTTCAAGGGTCTTGCCGTTACTGGATGAGGCCAGGCGCCACACGGCGGCAATCGGCGCGGCCTTTCCGTCATCGCAATTGTCGGCGCCGCATGCCTCCTCCTCGGCCAGTTCGAACCTGCTGCCCTTTTGGGACCGGGCCTGCAGCGGGATGTCGACGCCCTTCGAGCGGTAGAAATAGCGGCCGGCCAGCGGGCTGCCGGGCGCCGCGGGGTCGTCGGTGAATTCGACGACGATATCGCTCTTTCCAAGCTTGCCGGCATAAGTCACCGGCTCTGCCTCGGCTGCTGTCGACAGTACCAGGATCGCGGCCATGAACGTGACCGGCCTGCTAAGATGCTGGATCATTGCTCCCCAAGCCACAAGTTAGAGTTGTCGTCCGCCAGCAGTCACGGTCGGCTGTCAGGCCCTTTTAGTCAAGTTGTGCCTCGTCCAGCACCAGACGCTGCTCAGCGAAAAAAAGCTGCGACGCCGCCCCTGGTGCGGATGCCGCATCCGCCCGTTTCAGCGGATTTTTGTCCTCGGCGCGGCTGTGGAGGCTCGAACCACCAGTTCTACCGGCAGAACGACCTGGCGGGGGGCTTCATTGTCAAGAACCATTCGGGCGGCAAGCCTGCCTTTTCCGATCACGTCTTGCGCGACAGTAGTCATCGGAGGCGTGGTGCGTGCGGATTCAGCGGTGCCGTCAAAGCCGACGACCGATACGTGGCCCGGCACGTCTATGCCGCGGCGAACGGCCTCGTCCAATATCGTGATTGCCTGCCAATCCGACATGGTCAGGATCGCGGTTGCTTCAGGCGCCCTGTCGAACACTACTGCTCCGGCAGACGGCTCGCCTGGTATCGTCTCGATGATCGGGACATCGTCGATCGATAAATTCGCCTCCGCCAAACCCTGTTTGAAACCGTCGAGCCTTTCGTCATCCAGCGGGAAGCCGGCCAGAAGCGGGCGCGTTGCCTGGCTTGGCATGTGGACAATCGGCGGGCCGGGAGTCCGGCGCACCGAAAGGATGGCAAAATGCCGGTGCCCCAGCCCGGTCAAATGCCGGACTCCAGCAACCGCGCCGCTCCGGCCGTCGATCTTTATCGAGTTGATATCGGGACCTGCGTCGCTTTCGAGAATGACGAAGGGCAGACGCCGTCTCTGGACCGAAACTATGAGACCAATGTCGGCGCTGTGACCAAGGATAAAGCCGTCAACCAGGGCATCGCGGATGCTGGCGAAGCGCGTGTTGTCGGTGCCGTTTACAAGGCTGAGCGTCGTTCCAGCCTCGTCGCAGGCGAGCGAAACGCCGAGCACCAGCTCGCGGCCATATGGGCTTCTCATCACTTCGGAGATGGCATAGGCGCCAGGCGGCATGAACCCGATGGCATTGAACTTGCCGTCCCGCAGCAATCGTCCTTTCGGATCGGGGCCGCCAAACCCGAGCTCTCGCGCGGCCGCTTCGACGCGCTCGCGCAATTCAGGCCTGACCAGCTCCGGCCGGTTGAAGACGTTGGAGACAGTCCCCCGGGAAACTCCGGCAGCCTTGCCGACATCGGCTAGGGTGGGCATTGGGCGATTCACTCGTTTTTCTTGAGGTAGACCATTTTTTGGAGCGCTCCAAGAATTTTATTGACTCAAAATCGAAATTGGCGGATCGTGTCTCTTGGAGCGCTCCAAGAACATTTATTCTGAGGATTTTTGCGACTAGAAATTGAAGATCGTCAAATGGCGTGGCCGCAGCGGCCACGCCCAAGGAGAGGATGATGGCAGAAACCGATGTTTTTCCAGCCTCGCTCGTCGGCAAGACTTTCGACTGCGTTTTCGGCCCCTTCGTACCGCGGTTGACGTTTCTCTCGCCTCAGGAATTGCATATCCAGGCGTCGATCGGGACCACCGAAATCGATGAGGTGGTCAACGTCGGCCTGATCAGCGTGCGCCCGAATGTCGTGCTCGCGAGCTGGACGGAGCAGAGCGGCAACTTCATTGTGCAGTTGCAGGACCACGAGGAGGGGATCGTCCATAATTATGCGCGGCTGGCCGATGGGCAGCTCTTCTGTGCCCAGGGCGCCATTCAAGTCGTTCCTGCATAAGGGAGGAAAATGCGATGGAACTCGCTTACGACAGTCATCTGCTTGCCCGAATTCTGCTGAGCGTCGCGACCGTGGGCTACGGTGTGGTGACGATCAAAGCCGACTTCAACGCCACCCACGCCACCAATCCGCTCTGGACTCCCCACGCCCGGTTTCACGTCGTCTGGCAGGTGTTGAGCTACACCGGAGTGGCGCTGATTGCGCTCGGACTCATCTGGATCAAGGGGCAACTCGAAGCCGAGCGGCTCTATCTGGCGGGCGGATTGGCCGCGGCCATGTATGGAGCATTCTTCGCGGCCATGCTCTCGCGGCCGATCTACGGCGGCGTGCTGTATGACGAGAACGGCTATCTACCGTTCCGGCCGCCGTTTGGGCCGGCGGGCTGGCGGTGGGATGTCAACGTCACCGTCTTTACCGCGATGTCCGCGATCCTGCTGCTGGGCGTGGCTGCGATTTAGGGAATTCCCAGGAAAAGTGTGAAACGGTTTTCCGTCCGGAATTGCGCAAGAACAAAGAGATAGAGCGGTTCGGCGTTTCCGTGAAACGACGAACTGCTCTAGCAACTGTAGTACTAGGACAGCGCCAGCGCCCCGAGCCGCTCGACCAACCGGTCACGGTCGGCGGTCATCCCCTTGTAGTCGAGCTGTGCCTCGTCCAGCGCCAGAAGTTGTTCGGCAAAGGACGCTGCGAGCGCCGCGCGGTCGCGGTGGCGCTCCAGCACGGCGAGCGGGTCGAGATGAATGCGGATGGTGAAGAGTATGTCGCCGGAGACCGGGAGCTTTCTCAGCGTCTGACGCTCGACGCGGATGAAAGCATGAGCGTCGATGTCGCCGTCCGGGAATTTCGACGGGCGATTGCTGGCGCGGTCGATGCGTTCGATGTTGGAGAGCGGATGGTAGAGTGCGTCGCCCGCCTGGATCGACCAGTTGTAGCGCTCGACGGCTTGGCCCTGGAGGCCATCGAACATGCGGTTGATGAGATCGGCCGGGCGTGTGCCTGGACCGAAACCCGGTACCGGCGCGTGGATCTGCTGCAGCGGCTTGCCGAATTTTTCGATCAGCGACCATGAGGACGGGAAGCAAAGCGAGCCGGCCGCCAGACGCCAGCCGCTCTCATCGCGGCGCATCAGGATCAAATCCTCCTGGACGAGCAACGAGGCCGCGACAAGCGGCGCATCGCTGAAAGAAGCTGAGGTGCGTGAGCCCTCGAGATTGTCGATGCCGTCGATCACCTCGATCGCATTGTCGGTACGCCTGTGGGTCTCAGGAAAGTTCGCCGCCAGATGCACACCGAGCAGATCGAGCACTTCGCGCTGGGCGTCGCGCGTTGCTTGCTCCTCGACAAAAACCTTGTCTGGAATTTCCGTGTAAAGCCGGCGTTTCTCGGCAAGATGGGGCAGCAGATATTCGTCGACCTCGATCCATCTATCGAGACTGAGCGGCTTCAACCCGATGGTGAACAGTTTCGAGGAGCCGTCATAGGGTGTGTGAGTCGGTGGGCGGAAACTCATGCTTCTTTGTAGGCTTCCAGTGCGGCAGCGGCCATTCTCGCCGTGAATTCGGTGATTTCATAATCGGCGGCACCTGCCTTGGCGAAGGGATCGTCCGCCAATCTGGCATCGAGCACTTCGCGTGGACCGCGAGCGATGATGATGCCGCCGGTCCTCGGCCGCTTCGGCCCGGAGGCGACAAAAATACCTTGCGCATAGCAGGCCTTCAGCCACTCGACATGCGCTTGCTGCAGGCGGTCGATCTCGGTCAGCGGCACCTTGTAGTTCAGCGAAACCACGAACATTGTTGTCTCCCGATGCTTCAGCCCAGCCGCGCCGGGATCAATCCGCGCAGCGAGTTGCCGACGAACAGCGCCTTGGCCGATTTCAGTTCGTTCCACGTGTAGACCGCTTCACCGGCGCGGCCTTGATCCAGCAGTTCGCCGCGCAGGACGCCAGGCAGCAGGCCGCAATCGAGCCGCGGCGTGGCCAGCACGCCGTCGCCGAAATCGGCAAAGACGTTGGTGATCGTGCCCTCGCAGATTTCGCCGCGCTCATTGGCGAGCAGCACCTCGTCGGCCCGGCCGGCCAGATATTCGGCGCGGGCGCGCGTATAAGTTTGTCGGCGGCTGGTCTTGTGACGCAGCAGCGTGTCGCTCGAATCAAGCCGCACCCGTGCCAGCTGCAGCGTCCAGACCTTGTCTGCGGCGAGCGGCTCGTAGGGCTGCACCGAAACCGCGACTTCGCCATTGCGCGACAGGACGAGGCGGGTGCGCAACGCGATGTGCTGGCGGCCGACCGCATTCATCAGCGCTTCGCCGACCCGTTTCGGATCGCAGGCGAAGCCGAGTTCGTTTGCCGAGCCGTAAAGCCGCGCGAGATGGCGGTCTAAACGGAGGAAACCCGAGCCGGGTTCCCAGCGCATTGTTTCGATCAGTTCGAAATCGGCAGTGTTCCCGTCGCGAAACGGGCTTTCAGCAGACACTCCTGGTACTCCTCTTCGGCTGTCGAATCGAAGACGACGCCACCGCCGACATTGTAGACCGCCTCGCCATTGGCAAAGAGCGAGATGGTGCGGATCGCCACCGAAAAGCGCATCCGGCCGCCGGGCGCGATCCAGCCTATGGCGCCGCAGTAGACATCGCGCGGGCCACCTTCCAGCTCGCGCAGGATCTCCATGGCGCGGATCTTCGGTGCGCCGGTAATCGAGCCGCAGGGGAACAGCGCGGCGAAAATCTGCCGGATGGTGAGGCCGGGCAAGAGTTTCGCCCGCACGCGGCTCACCATCTGGTGGACGGTCGGGTAGCTCTCGATGCGGAAAAGCTCCGGCACGTCGAGCGTGCCAACCTCGCTGATCAGTGAGATGTCGTTGCGCAGGAGATCGACAATCATCCGGTTCTCGGCCTGGTTCTTCTCGTCGTTGCGCAAGAATGCTTTCAGGCGATCATCCTCGGCTTTTGTTGCGCCGCGCGGCGCGGTGCCCTTCATCGGATGCGTCTCGATCATGCCTTCCGCGTCCACCTCGAAGAACAGTTCGGGCGAACGCGACAAGACGATCGGATCGCCGAGCGCGACCAGCGCCCCATACTTCACCGGCTGGCGTTCGGTTAGCGCGTTGAAGGCGACCAGTGGATCGCCCGACCATTGTGCGTGGACCGGAAAGGTCAGATTGCCCTGGTAGCAGTCGCCCTTGCGGATATGGTCATGCAGCCTGGCAAAGCGTTTGGCGTAGTCGTCCGAAGACCAGGCTGCCTTGGCGTCAAAGATTGGGCCGTTGCTAACCAGCAGATCGCCTGGCGCGACCGTCTCTTCGACTGGCGCGTCGAACACGCCGAGGCAGAAAAGCGGGGCGCGGCGGCCGGCCGGCAGCAGCGGAACGAGCTTGGGTTCGAGCAGGTAACCGGCCTCGTAGGAGAAATAGCCGGCCAGCCATTTGCCGCCGTCATGTGCTGCCTGCGCGGCTTCCAGGGCCGGCAAAAAGTCCGCCTCGCCATGCGCTGCGATTATCTCGGCCGGCCGGTCGAAAACGAGCTGACGCGCGGTCTCGTCGTTCCGGAAAATTGCAAAGGGCAGGGGCATAAGGCTCGAATGCTGCGGTCACCAGCGATCGATCTATATGGGGGCTCGACCGTGTGCAATCGAGGGAGCGGCGTCTCAAGACGCAAAGGCGCGGGGCAAAAACAAATGCGGCGCCAATGGGCGCCGCCTTGTTCCAAAAGGCCACCTTGCGATGGATCAGGTGTTGCTGGCTTCCCCCGCGGTCGGGAAGCGGCGCGCGAATTCCTTCTCGTCACCGGCGGCAAGCAGTTTCGCCTGCTCGATCCAGCGTTCACGTTCGATGCGGCCGTCGAAATTCAACGTCGCCTCGATCCGCTTGACATCGTCGGGCGTCCAGGCGGCGATCTGGGCATAGGTCGTGACGCCAAGCCCTTTGAGCAGCCGCTCGTTGGTCGGGCCGATGCCGATCAGGCGACGCAGATCGTTGGCTTTGCCTGGGGCCGTGGCTGTTGCGTTGCCGGTCGCGGCTTTCTTTGCAGCTGGTGCGGCCTTGCTTGCACCCGGCGCAGCCTTGCTTGCCGCCGGCGCAGCCTTGCTTGCCGCCGGCGCGGTCCTGGGCGCACTCACTTTCGATGCAGGCGGTTTCGGCGTTGCCGTTTTCGCGGCACTTGCGCGTGGCGCGGTCGCAGCCCTGGCCGTTGCAGATTTCTTCGGCGCCGGTTTGGCTGGTGCGGATGTCGACATCAGCGTTGACGGCGCCTGCATCGCCGCCTTGGTCGCGCCGGTCTTGGCGGCTGGCGCCTTGGCTGTTGCCGCCTTCGCGGTTGGCGCCTGCTCGCCCAGCCGGCGTTCGAGATCGGCGCGGGCGCGGCCGCATGCATCCAACTCGCCGGTCAGACGGTCGCTATCGGCCCGCAATCTGTCGCGTTCGCTGCGCGTGCGGTCGAGATCGCCGCGCAAACTGTCGAGTTCGCCACGCAGGCGTCCCCAAATGAACCAGCCAACCAACACACCTACCAGGAACGCCAGGAGCATGTAGAAAAAAGTGCCCATTGTCTTTCTCTCTCCAGTCCGATCCGTCCGCCCTGGCCTGTAGAGCCATGACCTCGGCGAAGGACCATTCGATGGTGGTTCCGCAATTTGCAGAACAGCCGGCTTCGATCGAGCTGTCGGCGACCGGTTTGCCCCTGGCCAACAGCCATTGTCGCATCCGCCGACACGCCATGACCAGGTCGGGGCTTTCCGACCAGACCCATTCGTGCCCGGCTGAGCTTGAGGGCGGACGCTATCATACAGCTTACGGGAATCTAACGGAAAACTTCCATGGAAAGTTATTTAAGAACAAATAACCAAGACAAGAATAGAACCACCGACAATATGCATTGCAGCTAAACTGTTCTGGAAACCCGGTCATCCGGTGTTGCGCATCACCCAGTGTTGCGCATCAATTGTCCAGTGCTTCCAGCTCGTCGATCAGTCCGCTGATCACGCCAAGCCCGATTTGCCAGAAGGCAGGGTCGGCCGCGTCGAGGCCGAACGGCGCCAGAAGCTCGGAATGATGCTTGGTGCCGCCGGCGCGCAGCATGGCAAAATATTTCTCCTGAAAGCCGCGCTCGGCGTTCTGGTAGACCGCGTAGAGCGAGTTCACCAGGCAATCGCCGAATGCATAAGCATAGACGTAGAAAGGCGAGTGGATGAAATGCGGAATATAGGTCCAGAAAACCTCGTACCCCTCGCGCAGCTTGATCGCCGGCCCGAGGCTTTCCGCCTGCACTTCCAGCCAGAACTGGCCGAGCTTGTCGGAGGTCAATTCGCCGCTCTTGCGCTCGGCATGCACCTTGCGCTCGAACTCGTAGAAGGCGATCTGGCGCACGACGGTGTTGATCATGTCCTCGACCTTCTGGGCGAGCATGGCCTTGCGTTCGCGCTTGTCGGTGGTCTGCTCGAGCAGCGAGCGGAAGGTCAGCATCTCGCCGAACACCGATGCCGTTTCGGCCAGCGTCAGCGGCGTCGACGCCATCAAGGCGCCCTGGCCGCCGGCCAGCACCTGGTGCACGCCATGGCCGAGCTCGTGCGCCAGCGTCATCACGTCGCGCGGCTTGCCCATGTAGTTGAGCAGCACATAGGGATGCGCCGAAGGCACGGTCGGATGCGCGAAGGCGCCAGGCGACTTGCCGAGTCTCACCGGTGCATCGATCCAGTTGCGGTCGAAGAAAGTTCTGGCGATCTCCGCCATGTCGGGCGAAAAGCGCTGGTAGGCGGAAAGCACGGTGTTCTTGGCCTCGTCCCAGCCGATGACCGCCTGCGGGGTCTCCGGCAGGGGCGCATTGCGGTCCCAGTGGTTCATCACCTCCATGCCGAGCCAGCGCGCCTTCATCGCATAATAGCGATGCGACAGGCGCGGATAGGCGTCGCGAACCGCGGCCGCGAGTGCATCCACCACGCTGCGTTCGACGCGGTTGGCGAGATGGCGGGAATCGGCAATATCCTCGAAGCCCCGCCAGCGGTCAGAAATCTCCTTGTCCTTGGCCAGCGTGTTAGTGACCAGAGTAAAGACGCGCAAATTCTTGCGGAAGGTCGTGGCCAGCGCCTCGGACGCCCGGCGGCGCACCTCGCTGTCTGCGTCCTGCAGGCGATTGAGCGCCGGCTCCAGCGTCAGCTCCTCGCCGTCGACGTCGAAGCGCAAATCGGTCATCGTCTCGTCGAACAGGCGGTTCCAGGCCCCGCGCCCGGTGATCGATTTTTCATGGAAGAGCTGCTCGATGCGGTCTTCGAGCTGATAGGGCTTGTCCTTGCGCAGATCGAGCACCCAGGGCCGGTAGTGGGCGAAGGCCGGATCGGCGGCGAGTGCGGTTTCGATCGCGCCATCGTCGATGAGGTTCAGCTCGAGCGCGAAAAACAGCAGGTGGGCGCTGGCATCGGTCATCTTTTCCTGGATGTCGCCATAGAGCTTGGCGCGCTGCGGATCCGACGTGTTGCCGGCATAGACAAGCCCGGCATAGGAGACGATGCGGCCGATCAGCTCCTCCAGCGCTTCATAGGCCTGAAGCGCCTCGCCAAGCCTGCCGGCGCTGCCACGCCCGGCCTCGGCGGCGAGCGTGCCTTTCCAACGGCTCTCGAAGGCGATGGCATCGGCGGCGGCCTTGGCGATGTCGCGCTTCAACTCGGGCGCTTCCATGCCCGAATAGAGATCGGCCAGATTCCATTCCGGCAGGTCGCCAAGCTCCGCCACGCCCTGACCGGGCGCCGCCGCCAGCTTTCGAGCAAAAACCATGCGCATTGCCGATCCTTCCAGACACAAAAATTCGAGGAAACGAGAAGCCGGTCAAATCCTAAGGAATTCATTCACCGGGTTTTTTGAAAGCTTATTTAGAACCCTGTGCCAAGATGATCCATAGGGCGCATTCTCGGGCGGGCACGGTCGGATCAGTCATGGCAGCTTCCATACTCATAGTCGATGACGATCCCGTGCAGCGCAGGCTGCTCGAGGCGGCGGTGACGAAATTCGGCCACACCGCGATCGTCGCCGATGGCGGCGAGGCGGGTCTCGAGTTTGTCGACGGACCCAATGCGCGCGACGTGTCGGTGGTCATCCTCGACCTTATGATGCCTGGGCTCGACGGCATCGGCGTGCTGAAGGCGATGCGCGAGCGTGGCATCCACATTCCCGTCATCGTGCAGACCGCGCAGGGCGGCATCGAAACCGTCGTTTCGGCAATGCGTCACGGCGCCTTCGACTTCGTCGTCAAGCCGGCCTCCCCCGACAGGCTGCAGGCGTCGATCGGCAACGCCCTCAAGGTCGAAGCGCTCGAAGGCGAAGTGAAGCGCTCGTCACGGCAGCGCGGCGGCCATCTGACATTCAAGGACATGATCACCCACAGTCCGGCGATGGATCGGGTGATTCGGCTCGGCCGCAAGGCGGCGGCGTCCAACATTCCGATCCTGATCGAAGGTGAATCCGGCGTCGGCAAGGAACTGGTGGCGCGCGCCATCCAGGGCAGCGGCGACCGCCGCTCGAAACCCTTCGTCACCGTCAATTGCGGCGCCATCCCCGACAATCTGGTCGAATCGATTCTGTTCGGGCACGAGAGGGGCTCGTTCACCGGCGCCACCGAAAAACATACCGGCAAGTTCGTCGAAGCGCACACCGGCACGCTGTTCCTTGACGAAATCGGCGACCTGCCGCTCGACGTGCAGGTCAAGCTGTTGCGCGCGGTACAAGACGGCGAGGTCGATCCGGTTGGCGGGCGCTCGACCGTCAGGGTCGACATCAGGCTGATCTCGGCAACCCATCGCAACCTGCTGCAGCAGGTCAAGGACGGCAAGTTCCGCGAGGACCTGTTCTATCGGCTGAACGTCTATCCAATCTTCGTGCCGCCATTGCGCGACCGTCGCGACGACATCCCCTATCTGGTGGAGCACTTCATGGAGAAGGTGGCGCCCGCCAATCCGCGCCACCGTCTGCGAGGCATCTCGGCTGCGGCGCTTGCCATGCTGCAGGCCTATGACTGGCCGGGCAACATAAGGCAGCTCGAAAACGCCGTCTTCCGGGCCTCGGTGCTCGCCGACGGCGACATGCTGACCGAAGAGGAATTCCCGCAGATCCGGGCGCAGGTCGAGGGCACGGTCAATCTCGATTCGGGTATCGCCTTGCCCAATTCAGTGGGGCCAGCTTCAGGGTGGCCAGTTTCCGGGTTGGCTTCGGGAAGCCTGCCGCGTGATAACATATCGGCCGCTGGCGGCATCGCAGCCGCCGACGCCGATGCACCGGCCAAGCCTCGTTTCGGCACGCTGCGGGCGCTCGACGAGCGCGGCAATGTGCGTGCGCTGGCCGACGTCGAACTCGAAATGATCAAGCTCGCCATCGATCACTACAACGGCCAGATGAGCGAAGTCGCCCGCCGCCTCGGCATCGGTCGGTCGACGCTCTACCGCAAGCTCAAGGAATACGGCATCGACCCGGAAACCGGCCGCGTCGAACGGCTCGCTTCGTGAGTCACAGGGCCAAGCCGGTTCGCATCCGGACATCATTCCACGCACCTGCGCCTCGACATGATGTGTTCGCCACAGTGTTCACGTATTAAGGCGGACGGTAACAGATCGTGTTTCGAGCTGACGCCAAAACATGATCTAAACCAGCGGTTTACCAAGATATCCGGCGCAATATTTTTGGCGGGATATCGCCACCGTGTTACCGCATTTCGGCTTCAATAAGCGATGATTAACCATTAGGATCGATATTCGGATGCACACACCACGCATCCGTTTGGTCAAATCCGGGGACAAAACGGCAGCCTGCAAGGCCTTTTGATTTGAACAGAATCGAACGACACGAAAACGGGCGGCATTATCACATGAGCGTCTGGCCGAGATGGCTGGCAGCGGTGATTGTTGCCGTCGGGTTCCTTGCAGCGGCGGCAACCGGCGCCAGCGCCGAGACACGTTCGCTGAAGCTCTATCATCTCCACACGCATGAAAAGGCGGAGATCGTCTACAAGCGCAACGGCCGCTACGACCAGGCGGGCTTGCGAAAGATCAACATCATCCTGCGCGACTGGCGTCGCAACGAGCCGACCAAGATGGATCCGCGCCTGCTGGACCTGGTCTGGGAAGCGTACCGGGAGAGCGGCGCCACCGATTACATCCAGGTCGTCTGCGGCTATCGTTCGCCGGCCACGAATTCGATGCTGCGCAGCCGCAGCAGGGGCGTCGCCGAGAAGAGCCAGCACATGCTCGGCAGGGCGATGGATTTCTACATTCCCGGTGTCCCATTGAAGAAGCTGCGTGATATCGGGCTCAGGATGCAGGGCGGCGGCGTCGGCTACTATCCCAGCTCCGGCTCGCCCTTCGTGCATATGGATGTCGGCAATGTGCGCCACTGGCCCGGCATCAGCCGCCAGGAACTGGCGCGCGTGTTCCCCAACGGCAAGACGCTGCATGTGCCGAGCGACGGCAAGCCGCTGCCTGGTTATCAACAGGCGCTCGCCTCCTACAAAGCCCGCAAGGGCGCCGGCGCGCCGGCCATTGAACTGGCCAGCGCAAGCGGCGGCAAAAAATCCCACGGGTTCCTGGCAGCCTTGTTCGGCGGTGGCGACGACGAGGCGGACGACAGCGCCGATGTGGCGATGGCCGAGCCGGCGCCAAAGCCCCGTAACGTGAAGCCGGCGCCGTCCGCCAAGAGCAGCAATCTGCCTGGTATTGCCATCGTGGCGCCTCAGGATGCCAAGCGCGCCGAGATTCCGGAAGTCGCCGATGCTCCGGCGCCTGAACCGGAGAACGACACGCCGGAGACGATCATCGCGGCATTGCCGGCGCGCAGCATTCCGCTGCCGGATTTTGCTCCGCGTCCGAAGACCGACGTCGGCGCTCAGCCGCCTGAAAACGTTCCGTTCGGCGTGGCGGATGCGGCTGGATCGACTGAACAGGCGGTGGCGACCGCGCAAACGCCGGCAAGCGTGGCGCCGGCAAATGTTCCGTTCGGCATGGCAGACGCGTCTGCCGCTGCCGGCCCGGTGCAGGTCGCGGCAAACAACATTCCCGTGCCGAGCTGGCGGCCCGATCATTCGCTGCCGGCCGACCTGTCGCCGGCGGGTCTTGCGCCGCAGGACAAGCAAGTGTTGCTGGCGCTGGCGAGTGCGGCAGAGCGGAGCAACACCGCCACCGACGCATTCTCGGTATTGCCGTCGGCGCGGCCCGACACTTCCCAGCCCGACGAGGTCAAGGCCGTTCTGGAAAGGGTCAGCGCGACCGACGAATACAAGGTCGCGTCGCTTTCCGAGCAAGCATCGGTGTTCGAGGAACCGGCTAGCGACGACCGGGCATCGAACGACGGGGCATCGCCGCGCGAGGCCATCGTTGCCCGCCCGGCCGGCTCCGATCCGGCTGCCGTCATCGGTGCAGGCGTGAAGACCACACGCAAGGAACCCAGGGCAACCGCCCGCGACCTGAAACCCGGCCCCAAGCCGGTGGTGGTCGCCGCCGCGCCGCAGGCCGCCCGTTGGGCGCTGCACAGCGGTGAGTATGTAGCAACCGTTTCAGATGCGACAACGGCGCCGCGCTACGCCTACGACTTCGTCCGTACGGCGCCGAGCGAGGTCTATACGGTAGGCTTCCAGCCGGGCAACGAGATGGCCGACGCCAACCGGTTCACCGGCAAGGCCGTCAAGTTCATGTCGGTGGCACGCTTCAAGACCGAGTAGGCCGCGCTCGGCACCTCGCGCGGCTGCCTCCACACCGGCACTGGCTTCCTTCATCCCGGGATGCTAACCAGCGGTCAGCGTTCTCCCGCTTCGTCTAATGGTAGGACAGCGCCCTTTGAAGGCGTGAATCGTGGTTCGAGTCCATGAGCGGGAACCAGCCGGGGAACCAGATCGGCCAAAAATCGGCGGCGACTTTGATGCAGAAGATGCTAGCGCCCGAGCTTGCTTGCCGCGCGTGCCAAGGCTTCGATCTCCTCCCATTTGCCGGCCTTGACCAGATCGTCCGGCGCCACCCAGGAACCGCCGACGCAGATGACGTTGGGCAGGCTGAGATAGTCGGCGGCGTTCTTGCCGGTGATACCGCCGGTCGGGCAGAATTTCACGTCGGCAAGCGGCGAGGCGAAAGCCTTGAGCGAGGCAATGCCGCCAGACTGTTCGGCCGGGAAGAATTTCAGAAAGCGCAGGCCGGCTTCGCGCGCGGCCATGACCTCTCCCGGCGTGATGGCGCCGGGCAGCAACGGCACATCGCTGTCCTTGGCTGCCGCGAGAAGCTCGCGAGTGATGCCGGGGCTGACGATGAATTTCGAACCGGCGGCCGCCGCCTCGCCGAACTGGCGGGCGTCCAGGATGGTGCCGGCGCCGACGACGGCGTTTTCGACCTCGCCCGCCACCCGGCGGATCGCCTCCAGCGCGTCGGCGGTGCGCAGCGTAATCTCGATCGCCGGCAGGCCGCCGCGGGCCAGCGCCCGGGCCAGCGGCACCGCGTCGGCAAGATTGGCGATCTTCAGCACCGGTATGACCGGCTGGCCGTTGAGGAGCGACAGGAGCTTTTCGGTCGTGCTGGGCATTCGTCTTCATCTCCTCGGTTGATCAAGTCGACCGGTTAGCAGAAGGCGATTTTTCTGTCCACGAAACGCGGCGTGTCGCGATGTCACGCGTGGCGTTCGAAACCTCCTCAGTCAGACCACTCCAGGCTCTGCCTTGATCCGGCTGTCGTGAGCGTTTAGTGGCTTGGTGATGACACTGCCCAGCCAAGCCTTCCGCGTTGCCGCGCTTTACCGCTTCGCCCGGCTCGACACCTTCGAGGTGCTGCGCGCGCCGCTTGCTGCCTTCTGCTGCGCGCGGGGCATCAAAGGCACGCTGCTGTTGGCGCGTGAGGGCATCAACGGCACGGTCGCCGGCAGTGAAACGGCAATCGCCGCGCTCATCGATCATCTCGAATCCATCGACGGTCTCGCCGGCCTCGAGATCAAATTCAGCAGCGCCGCAACGATGCCGTTCCACCGCATGAAGGTGCGGTTGAAGCGCGAGATCGTCACCATGGGCGTGGACAATATCGATCCGGCGGCAGGTGCAGGCACCTATGTCGCGCCGGCCGACTGGAACGCACTGATCTCGGATACGGACACCATCGTCATCGACACGCGTAACGCTTACGAGGTGTCGCTCGGCACCTTCAAGGGCGCTGTCGATCCCGCCACCACCAGCTTCCGCGAATTCCCGACCTGGGTCGAGCAGCATCGGCATGAACTCGACGGGCGCAAGGTCGCCATGTTCTGCACCGGCGGCATACGCTGCGAGAAGGCGACGGCCTATGTGAAGTCGCTCGGTTTGGAGCATGTGTTCCACCTCAAGGGCGGCATTCTGAAATATCTCGAGGATGTGCCCGCAGAACAGAGCCTCTGGCAAGGCGAATGCTTCGTCTTCGACGAGCGCGTTTCGGTATCGCACGGGCTGGTCGAAGGCGAGGCCGAACTCTGCCGCGCCTGTCGGCATCCGCTAGCCGCGGAAGACCGGCTGTCGCCGAGATATGCTACCGGCGTTTCATGCCCGCATTGCTTCGATGCCCGCTCGGACGAAGATCGCGCCCGTTACGCCGAGCGCCAGCGCCAGGTCGAGTTGGCGCAAGCACGCGGCGCCCGCCACATCGGAAGTTAGCTCACGTGAAGCAACTTCACGTCAAGCAACAGAGAAGCGATCGATGACCCACAGCCATGTCCCGTCGTTCTGCTGGCGCGCGACCTCGGTGGTGATCGTGCCGTCGGGAAGCCGGGTCGAGGTGAGCGCCAGGTCGCCATTGACGACAGCCGGACGCTGATCTCCGGATTGAAATTTTCGGCCGGTTGCGGTGATCTCCGCGAACAGCGCCCGGATGGCTTCGCGGCCGAACGTCAGCTGTCCGCCACCGCTGTCGATGACTGCATGCGGCTCGAAAAGCGCGGCCATGCCGTCAATGTCTCCGATCCATTGCCGTGAAATCAGCAGGCGCTCCAGTTCCTGGGGGTCGCGTGCCGGCTGGCGGTCTGTCTCATCGGTCATGCCAGGCTCCTTCCAAGCGACATGCCGCGACACTACCCGAAGTCGAGGGCGGTTTCGACACATCCCATGTCCCCAGCGCCGCGTGTTTTTTTGGGCGCGGCAGGAGGCTGCAGCACTTTGAGTTCCGCGTGAAATCCCAGCAGATGTCGGTGCGGGGTCATGCGTGGCAGCGGGTAAAAGGATGCACCCGTCATTGTAATGTCAAACTGCGGGACCTAGGTCTTCGACGTCCAAACCTGCCCGCGCACCTTCGGCCGGGCCAATTCTGGAGGCATAGATGTTCGATCCCAAGAAGCTCCTCGACGATCTGCTCGGCTCGCAAATTCCTGGCACCGGATCGACCGTCCGCGACAAGGCCGGGCAGGCGGTGCAGATGGCCAAGGACAATCCGCTTGCAGCCGGTGCGCTGGCCGCGGTGCTGCTCGGAACCGGCCCAGGCCGTCAGGTCACCGGTGCGGCGGTGAAGCTTGGTGGGTTGGCTGCGATCGGCGGCCTCGCCTACAAGGCCTACCAGAACTACAAGAACGGCAACGCGCCGGCCGAGACGCAAGCTGCAGGCGAACCGGAATTGCTGCCGCCGCCGGCCGATACCGCCTTCCATCCGTCGCAAGCGCCGCAGGGCGAAGACGAATTCACGCTGACGCTGGTCAGGGCGATGATCTCGGCGGCGAAGGCCGACGGCCACGTCGATGACGAAGAGCGGCAGAAGATCGCCGGCAAGCTCAGCCTCGCCGGCGTCGGCGCCGAAGCGGAGAAATTCCTGATGTCGGAACTAGAGGCGCCGCTCGATCTGGATGTGCTGATCGCAGGGGCCAAGACCGATGCGCAAAAGCTGGAACTCTACACCGCCTCGCGTCTTGCCATCGATCCGGACACGCGGGCCGAACGCGGTTATCTCGACCTGCTTGCCGGCCGTCTCGGCCTGCCGGATGCACTGGTCGACCATGTCGAGGCGACGGTGACGGCGGCGAAGGTGCCGGCAACGGGCAGCACAGCCAAGCCGGTCGCAGGCTCGCGCTGGTAGCTCGAAGAGGAAGCCTTGGAACTCGGCGCCGTTGGCGTTAGCTTCTCGTTAACCGAGGAAGCGCATGATTTCAGGCAGTCGGATCGGCTTTCCTCCTCCCATGCCCGGTTCGGATCAGGGGCGGTCGCCAACGGCCGCCCTTTTTGTGAGCACAGGCTTTGGGCCGGCTTGCCATGGTTCCCGCCATTTGCGATGCCTCATCCCTTTCAGGGAGTACAGCCATGACCGACCATAAAACCGCCATCGTCACCGGCGCCGGCACGGGCATCGGCAAGAGCGTCGCCACAGCGCTGCTCAAGGCCGGCTGGAATACGGTCTTCTGCGGTCGTCGCAAGCCAGTGCTGGAGGATGCGATCGCCGCGGCCGGGCCGACGCAGGCCAAGGCATTGGCCTTCGCCTGCGACATCAGCAAGGCCGATCAGGTCGACGATCTGTTCGAGACGGTGGCTGCGGCTTTCGGGCGCGTCGACCTGCTCTTCAACAATGCCGGCACGAGCTACAAATCGACATTGATCGACGACATCCCGGTCGAAGTGTGGAACGACATCGTCGGGGTCAATCTCACCGGCTCGTTCCTGTGTGCTCGCGCCGCGTTCGGCGCCATGCGTAGGCAGCAGCCGATGGGCGGCCGCATCATCAACAACGGCTCGGTATCGGCCTATGCGCCACGGCCGGGCTCGGTGCCCTATACGGCGACCAAGCACGCCATCACCGGGCTGACCAAGACGCTGGCGCTGGACGGCAGGCCCTTCGACATTGCTTGCGGTCAGATCGACATCGGCAACGCGCTGACCGACATGGCGCAAGCGATGACGGTCGGCGTGCCGCAAGCCAACGGCACCATTGCCGCCGAAGCGGTGATGGATGTCGAGCGCGTCGCCGAAGCGGTCCTCCATATGGCCAGCCTGCCGCTCGACGCCAACGTGCTGTTCATGACCGTGATGGCGACGAAGATGCCATTTGTCGGGCGAGGCTAAATTAGTCTCGACCCGGTCCTAAATCAGGGCCGGGTGACCGGAAGCGGCACGCCGGGTAAATATAGCGAAATCGGGCGGATTTCGTAGACTGCGGTCGGATTGACGCGGCGAAGGTCGCGCGCAATGTCGATAGCGGCGTCACGGTTGGCGCAGTCGACGACATAGAGTCCCAGCAATTGTTCCTTGGTCTCGGCGAAGGGGCCGTCGATAACCATTCCGGTGCCTGGCCCGCGCAAGGTGCAGGCGTCTTGTGTCGCGCCGAGCCGGGCCGCAGGCCCAAGGGTGCCTTGACGGTAGAGCCGATCGTTGATCTGGAGAAGATCGGTCATCAGCGCCGCATCCTGCTCAGGCGTCAGCGCCGTGATCGCTTCTTCCTCGTGATAGGCAAGAATGGCATAGAACATCTGGCGTCTCCTTTCGTCGTCTTCACTTCGCCAGGAACGCCTCGATCCGCTCCAGCGCGCGCAGGATGTTTTCTTCGGAATTCGCGTAGGACAGCCTGACATAGCCTTCGCCGAGAATACCGAAATCGGGGCCGCCGATCAGCGCCACGCCGGCATCCTCGAGCAGCGCCGAGGCGAGCTTCTTGGCCTTCCAGCCGGTCTTGGAAACATTGGGGAAGGCATAGAAGGCGCCTTTCGGCGTGATGCATGAAACGCCCGGCAAGGCATTCAACCCCTCGACCACGACCTTCCTGCGGCGGTCGAAGGCGCGCATCATCTTGTCGACGTCGTCCTGCGGGCCGTCGATGGCGGCTATGCCGGCATACTGGCTCGGCGCGTTGACGCAGGACCAGCAATTGACCGCCAGCTTGCGCACCTTGTCATAGAGATGCGCGCCCTTGTCGCCGTGCGGCCAGATCGACCAGCCCATGCGCCAGCCGGTCATCGCCCAGGTCTTCGACCAGCCGTTGAGGACGATCAGCCGATTACGGATTTCGGGGAAGGTGAGCAGCGAACAGTGCGTCTCGCCGTCATAGGTCATCACGTCGTAGATCTCGTCGGAGAGGATGGCGACGTCCGGGTGTGCTTCCAGGCCCCTGACCAGCTTCTCGATCTCGGCTCGGGGGGTGACGCCGCCGGTCGGGTTGGCGGGCGAGTTGAGGATCAGCAGCCTGGTCTTCGGGGTGATCAGCGCCAGTGTCTCCGCAGCCGAAAAGGCAAAGCCGTTCTCCTCGCGCATCGGCACCGGGATGGGGGCAGCGCCAGTGAACTCGATCATCGAGCGGTAGATCGGAAAGCCGGGATCAGGATAGAGAATTTCGGCGCCTGGCTCGCCGAACATCAGGATCGCCGCGAACATTGTCGGCTTGCCGCCGGGCAGGATCATCACCGCTTCCGGCGAGACTTCGACGCCGGTGGTGGCCAGTGTGCGGCGTACCACCGCTTCGCGCGTCGCCAGCAGGCCGTTGGCCGGCGTATAGCCGTGATGGCCGTCGCGCAGCGCCTTGATCGCCGCCTCGACGATATGCTGCGGCGTCTTGAAGTCGGGCTGGCCGATGCCGAGATTGACGATGTCGCGGCCTTGATGGGCCAATAATGTCGCCCGCGCGAGCACCGCGAACGCATTTTCCTCGCCGAGGCGGTCGAAGGCCGAAATCGTGTGGAGCATTTTTCCCGTCCGTGTGGTTCTTTCAGCGAGCGTGCGTTTTTGTGAGCGTCCGCTCACAAAAGTCAAACGGATTGGAGTCTTTGGTGTCGGAAAACCTTGAGAATTGGCAACCGCGCCCGCGGCCGGAACGCAAGGTGCTGGAGGGACGAACTGTCAGGCTTGAGCCGCTCAACGCTGAAAAGCACGGCGACGGCTTGTTTGAAGCATCTTCGGTGCCCGACATAGATGGCCGCTTCGCCTGGCTGCCCGACTACCCACCGCAGACCCGCGCCGCCTTCCAGCCTTGGCTGGACAAGGCCGAAGCCAGCGAGGACCCGCTGTTCTTCACCGTCATCGACAAGGCCAGCGGAAAAATTGCCGGACGCCAGACGCTGATGCGCATCGACGCCGCCTATGGCGTGATCGAGATCGGCAACATCTATTGGGGTCCGCTGATCTCGCGTAAGCCGGCGGCGACGGAAGCGCAGTTCCTATTCATGAAATACATCTTCGATGAGCTTGGCTATCGCCGCTACGAATGGAAATGCAACAACCGCAACGAGCCGTCGAAGCGCGCGGCGGAACGTTTCGGTTTCAAGTTCGAGGGCATTTTCCGCCAGCATCTTGTGGTCAAGGGCGAAAACCGCGATACCGCGTGGTACTCGATCATCGACAAGGAGTGGCCGGCATTGCGCAGAGCCTATGAGGCATGGCTCGATCCGGCCAATTTCGACAGCGACGGCCGGCAGAAGCGACGGCTCGAGGATTTTCGCGCTGAGTTCGGCGCCTGACCATGATCCCGAAAAGTGGACGCCGGTTTTCGGATAAGATCATGCTCAAACATGAAGACAGAGCCTTCCCGAGTCTGCCGGGATGGATCAGGCTCTAGCGGGAGCTCAAAGATGGCCCATACCCACGACCATGCTGCGCAGGGCCACGACCACAGCCATGGCGCAGGTCATGTGCACGGCTCGACCGACAAGAAGCGCGTGCTGATCGCTGCTTGCTTGACCGCCGGCTTCATGGTTGCGGAGACGCTGGGCGCCATCTTCACCGGCTCATTGGCGCTGCTGGCGGATGCCGGCCATATGCTTGCCGATTGCGTCGCGCTCGGCCTGGCCTGGTATGCCTTTCATCTTGCGAGCCGGCCGGCGACCGTGCGCCTCACCTACGGCTTCGGCCGGGTCAAGACGCTGGTCGCCTACACCAACGGCATCGCCATCTTCGCCATTGCGCTGTGGATCGTCTACGAGGCTTGGGGCCGCTTGCTAGCGCCGGCTCCGGTGCTCGGCGGGCCGATGCTGGTCGTCGCGATCGCCGGCCTGCTGGTCAATCTCGGCTCGTTCTACGTGCTGCACGGCGGCGACCGCGGCAGCCTGAATATGCGCGGCGCCATCCTGCACGTGCTCGGCGATCTGCTTGGCTCGGCGGCGGCGATCGTCGCGGCGCTGGTGATCCTGGCGACGGGCTGGACACCTATCGATCCGATCCTGTCGGTCCTGGTCTCGCTGCTGATCCTGTCCACGGCCTGGTCGCTGATGCGCCAGGCTGCCCACGTCCTGCTCGAAGGCGTGCCTGCAAGCCTCGACCGCGACCTGATCGCGAGGGACATCGAAGGCTCGGTCAAGGGCGTGCGCGAGGTGCATCACATGCATGTCTGGTCGCTCGACGGCTCCAGCAACATGGCGACGTTGCATGCCTGCCTCAACGACGGCGTCGACGCGCATATGGCGGTAAGCGCGATCAAGAAGCGGCTTGCGGCGGAACATGGCATAGCCCATGCCACGGTCGAACCGGAATTCGGTCAATGTGCAGACAGACATGAGCATGATGACGAGCACGAGCATGCGCATGACACGGCACCGCACCGCGGCCATTATCACTGACTTCGGGAGTTCTGGGCATTGGCAACGATCGACATGAACTCTCGCCGCCCTGGGGTCGCGTGATGGACCGCGACACCCGCAATGCGGCGATCGGCGCCGCCTGGGTTTTGCTGCTGTTCGGCATCGCAGCCTATTATCTTCCAACAGTGATGCTGGCGGTCGGCAATATCTCGACGGTTCTTGCCGGCGTCGTCGCGGCGATCTTCATGGTGGCAATCTTCGTCGTGTTCTGGCTGCGTAGCCGCAGCCAGCGCAAAAAGGGAAAGTGACATGCGCATTCTGATTACCGGCGCGGCAGGCATGGTCGGCCGCAAACTCATCGCCAGGTTGGCCAAGGACGGGGCGCTCGGCGGCCGCAGGATCGCCGCGCTCGATCTTCACGATATCGTGCCGCCGCAAGCGCCGGTGCTCGAAGGTGTCGGCATTACCCCCCACACCGGCGACCTTGCCGCACCGGGAGCGACCGCAAATCTGGTCGCGCTGCGCCCCGACGTGATCTTTCATCTCGCCGGCGTGGTGTCGGGCGAGGCGGAGGCCAATTTCGATCTCGGCTACCGCGTCAATCTCGACGGCACAAGGGCGCTGTTCGATGCCATAAGGCTGGCGGGGTTTGCGCCGCGCGTTGTCTTCACCTCGTCGATCGCCGTGTTCGGCGCCCCGTTTCCCGACGTCATTCCGGACGAGTTCCACCCGACGCCGCTGACCTCCTACGGCACGCAGAAGCTGATCGGCGAGGCGCTGCTTGCCGACTATACGCGCCGCCGTTTCTTCGACGGCATCGGCATCAGGCTGCCGACCATCTGCGTCAGGCCGGGAAAGCCGAACAAGGCGGCCTCGGGCTTCTTCTCCGGAATCATCCGCGAACCGCTGAGCGGCCATGAAGCGATCCTGCCGGTGCCGCGCTCCGTCGTCCACACACACGCCAGCCCGCGTTCGGCGGTGAATTTCCTGATCCATGCGGCTCAGATCGACGGCGCCGCCGTCGGGCCGCGCCGCAACCTGACGATGCCGGGCGTCGCCGTCAGCGTCGGCGAGCAGATCGAAGCGCTGGAGCGTGTCGCCGGCGCCAAGGCGGTCAAACTGATCCGCGAGGAACCCGACGAGACGATCTGGGCGATCGTCAAGGGCTGGCCGACACGCTTCGAGGCGCGGCGCTCGAGGGAGCTTGGCTTTGCCGCCGAAACGAGCTTCGACGAGATCATACGCGTCCATATCGAGGACGAGTTGGGCGGCAATATCCCTAGCTAAAGCGCCCCGATCGGACGCAACGAGGTCAGGCGCCAGTCAGGCTGGCCGAAAGCAGCAGCAGGCCGAACAGGAAGACGAAGGCGGCGCCGCCAATCTCGACGAAGGAATGGATGCGGTTGCCCATGCGGCCGTCGCCGGCGAAATACACCGCCCAGTTCTTCGCGGTCACCGCAAGCGTCGCCAGAGCCGAGACGGTGATTGCGGTGCCGAGGGCCATGGCCAGCACCGACAGGATGCCGCCGAACCATAGCCCGTTCAGCAAGGCGAAGCTCAGCACGATCAGCGCGCCGGAGCAGGGGCGGATGCCGACGGCAGCGACAGCCGACCAGGCCGTGCGCCAATCGAAGCGATCGCCGGAAAGCAGCGCCGGGTCGGGCGCATGCGAGTGCCCGCAGGTCTCGCAGACCTCGCCCGCGGCATGGCTGTGGTGATCGTGCGCAGCATGGGCGTGGTCGTGTGCGCCGTGGTCATGATGGTCATGCGGATGAAGCGCGTGGGAATGTGCCGCATGGGCATGCGCGGAATGTGAATGGCCGGCATGTGAATGGCCGGCATGGGCAGCCGAGAGGCTGTAGCCGGGGCTTGCGCCGAACAGGCGAAGGATGGCCGGGCCGGCCTTGCGCCACAGCAGCCAGGCGCCGAACAGGGTGACGAAGACATAGCTCATGATTTCGAGGAACCATGCGGCGTCGGTCATCGATATCGCGGTGCCGCGCAACACGAAATAGGCGAGCAGCATCACCACGATCGCGGTCAGCGCCTGCAGCAGGGCCGAGACGAAGGACAGCATGATGCCGCGCTTGAGCGCCACCTCATTGGCCACCATGTAGGACGAGATCACCGCCTTGCCGTGACCGGGGCCGGCGGCGTGGAAAATGCCATAGGCAAAGGACAGGCCGATGAGCAGCCACAGCTTGCTGCCATCCTGGCGCATCGCCTTCATCGCGCCGGCAAGCGCATGATAGAATTCCTGCTGGCGCAGATTGATCCACATCAGGATGTGGGCGAACGGGCCGGTGGCGGTTGGAGCCATGCCGTCATTGGTGCCGATGCCCAGCGAACTCTGGGCGTGGGCGGAGCCGAGAAAGTGCGTCATCACAAAGGCGGCGGCCACAAGACCGAATGCCAAACGCAGGGACGGTTTCGCCACTGGATCTATCCTTCCGGCTGACAGGTCAGTTCGAGCTTGGTGGCAAAGATCTTGCTCATGTCGGTACCTGTCGGATCGTTGAAGAAGGCCTCGGTCAGGGTCTTCTGGTTCTCGGCGATCGCCTCGTCCGGGTTGGGGCGGACAACCTTGCTGGTGCAGGCCGGCGGCAAGCCATCGACCTGCAGATTGGCATCCTCGGTGAAATCGATCGCGGTGTAGAAGGTCGGATCGTAGACGCCGATATCGATCTTGCCGCTAAGTTTGATCGGCACCTTCGGTTCGGATTCGAACAGGATGATCAGCTGGTCATTATCGAAATTGGCCATCAAATGCGGCGGCGGGGTCATTGCCACGTCCTTGCCGTCGACGGTGACGAGCTGGAAGTAGTTGAATTCGGCAAGCGAGGCATGGACGGTGTCGGCAACATCCTTCAGCTCTTTGTCGTCGAGCTTCAGGTCGGAATTCTTGTCGAACTCCATCATCACCGTGCTCGAAAACAAATCGTCGAACCGCCAGACATGGCGCAATGCCTTCACAGTTTGGTGATCCGGGCCCAGGACCACTTCGAGGCGGGCTTCGGCGAAGACGTGGGGATGCACCTCAGCCGGTCCGACGGCGGCAAACGTCGCGGTCAAGGCCGAAGCCAGCATGATGGCTTGCTGTTTCAGGTGCATTCTCGGTCGCGATTCAATCGGCTTCGGTGAATTGCCGACAGTTACCAGAAAGGGGGCGAAAATGGGACCGCAAGGCGGCTGAAAGCTCATGCGTTGTCCAGCGCCTTGAACCACTGCACCAGGAAGTCGACGAAAACGCGAACTTTCGCAGGCAGATAGCGCCGGTGCGGATAGACGGCGAAAATGCCGCCACCAGGCAGGATGCGGTCATCCAGCGCAGTCACCAGCTTGCCGTTTTCGATGTCGGGCGCGGCGATGAAATCCGGCAGGATGGAAAACCCCAAGCCCGCCACGGCCGCCGCCCTTGCCGTCATCGGGCTGTTGACCTCCATCGGGCCGGAGACCGAAACGCTCACCGTATCGCCGCTGTCGCCCTTGAAAGGCCAGTTGGTCAGCCAGCGGCCATTGGTGTCGATAATGCAAGGCACGCGGGCCAGATCCTGCGGCCTGACCGGCATGCCGTGCTTGGCGATCAGCTCGGGAGACGCGCAAAGCCGCACCGAAAACGGCGCCAGGCGCCTGGCGATCAACGAGGAATTTTCCAGCCGCGAAATGCGCACCGCCAGATCGAAGCCCTCCTCGACCAGATCGACGAAACGGTCGTCGAGTTGAACGTCGAGTACGATATCGGGATGCTGCTTGGCGAAGTCGATCAGCGACTGGCCGATCGGCGCGTCGGCGAAAGTGCGCGGCGCCGATAGCTTGATCCTGCCGCGCACGTCGCCGGAGGATTCGCGCACCGCATCGGCAAGGCTGTCGACCTCGCGCACGATCTCCGAGGCGCGCCGGTAATAGGTGTGGCCCGCCTCGGTCAGGGAGAACTGCCTGGTGGTCCGATTGAGCAGCAGCGCGCCGAGCTCGTCCTCCAGCTCGCGCACATATTTTGACAGCAGCGCCTTGGAGCGGCCGATCTTGCGTGCCGCCGCCGAAAAGCCTTCGGCCTCGACCACGTCGATGAAGGCGCGCATGCGGGTCAGCGTATCCATGTCATGCGCCTCCTTGGTGGGCTGAAAGGATGCGGGCGGCCAGCGCAATCAACTGCCGGTCGCTGTTCTTCGGACCGAGCAGCGAAAGGCCGAACGGCGCCCCGTCGACCTTGCCGAGCGGCAGCGTGATTTGCGGAAAGCCAGACAGGCCGGAAAGACACAGCAATCTCAGCGCGCGTTCGCGATAGGCCTGCAAATCGTCGAATGACGCGGCCTTGAGCGGCGCGGCACCCGGAGCGGTCGGCAGCACAAGAACGCCGTCATCGCCAAGTAGGCCGGCAAGCTCGAGGCGAAACGAAACGCGACGTTCCGTTTCACGTTGTGCGGTTGCCGCGTCGATGGTCGCGCCGTGCTCGAAACGCTCCTTGACCCCGGGTCCCAGCATGCGCTCGCCGCCGGCGATCCAGGCGCCGTGACTTTGCCAGGCTTCATAGCCTTGCAGCTTGCGGAAGCACCAATAGAGATCGTCGGTGGAATGCGACAGCGGGCCGACGGTGCGCGGCGCACCCAGCACCGAAGCGACACCGCGGACCATGGCGCGATATTCATCGGCCTCGTGCGGGCCGAGCACGAGGCCGTCCAGCGCATCGAGGGCAAGCGGGCGTGCCAGTTCGTGGGAATGCGGATCGTCGCCGAGCAGCAGCGTGCCGACCTTTTCGTAGATGATGATGTCGCTTGCGAACCAGCCGAACGTGTCCAGCGAAGGCGCCAGCGGCATGGCGCCGTCGAGCGAGATGCGGCCATGCGTCGTCCTGAGGCCGATCAGGCCGCAGAAGCTTGCCGGCGCTCGGATCGAGCCGCCGGTGTCCGATCCGGTTGCAATGTCGGCGAGCCCGCCGGCGACTGCTGCGGCGGAACCGGAGGACGACCCGCCGGTGACGCGGTCGGGTGCTGCCGGGTTGACCGGCGACGGGAAATGCGCGTTCAACCCAAGCAGGGAAAATGCGAGTTCGTCGGTCTGCGTCTTGCCGAGGAAGCGCGCGCCCGAATCAAGCAGCCCCTGGACGGCCGGCGCGGTCGCCATGGCCGGTGAAGCGTCCCGGTACTTCTGCGGGTTGCCGCAGCCGGTGCGGTAGCCGGCGACGTCGAAGATGTCCTTGACAGCCAGCCGCAAGCCGGCAAGCGGGCCGGATTGCGCATTGGCTACAGGGATTGGGTCAAGGTCGAGAAAAGCGTTCAGCGGGCCGCGAGTGCCTGTCATGCGTTCGATATCCGGATGTGCTTGCCGCAGCATTTTTCTTCTGGTTGCCGCAGCATTGTTCGATGCCACAAATTTTACAACCTGCCATACGATTTTTATTGATTGTGAAATCTTTCGATCTTATATCGCGCTTGCCCAAAGTCGCACGTGCCTGTGGGTGTCCGCCGATCCTCGAATGGTGAGGGCAATCGGTAAGGTAACTGGAGCCAACCCCTCCAGTCGGTTTAGCGGCCAACCGCCAACCGAGGACACCTTGAAGCAACGACGGTGCGGGCCTTTCTGGTGTTCTGCCGGTCGTCCAAAGACCGGGGTTACTGAAGAGGCACACCTTCATTGCCGGCAGTGCGGACGGGTCTCCCATCCAAGCCAAGGCAGACAAAGCGAACCGAGGCCGGGCAAGGCCAAGGTTCACCGCCGCGAGACGGCGCTTCATGGTTCCGGGGTCTCCACCGGCTGGTTCCATGGATTTGACGTCCCGCCTTTGTCCACCGCGTGTTCGCGGGGCCGAGAGCCCGCGTCCGCAAGCCTTTGTGCGCGCCGAAAGGCGCTGATGGAGAGACCGATGGCTACCCAGCGCATCCTTGACTTTCTCGCCACCCGACGCCCGAACGGCCCGTGCCTCGTCGTCGACCTCGATGTCGTGCGCGACAATTTCCGCGCCTTCGAGAAGGCGCTTCCCGATTCCAAGATCTACTATGCGGTGAAAGCAAATCCGGCGCCGGAAATCCTGCGCCTGCTTGCTGCGATGGGCTCGTCCTTCGACACCGCTTCCGTTGCCGAAGTCGAGATGGCGATGGACGCCGGTGCGCCGGCGGACCGCATCTCCTTCGGCAACACCATCAAGAAGGAGCGCGACATCCAGCGCGCCTACCAGCTCGGCATCAAGCTGTTTGCGGTGGACTGCGTCGAGGAAGTCGAGAAGATCGCACGCGTCGCTCCCGGCGCCCGTGTGTTCTGCCGCGTCCTGACCGATGGCGAGGGCGCCGAATGGCCGCTGTCGCGCAAGTTCGGCTGTGTGCCGGCGATGGCGGTCGACGTGCTGCGCCATGCCAAGGCGCTCGGCCTCGACGCCCATGGCGTGTCGTTCCATGTCGGCTCGCAGCAGACCGACCTGACTGCCTGGGATCGCGCGCTGGCCGATGCCAAGAAGGTGTTCGCGACGCTGGCCGACGAAGGCATCGTGCTGAAGATGGTCAATATGGGCGGCGGCTTCCCGACCCGCTATCTCAGGGATGTGCCGGTGGCGCAGGCCTATGGCCAGGCGATCTTCTCGGCGCTCAGGAAGCATTTCGGCAACGCCATCCCCGAGACGATCATCGAGCCGGGCCGCGGCATGGTCGGCAATGCCGGAGTGATCAAATCGGAGGTCGTGCTGATCTCGAAGAAGGCCGACAACGACAATGTGCGCTGGGTGTTCCTCGACATCGGCAAGTTCGGCGGTCTCGCCGAGACGATGGACGAGGCGATCCGCTATCCGATCGTCACCGCGCATGACGGCAGCGAGACCGCGCCTTGCGTGCTCGCCGGCCCGACCTGCGATTCGGCCGACGTGATGTATGAAAAGACGCCGTATCCGCTGCCCTTGTCGCTGACCATCGGCGACGAGGTGCTGATCGAGGGCACCGGCGCCTACACCACGACCTACGCCTCGGTCGCCTTCAACGGCTTCGAGCCTCTCCGATCCTACGTGATCTGACGGCTTCGGCCCTCAGATCACCCCGAGGTGGGCGCCTGTCGCCCGCCCGGGTTCGCCTGTGGAACAGATCTCCGCTCGTGAAGGATCGCGGAAATGGACATTGTAGATTTCATTGTTGAAGGCGCCGCGGGAATCTCCCCCCTCGAAGGGGAGATGGCCACGAAGTGGCCAGAGGGGGTCGCCGCGCGTGAAGCGCCGACGTTCTTCGTCCACGATAGGGTGTCGCGTCAGGACGTGCCGACCCCCTCTGTCGCCTGCGGCGACATCTCCCCCTCAAGGGGGGAGATAACCGGCGCTTTTGCGATCGTCGCCGAAACTGCGGCAGATATTGCATCGCGCGAGGCTTTGCTCGATCGCGCCATGGGGCCGAAGCGCCGGAAGAAGTCGTCGGAAAAGCTGCGGCGCGGCCGCCGGCCGTCGGAGGGCCTGGCCTTTGTCGCGCGCGACGCGTCGGGCACTGTTGCCGGCACGGTACGGCTGTGGGACGTGGTGCTGGGCGAAGGTGGCAAGGCAGCGTTGCTGCTCGGCCCGCTTGCGGTCGACCCGGCGCTGAAAAATGCCGGCATTGGCTCGGCGCTGATGCACCACGCGGTCACTGAGGCCGAGCGCCTTGGCCATGCGGCGATCCTGTTGGTCGGCGACGCGCCCTACTACGAGCGCTTCGGGTTTTCGGCCGCGAAGACCGGCCCTCTGGCCATGCCGGGACCTTACGAACGGCACCGCTTGTTGGCGCTGGAACTGGTGGAAGGCGCGCTCGACGGCGCGCAAGGCACGCTGAAGGCGGCCGGGCGCAAGCTGAAGGCTCCGCGGCTGCCGCTCGCTGCGTGACGGATCTGAAACAAGCCGCCCATTGCACGGCGGCTTGTTTTCATCCCCGACCGGAGTGGATCAGCCGATCAACTGGCTGAGCGCCATGGCGACGCTCATGTCGCCTTCGACCTTTATCTTGCCGGACATGAAAGCCATGGTCGGGTTGAGATCGCCTGAGATCAGCGAGTCCAGATCGTCGAGCGACAGCTTTATCGTGCAATCGGCCGGCGCATCGGTGGTCGAGACATCGGCGCCGTCGATGACGATGACGCCGTCGCTGCCGGTGTCGAATTTCACGGAGCGATCGAACCCGGCGCTCGCCACGCGCGCGCTGATCTTGTCGGCAATCTCCTGAACGCCCATGGCGGTTCTCCTCGTCTCGTTGCGTTTGTCGCACATTGGCACTTCGACCCGGGACACTTCGATCTGGCCGAAGTCGCCGTCTTGCGCATTTCGCGATCACGGTCGCCGGCGCATATAGCTTCGGGTTGACGTTTACGTCAACGCGGCTCGCCGAGATGAAGATGGGGTTTATCGCCGCAGCATCACGCGGGCATGACACCTTGGCGGCCGGCATGTTGCCATGCGATGTTGCCGGGCGTATCAGGCACCACTCCCCCTTGGATATCGGCGAGCCGCCCGGTGCTTTCCAGAAACGAACCGCCCAGAAACGAACCGCAAGTCTATGCCCGCCGGTTGCGCGCGGTGCTGATCAGATCTATCCCGCTGCTCGAGGCACGCGGCATTGCCGTGGTCATTCTGGCGGCCCTGGTCGGGGTGATGGCGGGTGCGCTGGTCACCGGCATGAGCGGACTGGTGCAGGTCCTGCATGGGCTTATGTTCGGCGTTCAGCCCGGCGGTCGGCTTTCGGCGATGTTTTCGCTGCAAAGGCCGGAGCAGGCGCTGATACCGGCGATCGGCGGCATCTTACTCGGGCTGACGGTGATCTGGCTGAGAAAGCGGAAGTTCCGCACGCCGGTCGATCCGATCGAAGCCAATGCGCTTTACGGCGGCCGCATGTCGCTGACCGACACCTTCATCATCGCCGGGCAGACGATGATCTCGAGCGGCTTCGGCGCTTCGGTCGGGCTCGAGGCCGGCTATACGCAGGTGGGTTCGGGCCTGGCGTCGCGGCTGGCGCGCTTGTTCAGGATGCGCCGCAACGATGTCCGCATCCTGGTCGGCTGCGGTGCCGCCGGCGCGATCGCCGCCGCCTTCGACGCGCCGCTGACCGGCGCCTTCTACGGTTTCGAGCTGGTCATCGGCATCTACTCGGTCGCCAATGTCGCGCCGGTAATGGCCGCCGCGATCTCAGCCTCGCTGACCGCCGAGGTGTTCGGCGGCGTGCCGTTTCCGCTGGAGCTCGCCGGTCTGCCGGCGCTCACCGTCAGCCAGTATTTGCCGTTCATGCTGCTCGGGCTTCTGGGCGGCGGCGCTTCCATCGCCATCATGCATCTGGTGAGCAAGATCGAGCGCGTCTTTGCGCGGCTGTCGATCGACGCCTCGCTGCGCCCAGCCATCGGCGGCGTGATGGTCGGGCTGATGGGCCTGGTCACCCCGCAGGTCCTGTCCAGCGGCCATGGCGCGCTGCACCGCGAATTCGCAATGAATTACGGGCTGGCCGTGGTGGCCAGCGTCTTCGTGCTGAAGCTGGCGGCGTCGGCGATCTCGCTCGGCTCCGGCTTCCGCGGCGGCCTGTTCTTTGCCTCGCTGTTCCTCGGCGCGCTGCTCGGCAAGATGTTTGCCGGCGCGATGGCGTTCGTCTCGCCGGCGACCGGCATCGACCCGGCCGTCGCCGCCGTCGTCGGCATGACCTCGCTCGCCGTAGGCGTCGTCGGCGGCCCGTTGACGATGACCTTCCTGGCGCTGGAATCGACTCGTGACCTGACGCTGACCGGCGTGGTGCTGGCCGCCTCGCTCATGGCGGCGATCCTGGTGCGCGAAACTTTCGGCTATTCCTTCTCGACATGGCGTTTTCACCTGCGCGGCGAAACCATCCGCAGCGCGCATGATGTCGGCTGCGCAGCCTGACTGTCGGCTCGATGATGCGAAAGGATGTCCGCACCATCGACGCCTCGACGACGCTTGCGGAATTCCGCAAGCAGATGCCGCTCGGTGCCTCGCAGCGCGTCATCGCCGTCGACGCCGACCTGCATTATGTCGGCGTGCTGATCGTCGCCGAACTGCACAGCCATTTGTCGGACGACGAGATGCCCGTGCTGTCCTTCGTCAAGTTCAAGGACGCGGTGCTGGTGCCGAGCATGAACGTGCAATCGGCCGCCGAGACTTTTCAGCGCGCCGGCGCCGAGGAATTGGCGGTGGTCGAGGATTTCACCGACCGCAAGGTGGTCGGGCTGCTGACCGAAGGCCATCTGATGCGGCGCTATGCCGAGGAACTCGACAAGGCCCGGCGCGATCTGTCGGGCGAGGGGTAGCGCACGTGACAGGCCAAGTCTTGGTCATCAATGGTAGTGAGACGGTTGTCCCGGTTTCCCCTGCGAGAGGCGGCATCAACGCAGCCTCGACAAGGTCGACCTTCCATGCTTCGGGTCTGCCGGTAATCATCGAAGGAGAGCATCAAGGTGAACGAAGACGCCGCCAGTCCAAGGCCGCTTTCGGAAATTGCCAGCTATCACGCGCACATCTACTATGACGGGCGGGCCGAGCGGCAGCATGCCGAATGGCTGCGCCTGCGTATCGGCGAGCGTTTCCGCGTGCGCCTGGGCAATTGGCGCGACGAGAAAGTCGGCCCGCATCAGCAGGCCATGTACCAGGTCTCCTTCGCCACCGGGATTTTCGCTACGCTGGTTCCATGGCTGATGCTGAACCACGGCGGCCTGAGCATCCTCATCCACCCCAACACCACCAACCCCAAGCGCGACCATCTGGTCGACCCGATCTGGATAGGGCGGCCGTTGGGGGTGAAGGGCGAGGTGCTTGGCGAGGAGGATGAGGCGGAGGAGGCGCTGGAGGTGAATACGCAGCCGACGGTGGGGGTGTAGCAGGGCAATCGCATAGGGCAACCAAGGTCTTCGCTCTACGAGTACCCCCACCCCTAACCCCTCCCCACAAGGGGGAGGGAAACTTCTGTTGGCGCTGACCTCGGCAAATTGCATGCCTTTCAATGCCAAGGAGGACGTAAAGGTGCGCGGCAGCGTTCCCCCCCTTGTGGGGAAGGTTAGGGTGGGGGCCTCCTCGCAAGAATCTCATATGCGGTTGTCGGGGCGGGCGAAGAGTGCGGTAACTTTGGGCCGGTGTCTGCTTGACGAAGATCGGTGCTCTGTTTGAGAACGGGAGCTGCATGGGCAGACAAGCAAGCGGTGGGGCGACTGTGAGGCGCGTTCTTCGAATACTGGCCGCGCTGACCATGGCGTTCGGGGTGGCCGGCTGCACAAGCATTTCCTACTACGCGCAGTCGCTGGAGGGTCATGTACGGATCATGGCGGCGCGCAAGAATATTGGAAGACTGATCCGTGATCCTTCGACGCCCAGGGCATTGCGCAGCAAGCTGACGTCGGCGAGCGCCATAAGACAATTCGCGACAGATGAACTGGCTCTGCCTGATAACAGCAGCTACCGCAGCTACGTCGACATCCACCGGGACGCTGTGACCTGGGCCGTTTTTGCCGCGCCGCAATTCTCGCTCGCGCCGAAAACATGGTGCTTTCCGGTTTTTGGCTGCGTTCCGTACCGGGGTTACTTCTCCCGGAAATCCGCGACGGACAGCGCTGTCGCGCTTCAGAGACAGGGGCTGGACGTCTACGTCACAGGCATCACCGCCTATTCCACGCTGGGCTGGTCCAGCGACCCGCTGCTCAGCACCATGCTTGGTCAGGACGACACCTATCTCGCAAGCCTTGTCTTCCATGAACTGGCGCATCAGCGCCTCTATGTGGAGGGCGATTCCGCGTTCAACGAGGCTTTCGCGGTTGCCGTCGAAACCACCGGCACAAGGAAATGGCTCCGCGCCGCCGGCGATCGGGCAGGATTGCGCCGCTACGAAGTCGCTCGCAAGCGCAACGCCGATTTTCTCAAACTGGTGGCGAAAACGCGCGACGAGCTGGCCCAGATCTATGGAGGTCCCCGTACCCCGCAGCAGATGGCGGCCGCCAAGGCAGCGGCGATCGACAGGCTGCGGATGCGCTACCGGCACATGCGCGACCGGCGCTGGGCCGGATACCGGGGATACGACCGCTGGTTCGATACGCCGATCAACAACGCCAAGCTCGCCGCGACTTCCGTCTACGGCGAACAGGTTCCGGCATTTCTCCGCCTGTTCGACCTGTGTTCCGGCGACTATCCAAGGTTCTACGCGTCTGTTCGACGGATCGCGGACAAACCGTCCCGCGCCGAAGCGCTGAAGGCGGTGAAAAGCTGTGATTGAGTTGAACAGGCGCGGCGGGCTGGGTATCCACCCCAACACTACCCGCCGCGACCATCTGATCGACCCGATCTGGATAGGCCGGGCGCGGGGGTGCACACAGGGAGATTCTCGGCGAGGACGACGAGGCGGAAGAGGCGCTGGAGGTGAATACGGAGCCGACGCTGGGGGCGTAGGGGGGGCGGGGTAGCCCTTCGGTATGTGAGGTTCGGCGTCGGAAATCGCGTGTGCCTGCAGTGCAGTTCAGGCTGGCATGACCGGCCGCTTTGCGCCCAATACCAGTCACTACGACAGCGCCGTTCCTTCGCCAAAAGCGGCCATCACGAAATTCACAGGCCAAGCAACTTTACTCCCAAAGCAGAGGTCATCATCAGTGAAAGAAGTTTCGTTGACGATTGCTACTTCAGCGTAGCTAGAAGGTGCTCGGCAGCCTTAACATCCGCAGTGTCCTGGCCCTCAACGAAATGCTCCACGACTGGTTGCAAGAGCTCGCGAGCGCTATCCGCCTCCCTTCGCCCGGCCATCAGCGTCGCCATGTCGGTTGCGGTTCGCAACTCCCATGCCCGTGCGCGCTGACTTCGGCTCAACTCCAGTGCCTGCATGAGGTAGGCGGCAGCTTCATCACGGTTGCGCTCCGACTGGAGAATGAGGCTTCCCTTCATCCGGAGCAACTCCGGGAGGTACAATTGATCGCCGTTCTGTTCGACTTGACCAAGCGACTCGTCGATCAACGCAATGGCTTCATCAACCTGACCGGTCGCGGACAGTCCCCTAACTAGCGAGAGATTGAGCGGCGTCGTGAGCAATTCATAAGGCGCCGCGTGGAGCTTCTGAAGAGATGTCTGCAGGCCCTCGACGCCGCTTTTTGCATCGCCGTGACGGATCGCGACTTCGCTTTTGAAGCCCCGACCGACCAGCAGGTAAGGAGTCATGGAATGGGATTCCGCGCGAGCGATGAGCATATCTATGTACGCCTCGGCGCTCTTCAGGTCGCCGGTCCAAAGGAAGACCGATATCGCCCAGATCAACGCGATCGCCAACGTTAGAGAATGATCCATGGCGGCAGCCTCTTCGACGGCCTGTCGGGCGTGTGCCATGGCTTGATCCGGATGGCCTTGTAGCCAAAGGTTCCTCGCCAGGATGGCCCTGGCCAGGATTTTGCCTTCGAAGCCCAGATAGATCGTCGTGGTCCGCTGGGAGCGCGGCCCACGGTCGAGCGCCGCCTCCAGCTCTGCGCGGGCCTGCGCGAGGTCGCCTCGCAGGTGGAGCGAGATGCCCAGGATCGAGTGTGCCAGCGCGCTGGCGACCGAGTCGTCCAAGGTCGCGGCTGTGGCTGAACAACGCCTTGCAAACTCAAGGGCGGTTGCGAAATTGCCCGTCCGCAGATGGAACATGTTGAGCGGCCCCAACAGACGCACCCGGTCCAGCGGATTGCCGCGCTCCTCGGCGATCGCCAGGCTCCTCTCCAGAGCTACGCGCGCCCTGTCGCGTCCTCCCCGCATGAACATGAAGGACACGCCGAGGGCTGCCTGAAGATGCATCTCGTCAAGTCCGCCGCGGGCGGCATCGTCGAAAGCGAATATTGCTCTTTCAGACCAGCGATGACACTCCGGTAACAAGGACATTGCCAGGAAAACCGGCGCGACAGCGGTGGCGAGTCCGACGCCGATGTCGGCGTTTCCGCTGTCGCCGAAGCACCATTCCAAGGCAGCCCGGACATTGTTGATGGCGGCGAAGTGAGGCGCCCGCTCCTCACCGGTCGCCAGGCTTGGCCACTCGATCCCGGTCTGCTCCAGCCATCTCCGATAGTAGGCGGCGTGGCGCACTGCCAGATCGGCAGCCTCGGCGTCATCGATCGGGATGTCGAGAACGTAGGCGCGCGTCGTATCGAGGAGCCTGTAGCGCATCATTGCTCCGACCGGACGCGTCGCCACGATCGATTTGGCGACAAGACTGTCCATGGCGCCAAGGACGGTCGATCGGTCGAGGGTCGCGCTCGTCACCACCTCCAGTGCGGCATCGAGCGTGAAATGACCGACGAATACAGCGAGCCTGCGAAGCACCACGCGCTCAAGGTCGGTCAGGAGCCCCAAGCTCCAGTCTAGTGTCGCCTGCAGGGTTTGCTGACGCGGCGGCGCGGTCCGCGAACCGAGCCACAGCAGTGTCAGGCGTTGATCGAGAAGCGCGGCGGTCTGTTGCAGCCCATAGGATTCGACGCGCCTGGCCGCCAGTTCGATCGAGAGCGCCACGCCGTCGAGCTTTCGACAGATGCTTGCGATGAGCAGGGCTTCCGCATCGCTGACGTCCAAACGAGCGCCGCCTGCCACCGCTCGTTCGACGAACAGTTGGGTGGCCGGGAAGGTCTGGACAATGGCCGCCGTTAGTCCAGGTTCGTCGGGCGGATAGGCAAGCGCATCCAATCGATAGATATGCTCGCCCTCAACCCGAAGCACCTCGCGGCTCGTTGCCAGAATGTGGACCTGTGACGTCGCATCGACGATGCTTGCTGCCAAAGGCGCCACCGCATCCAAGAGATGCTCACAGGTATCGAGGATCAAGAGAATCCGCTTGTTGCGCAAGTAAGCGATTAGGTTGGGCGTGGCATCTTCTGTTTGAACGGACAGCCCAAGCATCGAGGCGACGGCTGTCGTCACCAGACCGGGATCACCGATCATTCCCAGATCGACGAACAGAACTGCCCCATAAAATGCGTCGATCAGATGATGCCCGACTGCGATCGCGACGGTGGTTTTACCGACACCGCCGGCGCCAACGATGGTGACGAACCGCGAAGCATTCAGCTGCGCCGACAGCTTGAGAACGTCCTCATCCCGCCCGACCATTCTGCTCAAGCGGTTTGGAAGATTCGCATGCGGAAACCCAGCGGCGATGAATGGGGCTTCGTCGTGTGTGCTTGATCGCGAGACCGGTGCAACGAAGCAATAGCCGCGCCCCGGAAGCGTCGCGATGTAACGCGCGCCATCCTTTCCATCGCCCAGCGCCTTGCGCAGCCCGGTCATGTGGAACCGCAGGCTGCCTTCCTCGACAACCACATCGGGCCAGACCCGCGACATCAGATCCTTCTTGCTGACGACTTCATTCGGCGCGGAAGTCAGGACGATGAGAATTTCAAGGGCGCGCGAGCCCAACTCTACGGGAGCGCCCTCTCTTGTCAGGAGCCTTTCACCCGCAGCCAAGCAGAAAGGGCCAAACGACAATCTGTCTTTGGCCTGACTTGCCGTTATCGTCATGGCGTCTCTTCTTTTGGGAGCCGCCTGCACCCAGCGCCTCAGTTTAAGTCAAGGAACGCTCCCGCACCATAGGGAGTCTCCACTGTCTGGCCCCTCCTATCTGCTCAAAAAAGCGGCTGGCGGGCAGCGACTAACAAGAGCTCACGACGCATAACGGGCTAATCCCATCTCCCGGGGGTACGTCAAGCAGTGCAGATCGCATCCATCAACCCCAGGAGAGTCCCATGGACACGACCAGAACCTCCGAAACAATCGACCAGGATCGCCGGCGACTCTTGGGCACTGCCGCGGTCGGCATCGCCGTCGCAGGCGCCGCGAGCCTGCTCCCGTCACAAAAGGCCGCCGCATCAACCAGCGATGGCATCCGCCCCTTCACGGTTAGCTTCCCGCAGGAGGAGCTCACCGAGCTTCGTCGGCGCATCGTCGCTACGCGCTGGCCCGAGCGCGAGCTCGTATCCGACGAGGCCTCCCGGCGGATCTGGTCGACCCCTGCGACGGTAGGGCCAACGCAGGGCGTGCAACTCGCCACGATGCAGAAGCTCATGCAGTATTGGGGAACGGAATATGATTGGAGCAAATGCGAGGCGCGGTTGAAGGCGCTGCCGAATTTCGTCACCGAGATCGACGGCCTCGACATCCACTTCATCCACGTGAAATCCAAACATCGGGGCGCACTGCCTGTCATCATCACGCATGGCTGGCCCGGTTCGGTCATCGAACTCCTAAAGATTATCGATCCGTTCACCAATCCCACTGCGCACGGCGGTACCGCGGCCGACGCGTTCGACGTGGTGATCCCGTCGATGCCGGGCTACGGCTTTTCCGGCAAGCCCACCGAAACCGGTTGGGATCCGGGGCGCATCGCGCGGGCGTGGATCGTGCTGATGAAACGCCTCGGCTACGACCGCTACGTCGCGCAGGGCGGCGATTGGGGAGCACTCATCACGGAACAGATGGCCCTGATCGCACCTCCCGAGCTGGTCGCCATCCACACGAATATGCCGGGGACCATTCCGCCGGAGATCGTGAAGGCGCTAGCCTCCGGCGGTCCGCCCCCCGCTGATCTTGGCCCCGACGAGAAGCGTGCCTACGAGCAGGTAGCGTTCTTCTACAAAAACGGCCTGGGCTACGCCAACGAGATGGCTCTTCGTCCGCAAACTCTCTACGGGATCGTCGATTCACCGGCCGGCCTGGCGGCGTGGATCCTCGATCACGATGCGGACAGTTATGCGCTGATCGCCCGCTCCTTCGATGGAGAGCCGGAGGGCCTTACCCGCGACGACATCCTCGACAACATCACGTTCTACTGGCTGACGAACACGGCAATCTCGTCGGCGCGTCTCTATTGGGAACATACGCAAACGGCGAAGGCCGGCTTCTTCGACGCCAAGGGCATCACCATTCCCGTCGGTGCGACAGCGAACCCCAGCGAAATCTACACCGCACCGAAGAGTTGGACCGAACGGGCGTTCCCGAAGCTTCTGCACTATGGCCGCACGGACAAGGGCTGCCATTTCGCCGCCTGGGAGCAGCCGAAGAGTTTCACCGATGAGGTGCGCGCAACATTCAAGACGTTGCAGACATGACGTGTTGGCGGGGGATGGCGCGCCGGACGCGCGTCATCTTCCGCCCAGCGATAGCTGCGTAGCGAACCTCCGAAGGGAGCGACTGCAATGAACCCCCTCATCAAGACGCTCGCCGCACTCGCGGCTTGCACCGTGCTCGCCACGGGCGCGTTTGCCCAGAGCACGGTCGTTCCCATCGACAACGAGCCCGCACCCAAGCTGATCGTGGAGCCGCCGCTTCCGGGTCCGCTGGTCGGCGGCGTCGTGTTCATCCCGTACCGGGTGGAGAACTTGCGCATCCTGCCTGTGGGCGGGGCGGCCGCGCGCAACGTGTCTCCGCGGGTCGGGCATCTGCACGTCACTGTCGACGACCTGCCTTGGGCGTGGGCGGACTACGGTCAGAGCAACACCATCATCTTGGTGGGCATGCCAAGCGGCCAGCACATGGTGCTGATCGAGGTGGTGGATCCAGAAGGCAAAGTCTTCACCAAACAAACGGTGACGTTCCACACTCCGGACAAGACGGTGCAGCCATGAGGCTCGACCAACTGGCGGCCGTGCTGGCATTCGGGCTTTGCATCCTTTCCGCGCCCGCCTCCGCCAACCCAGTTGAGGATCGCTCGATCCGGCCCTTCAAAGTCTATGTGCCGCAAGCGCCGCTCGATGATCTTCGCAGTCGCATTGCGCAGACACGGTGGCCCGACCGGGAGACGGTCGATGACCAGTCGCAGGGCATACAGCTCGCGAAGATCAGGCCGCTCGTCGAGTATTGGGGCACGGCCTACGACTGGCGGACAGCGGAAGCGAAGCTGAATTCCCTGCCCCAGTTCATGACCACGATCGACGGCGTGGACATCCACTTCATTCACGTTCGCTCGAAACATCCCAATGCCCTGCCGCTGATCATGACGCATGGCTGGCCCGGCTCGGTGCTCGAACTGCTCAAGACCATCGGCCCGCTCACCGATCCCACGGCGCATGGCGGTAGCCCGGAAGACGCGTTCGACCTCGTACTGCCGTCGTTGCCGGGTTTCGGCTTCTCCGGCAAACCCACAGATACTGGCTGGGGTACAGACCGCATTGCACGAGCCTGGGCAGAGCTGATGAAGCGCCTTGGCTACACAGATTACGTCGCCCAGGGCGGCGACTGGGGCTCTCCCGTTTCGAATGCAATGGGACGTCTGGCCCCGGCAGGCCTGCTCGGCATTCATGTCAACCTGCCGGCTGTCGTACCGCCAGAGATTGCCGCGGTGCTCGCCGCCGGCGGACCCGCGCCGGCGGGGCTCATGGACAAGGAGCGCGCGGCCTTCGATGCGCTCAGCATGGCCGCCAAGATGGGGAACAGATCCTACGCCACGATGATGGGCACCCGGCCCCAGACGATCGGTTACGCCATCAATGACTCCCCCGCAGGGCTCGCCGCTTGGATGCTCGGACATCCGGGCTTTTCGGGCTGGACCTACGACAAAAGCGACCCTGAAAAGTCGCCTGACGAAGTGCTGGACGATATCACGCTGTACTGGCTGACGAACACCGCCACCTCGTCCGGGCGAATTTACTGGGAGTACGGCGGCGGGCGCAGTCCCGTTTTTGCCGGCGCTGAAAAGACCAGCGAAGTCTCGCTGCCGGTGGCCATCACGGTCTTTCCGGGCGAAGGCTATCGGGCCCCCGAGACCTGGGCCCGGCGCGCCTACCCCAACCTGATCTACTTCCATGAGGTCGACAAAGGCGGCCACTTCGCCGCGTGGGAGCAGCCGGAGCTCTTTTCTGCCGAGTTGCGCGCCGCGTTCAGGCCGCTGCGGCAAACCAAACAACCACCTCACTCGAAAGGAACGACAAATGTCTCAAACCATGAAGACGCCCCATGACGAAAAGCGCGAAACTGCGACCGGGACCCTCAAAAAGCAGGCGCTCGACATGAAGCTCGAGGTCGTGGTCATCCCCGTCTCGGACGTCGATCGCGCCAAGAGCTTTTATAGCGGCCTGGGCTGGCGGCTCGACGGCGATTTCGTCGTCGGCGATACGTTCCGGGGTGTGCAGTTCACACCTCCGGGCTCGCCTGCCTCGATCCACTTCGGCACGGGGATCACGACGGCGGCGCCCGGCTCGGCAAGCGGACTTTATCTTGTCGTGTCGGACATCGAGGCGGCGCGCGTCGAGCTCATTGGCCACGGCGCCGAGGTCAGCGAGGCGTTTCACCGCACAGGTCCCGGCAGGCCGGCGGTCAAGGGGCGCGATCCCGAGCGGCGCAGCTACTCCTCGTTCGCGACGTTCAAGGACCCGGACGGCAACGAATGGCTGCTGCAGGAAATCACCACCCGCTTTCCCGGCCGGATCGACTCCAATGTCACGACCTACGCTTCCGGAGCGGATCTTGCTGCCGCGCTGCGACGCGCGTCGGAGGCCCACGGCGAGCACGAGAAGCGCAACGGCGGCCAGCGCGATGAGAACTGGCCGGACTGGTACGCGGAATACATGGTGGCTGAGCAGGCCGGCAAAGAGCTTCCGCTTTGAAGGATTCAGCGCGCAGCGCGCCGCCGAATCGTCTGCGCGGCGATATCGATCGAAACTGAAAAGGCGTCGTCGATGAAAGCAACCAAGCTGCTCGTCGCCGTGGCGCTCGCACTGGCAATCGGGGCTCCGATTGCCAGTTTTCTGGGAGACACGAATGTGGCTCAGCCGATAGCCTCCGCACCGATGAGGGTTCCGTTTCTTCACGGACTTTTCTCCCTCCAGTTTGAGGGTCAATCCGAGCTTGCTTCGCTTGGCGTGGGGAACGAGTGGATAAATTCGCCGCCGCTGACGGCGTCGGCTTTGCATGGCAAGGTCGTCCTCATCGATTTCTGGACCTACACCTGCATCAACTGGCTGCGCACGCTTCCCTACGTTCAGACCTGGGACGAGAAATACCGGAAGCATGGTCTGGTGGTGATCGGAATCCACGCGCCGGAGTTCGCGTTCGAAAAAGACCTGAACAACGTGCACCGGGCGGTGAAAGACCTGGGGATCGATTACCCGATCGCCGTCGACAATGACCATCTCATATGGCGGGCTTTCAGCAACCAGTACTGGCCGGCACTCTATTTCGTCGATTCGCGAGGACGCGTCCGGTATCACCACTTTGGCGAGGGCTCATACCAACAGTCGGAAATGGTCATCCAGGAATTGCTGACTGAGGCTGGCGCCGGCGGATTCGACCGTGAGCCTGTGTCGGTGGATGCCCGCGGCATCGAAGCCGCGGCCGATTGGGAGACCCTCAAGTCTCTGGAAAATTATCTCGGCTACGAACGCACCCAGAATTTTGCCTCCGGCGATGAAGCGGTCTTGGACGCGCCGCACATCTACGACGTGCCGGCGCGACTACGCCTGAATGAGTGGGGGCTGTCTGGCAGTTGGACGGTAAGGAAAGAAACCGCCGTACTGAACAAGTCCGATGGCCGCATCGCGTACCGTTTTTACGCGCGCGACCTTCATCTGGTCATGGGTCCGGCAGCGCCGGGAACGTCTGTGAGATTTCGCGTGCTGATCGACGGACAGCCGCCAGGCACGGCTCACGGCATCGACGTCAATGAAAAGGGCGAAGGCGCAGTGACAGAGCAGCGCCTGTACCAACTGATCCGACAATCGAAACCCATCATCGATCGGCAGTTCGAGATCGAGTTTCTCGACTCAGGCGTGGAGGTCTTTGCATTCACGTTCGGCTGATCGCCCGCGCAAGGATAGAGGTTCCCAAATGCATTCACTCAATATCCCGGATGAGATCGACCAAGATCGCCGTCGGTTCTTTGGCGCCGCCGCGATGGCTGTCGCCGCCACTGAGTTCGGCCTGATCGGCCCGGCACAAGCGCAACAGACGACTGGCGAGCCTGCGGCGTCCTTTGGGCCCTTGAAGCGGATCGAGGCCGGCGTGCTGAGCGTCGGCTATGCGGAACTTGGACCGACCGACGGCCCGCCCGTCATCCTGCTACATGGCTGGCCGTATGACATCCACACCTATGCCGATGTCGCTCCCCTGCTTGCCGCAAAGGGGTACCGCGTGATTGTGCCCTACCTGCGCGGATACGGCACGACCCGATTCCTGTCGGATGACACGATGCGCAACGGTCAGCAGTCTGCGATTGCCGCGGACATTGTCGCCCTGATGGACGCACTGGGCATCGAAAAGGCGACGATTGGCGGCTGCGACTGGGGCGCCCGCACCGCGAACATCATTGCCGCACTATGGCCTGAACGCTGCAAGGCGATGGTCTCGGTGAGCGGCTACCTCATCGGCAACCAGCAAGCCGGCAAGCTGCCGCTGCCACCCAAGGCCGAGCTGCAATGGTGGTATCAATATTACTTCGCCACCGATCGCGGCCGCGCCGGCTACGAGAAATACACACGGGATTTCGCCAGGCTGATCTGGCAACTTGCGTCGCCGCAGTGGAATTTCGACGATGCCACATTCGAGCGCAGCGCCGCAGCCTTCGACAATCCCGATCACGTGGCCATTGTGATCCACAATTATCGCTGGCGGCTCGGACTTGCCGCCGGCGAGCAGCAATACGACGCGTTCGAGGAGCGACTCGCGCAGGCACCGGTCATCGGTGTGCCGACGATCACCCTCGAAGGTGACGCCAATGGCGCGCCGCATCCGGACGCCAAAGTGTACGCCACGATGTTCCCGGCCAGATACGCGCATCGGGTCGTCACCGGCGGCATCGGGCACAACCTGCCCCAGGAAGCGCCGCAGGCCTTTGCCGATGCAGTTGTCGAAGTCGACGCCTGATGGAGTTCGCGGCAACCGCCCAAGCGGCGGTTACCGCTACCAGCAAAAGAATGCCAATGAGCCACATCGCAAGGGTTGTCTATACGGCCAGGACCGCAACCACGGGCAGCCGCGAAAATGGCGCCTCGCGCAGTTCCGACGGCCTTCTGGACATCTGGCTATCGACGCCTGGATCGGCGCGCATCGGCACCAATCCGGAGCAGTTGCTCGCGGCCGGCTGGTCGGCCAGCTTCGCAAGCGCAATCACATCTGCGGCCCACGAACGAAAAATCGCGCTGCCTGCAGGGATGAGCATCGAGGCCGAGGTGAATCTGAACTACGGAGAAAACGGCCACTTTCTTAGCGTCCAACTGGATATTGCCGTGCCGAGTCTGGAGCGCGATATGGTACAAATTCTGGTGGATGAAGCGCACGAGATTTGTCCTTACTCCAAAGCGACACGGGGCAATATCGATGTCATAATGAGGATCGTCTGATTTGACCTACATCGCTCTTCGGCGTTGAAGCTTTTGGCACCTCGCTCCCAGTCTGTTCGGGGTCAGATCATGATCATGCCCACATCGACGTGAATGTCCGCTTTCGATATCCGCGGGCTCGAAGCTGCCGGTCCGTTGTCGGCCCCATCAACGACGTTTGAGACCTTGATGCTAGGCAATGCCGACGACCTCACCTACCCCCCAGCCAACCGCGGCAACAAAAAAATCTCCGCCCCTTCCGGCAGTTCCTTCGACCAGGTGTCGCGATAGATCGTCCCGTCGATGGCGACGGCGATGCCGCGATCGATGTATGGCTCGAGGCCGGGATACTGTTCGGCCAGTTTCCTGAACAGCTCCCGAATATCCTTGGCCTCGATCTCGACCTTGCTCTTGCCTCCGGCGATCGCGCCGAGCGACCCCCAGAGCGTTACTTCGACCATCAGCCTTCCCGTTCCGCCTCGAGCGCCGCCAGGATGCGCGGCGGCGACATCGGGATATGCGTCATCCGCACGCCCGCGGCGTTCGACACCGCATTGGCGATCGCCGCCAGCGGCGGCACGATCGAGGTCTCGCCGACGCCGCGCACCCCGTAAGGATGGTTAGGATTGGGGATCTCGAGGATCTGCGTGTCGATCATCGGCAGGTCCGAGCAGACCGGGATGCGGTAATCCAGGAAGCCAGGGTTCTGCAGCCGCCCGTCCTTGCCGTAGATATACTCCTCGTTGAGCGCCCAGCCGATGCCTTGCGCGGCACCGCCCTGGTACTGCCCCTCGACGTAGGTCGGATGCACCGCCTTGCCGGCGTCCTGAACGACGGTGTAGCGCAGCACCCTGGTCGAGCCTGTCTCGGGATCCACCTCGATATCGCAGATATGGGTGGCGAACGAAACGCCGGCGCCGTCGGCGACGAGCTCACTATGGCCTGCGATGGGTCCGCCCGTCTTTCCGGAAGCGGCCGCGATCTCCTTCAGCGACAGCGGCGAGAGGTTGCCGTGCGTCGCGCCCTTGGCAATCGCATGACCCTCTTCCCAGACCACGTCGTCGACGGGTATGTCCCACATCTGCGCGGCGCGCTGCCTGAGGACCTTGATGGCGTTGCGAGCGGCGGAGATCGTCGCCATCGAAGACGAGAAGGTGCCGCGGCTGCCGTCCGTCATATCGTTGTAGCCGAGGCTGGAGGTATCGGCGACCACCGTCTTGATCTGCTCATAGGGGATACCAAGCTCCTCCGCCGCCACCAGCGACAGCGACGCGCGGGAACCACCCACATCGACCGTGCCGACGGCAAGCGAGACCGAGCCATCCATGCCGATGTTGAGGTCGGTGCAGGTCTGGCCACCGAAGTTGAACCAGAAGCCGCAGGCCATGCCGCGACCCTGATTCTTGCCGAGCGGCGCCTTCATGTGCGGATGGTTCTTCGCCGCCTCCAGCGTCGGCCCGATGCCGATCGGCCCATATACCGGGCCGTAGGACGATCTGGTGCCTTCCTGCGCCGCGTTCCTGATCCGGAACTCGACCGGGTCCATGCCGATCTCCTTGGCCAGCTCGTCGACCGCGCTTTCCACCGCAAACGCCGCCATCGGCGCCGACGGCGCGCGATAGGCCGCGGTCTTGGGCCGGTTGACCAGCACTTCGTAGCCGACCGTCTTGACGTTCTCGAGCTTGTAGCAGGCAAAGGCGGTCATGGCGCCGATCTCGGCCCACATGCCGGCATAGGGGCCGCAGCTATAGCGCAGAGTCGCCTCGGCCGCCGTGATCGTGCCGTCCTTGCGGGCGCCGATCCGAACATCGATCGAGGTGGCGCTGGTCGGGCCGGAGGCGCGGAACACCTCGTCGCGCGTCATGACCAGCTTGACCGGCCGGCCGGCCTTGCGCGACAGCGCCAGCGCCACCGGCTCGGCCCAGACATGGGTCTTGCCGCCGAAACCGCCGCCGATCTCCGACGAGGTGACGCGCAGCTTCGAGGCTTCCATGCCAAGCAGCTGGGCACAGTGCTGGCGGTAGACAAAATGGCCTTGCGTACAGACCCAGAGGTCGGCGGTGCCGTCGGAGCTGACATTGGCGACGCAGGCATGCGGCTCGATGTAGCCCTGGTGCGTCTGCTCGGTCTTGAAGGAGCGTTCGACGACGAAATCGGCCTGGCCGAAGCCTTCATGGATGTCGCCATGGCCGTACTGGGTGCGCTTGGTGACGTTTGAAGGCTTGACGGGCTTTTCCTCGAGGCCCTCGGTGAAGATGGCGTCGTTGATCAGGGGTGCGGAGTGCTTCATCGCCTCGTCGACGTCGGTGACATGCGGCAGCACCTCGTAGTCGACCTCGATCAGCTTCAGTGCCTGCTTCGCCGTGCGGGCATCGACCGCAGCGACCGCGGCCACGGCATGGCCGTCATAGAGCGCTTTCTTGCGCGCCATGCAGTTGTCGAGGATGTCGTACATGGCGGCATCGCCGTCGGTCAGGTCGGGCAGGTCGGCCGCGGTGATCACCGCCTTGACGCCGGCGAGCTTCTCCGCCTTCGACGTGTCGATCTTCCTGATCGTGGCATGCGCATGAGGGCTTCTGAGAACGCGCCCGACCAGTTGCCCAGCCATGTTGAAGTCGGCGCCATAGCGTGCACGGCCCGTCACCTTGTCGACGCCGTCGGGACGAACGGGACGCGTGCCGACAGAGGTGAAATTGCGTCCGGAGTAACGCGGATCGAAATTCATCGTCATGCTCCCTTCATCACGCTTGTTTCATTACGATGGCGGCGTCCTGAACGGCACGCACGATCTTGTCATAGCCGGTGCAGCGGCAGAGGTTCCCGGCGAGGCCGAAGCGGATCTCCTCCTCGGTCGGATCGGGGTTCTTGGCCAAAAGGTCCTTGGCCGCCATGAGGAAGCCCGGCGTGCAGACGCCGCATTGCAGTGCGGCGTGCTCCAGGAATTTCTGCTGCAGCGGATGCAGCCTGTCGCCATGCGCCATGCCCTCGATGGTCTCGAGGTGCCGGCCCTCGGCCTCAGCGCCGAGCACCAGACACGAGCACACCAGCCGATCGTCGAGGATGATGCTGCAGGCGCCGCAGTCGCCGGTGCCGCAGCCTTCCTTGGCGCCCGTCAGTCCCAGGCGATCGCGCAGGACATCAAGCAGCGTCTCGTCCGGCTGGCAAAGGAACTCGACATTGTCGCCGTTGATTGTCGTTGATACTGCTACACCGGCCATCACTTGCCTCCTGCACGTGTATAGGCGGTCGTGGCGGCCCGCTTGGCCAGCACACCCGCAACTTTCCGTCTGAATTCGATAGTGCCTCGCTTGTCGTCGATCGGACGGCAGGCGCCCGAGCAGACCTTGGCGAGCCTCTCCAGCGTGGCTTCGTCCAGCTTGGAGCCGATGAGAACCTCGGCGGCCTCCTCGACCAGAACCACCGTCGGCGCCACGGCGCCCAGCGCCAGGCGGGCGGATTTGACGCGACCTTGCTCGTCGAGCGTCAGGTTCACGCCGGCGCTGACCACCGCGATGTCCATCTCGGTGCGCGGAATGAAACGCAGATAGGCATCGCCCGAACGCGGCAGACGTTTGTCGAGCAGGATTGCCTCGATGATCTCGCCCTTGGCCAGCGACGTCTTGCCCGGCCCAGTCGGCACCGCTTCCACGGCAATCGTGCGCCTGGTTCCCGGGCCGACGACCACCGCCTTGGCGCCAGCGGCCACCAGCGCCGGCACGCTGTCGGCGGCCGGCGAGGCGTTGCAGAGATTGCCGACGATGGTGCAGCGTCCCTGCACCTGCTTCGAGCCGATCAGCTTGGCCGCTTCGACGACGCCGGGCCATGCCTTCTGCAGGGCCGTGTTCTCGCCCAGCACGGCGCAGGGGACCGCCGCGCCGATGCTGAAGCCCTCGGCTGTTTCCCTGATCTCGCCAAGCCCGTCGATCGCCTTGATGTCGACGATCAGGTCGGGTTCGATAAAGCCGCCCTTCATTCTCACCAAGAGGTCACTGCCTCCGGCGAGGATGGCGGCCGTGCCGGCCGAACTGGCCAACAGGCCGGCGGCGTCTTCAATTGAAAGCGGACGTATGTAACGCATCGTCTCCCCTTACTGGTCATAGTCACATCAACTGATATAACCGTCTCTCGACAATGGCCATCCTGTTCGTGCATTCGCGGATTGGGCCAGGCGCCGCAATTTCATTTTGCTCGTCCAACTGGACGCACCGCCAGCCACTAATGCTCGATCGGCCCCTTCGGCATGACCAGCGCCGTGCCGGCCGTCGTCGGGCGCTCGATCATGCGGCGGACGCGCGGTGGCTCGTTGCCGCTGTGCAGCGCCCTTATACGCTCGCCGATGACGGCGTCCGCGTAGGTGGCGCGCCTGTTGTGGCGGATATATTCGACCCAGGTCGGCGTGTGGTAGTGCTCGATCCATATCGACGGATTTTCGAGATCGCGCGCCAATGTCCAGTTGCGGGCGCCGTCACGGCGGCGGATGCGGCCGCGCTCGGCCATGGTGGCGAGGAATTCCGGCACGTCCTCGTTACGGATGACATATTCGATCATGATGGCGATTGGACCGCTGCGCGGCTTGAGATCAAGCGCCAGATGCGGCTCCTGGAAGCGGTTGAGCGGATCGAGGTTGAGCACCGCCTGCTGCGGCAGCGGCAGGAGCAGGCCGATGGCACCTCCGGCCAGCATGGCGACGCTGGCCGCCATCAGGGCGACTTCGGCGCCATGCGCGTCGGCGACGACGCCCCAGACCCAGCTGCCGAGCGCGATGCCGCCGAAGGTCGCGGTCTGGTAGACCGAAAGCACGCGGCCGACCACCCAGCGTGGCGTCGACATCTGTACGGTGACGTTGAAGTGCGACAGCGCCGTCACCCAGCAGGCGCCGCCGACCAGCAGGCCGAGCGACGTCTGCCAGGCATGATCGCTGACGGCGGCGTTGAAGGCGCAGACGGCGAAACCGGCGAATGCCGTGCGCACCATGGTTTCGCTGGACAGCAGCTGCCGTAGCCTGACGCTGATCAGCGCGCCGCCGACGGCGCCGATGCCGAAGGCACCGAGCATGATGCCGTAGCTCAGGGCATCACCCTTGACGACGTCACGCGCGACCAGCGGCAGCAATGCCAGGACCGCGCCGGCGCTGAAGCCGAAAGCGGAGCTCCTGACCAGCACCTTGCCGATGTTAGGCGACATGGCGACGTAGCGCAGGCCGGCGCCCATTGCGGCGCCCAGCGTCTCGCGCGGCAAGGTCGATGCCGGCAGTTCCGGCTTCCAGCGGGCCAGCACGACGATGAGGCCGACATAGCTCAGCGTGTTGACGGCGAAGGCCGCGGCGGCACCTGCCGCGGCAACGATGATACCACCGATCGCCGGGCCGACGCTGCGCGTCAGGTTGAAGCCCATCGAGTTGAGCGCGATCGCCGCCGGCACCTTGGTGCGAGGCACCATGTCGCCGACCGAAGCCTGCCAGGACGGACTGTTGAGCGCGGTGCCGCTGTCGATCAGGAAGGTGAAGGCGAGCAGCGTCCACGGCGTCATCAGGTCGAGATAGGTGAAGACGGTCAGAAGAGCCGAGACGATCAGCATAAAGATCTGCGCGATCAGCATGATTTTGCGCCGGTTGAAGCTGTCGGCGATGGCGCCGGCCAGCAGCGCAAACAGCATGATCGGCAAGGTGGTCGAGGCCTGGACCAATGCCACCTGGTAGGACGAGGTGGCGATCGTCGTCATCATCCAGGCGGCGCCGACGCCCTGGATCAGGCCGCCGAAATTGGAAACCAGGCTGGCGGACCACACCGCCCGGAAGATGCCATGCCGGAACGGCGCCAGCGCCGAGGCGCTTTCGCTTTCCGGTGTGTCGTCCCTCATAAATGCTTTCCCGGGCTCAAATGCGTTTGTTCTTCCGATGAATTCGGCCCCTCAAAGCCATGGATTCAAAAAATAGAACATCATTTCGCAAAGGGCGAACGCATTCTGGAAAAACATCATGGTCCAACAACACGATAGCGCCGGCCCGCCGTGGCGCTCGCCGCGCCGAGTGCGCCATATGAGTTGCGGGCACCGGCAGCGCCTCTAGCGGTCCTCGAAGCCGGTCAGCACGCCGACGGCGTTGATGCCGATCTCCTCGACGGCGTAGCCGCCTTCCATGACGAACAGCGTCGGCAGGCCGAGCCTGGCGATGCGGCGGCCGATCCTGGGATAGTCGCCCGTTTTCAGCTTGAACTGGCTGATCGGGTCCTTCTCGAAGGTGTCGACGCCGAGTGAAACCACGACGACGTCAGGAGCATAAGCCGAAAGCCTCGTGCAGGCGTCCTCGAGTGAGGCGTTCCACACCTCCCAGCCGGTGCCGAAGGGCATCGGGTAATTGTCGTTGAAGCCTTCGCCGTCGCCCTCGCCGCGTTCGTCGGCATGGCCGAGGAAGAAGGGATATTCGGTCATCGGATCGCCATGCAGGTTCAGCACCTGCACATCACCGCGGCGATAGAAGATCTCCTGGGTGCCGTTGCCGTGGTGATAATCGACGTCGAGGATCGACACGCGCCCGGCGCCATGGTCGCGGAACCATTGCGCGGCGACGGCGGCGTTGTTGATGAAGCAATAGCCGCCCATGAAGGCTGCGCCGGCATGGTGCCCCGGCGGTCGGCAGAGCGCGAAGGCCGAAGGCTCGCCAGCCTTGACCAACGCGGCGGCGGTCAGCGCGACGTCATAGGACGACTTGATCGCGTCCCATGTACCTTTGACGAATGTCGCGCCGCCATCGAAGGAGTAGAAGCCGAGCAGCGCATCGATGCCTTTCGGGCGCACGTCGCCGCGCAGGCCGCGCGTCGGCCAGGTGAAGGGAATGGCCGAACCGCTGCGGCCCGATGCTTCCCAGAGCGGCCACACGCTCGGCAGGAAATCGATGTAGTCGCTGGCATGCACCTTCCTGGCGGCGGCGAGGTCCTGGATTTCCGGCGGCAGGATCGGACCGAGTTTTTCGCTCTCCACCCGCGCCCTGATGAACTCGGCGCGCGAAGGCTTTTCAAATGCGGGCACGATGGCGCCGGCGATCAATTCGACATTGCCGGAATGGCCGGCATGGAGAGGCGAAAAAACAGTCTTCATGAAATTGTTCCGTGGTGAGACGCGGCGACCCTAACCGTCCTGCACTGCCTTTCACAAGGCGCTGGGCCAACCAGCCATGGCTTGCTGGCCCGGCAGCCGGTCGTCTAGCCTGCCGGCAGCGCAACCGAACCGCGGGTAATCATGAGTTCAAATGCCGACCTGATCGTCACCAATGCCCGTGTGCTGACCATGGACGAAGGCAATCCGGCGGCCGAGGCGGTGGCGATAGAGGACGGCAACATCTTGGCGGTTGGCGATCGCCGGACGATCGAGGCGCTGAAAGGGCCGGCCACGAAGGTTATCGATGCGCAAGGCGGTTCGGTGGTGCCGGGCTTCATCGAAGCGCATATGCATCTTTTCGGCGGCGCGGCCGAGCTCGACAATCTTCACCTTCAGGGCGTGCATGGCTTCGATGCGCTGAGCGACGCGATCCGCGCCTACGCGGCGGCACGACCGTACGCCAAGCTGCTGCTTGGGGCCGGCGTCGACTACACCATCCTGTCCAGAGAAGAGCCGGTCACCCGCCACCATCTCGACCGCATCATCGCCGATCGGCCGTTCGCGATGTCGGCTTCCGATCACCACACGATGTGGGCCAATACCAAGGCGCTGGAGCTGGCCGGCATCCTGCACGGCAGGCAACTCGGTCCCGGCAACGAGATCGTCATGGGCGCCGACGGCCTCGCGGCCGGCGAATTGCGCGAGGGCGAGGCGTTCGGGCCGATCCTCGAGCTTTCCGGGCAGAACCGGGTGCGGCTCGGCCTTGCGACAGGCGGCGAGCCCGACCCTTATCCTTCCGCCGCCGAAGTCGCGGCCGATCGCGACCTGATGTATCGCGGGCTGGAATGGTGCGCCCGCCACGGCATCACCTCGATCCAGAACATGGACGGCAACCTCTACCAGCTCGAGCTGATTGCCGGTTTGGAGCAGGAAGGGCGGCTGCTCTGCCGGACCAAGATACCTTTTCATTTCAAGAACTTCATGACGCTCGACAGGCTGGAAAAAGCGTCGAGGATGGCCTCCGCCTACCGGTCGGAATGGCTGTCGTCCGGCATGGTCAAGATGTTTTACGACGGCGTGCTGGAAGGCTGGACCGCGGTCATGGTCGATGACTATGCCGACCGGCCGGGCTGGCGCGGTGAGCCGCTGTTCACGCCGGAGCATTTCGCCGAGGTGGCGCTGGAGGCCGACCGACGCGGCCTGCAGATCGCCGTGCATTCGATAGGCGACGGCGCGGTGCGCGCGGTTCTGGACGGCTACGAGGCGGCGCGGCGGAAGAACGGCAGGCGCGACAGCCGGCACCGCGTCGAGCACATCGAGGTCATCACCGGCGCCGACGTGCCACGCTTCGCCGAACTTGGCGTCATCGCCTCGATGCAGCCGCCGCACCCGCCCGGCGCCATGGACTTCCCGCTGGAACCGACGCTTTCGCGCATCGGCCGCGAAAGATGGCCGCTCAGCTATGCCTGGCGGACGCTGAAGCAGGCGGGCGCGCATGTCGTTTTCGCTTCCGACTGGCCGGTGTCGCGGGTCGACCCGATCTTGGGCATTCAGGCGGCGATGCTGCGCAAACCGTGGGCAGAAGGCGACCCCGACCAGAGCTTCTCGCTGATCGAGGCGCTTGCCGGCTACACGGTCGAAGGCGCCTATGCCGAATTCATGGAGCACCGTAAGGGCCGGCTGAAACCAGGCTATCTGGCCGATCTGGTGGTGCTGTCGGCCGATATCGAGGCAACTGAACCGGCTTCCTTGCACAAGCTGCATCCGGTCAGCACCATCTGCGGCGGCAAGATCACTTATCAGGTTTGATGATGGCGCTGACGATGGCACGGAGCTTGCGTTTTGAACCGAGGCCCAGATGCACGGTTGCCAAGCCGACCGGCATATGCTGACAATCGAATGGGAACTGGATCCGCCATCAAGAGCGGACATGAGAATGGGGTAATGCGTGCCGGATCAACCGGGTAAGAGTGCAATCGAGGTTCGCGGCGTCCGCAAGGTGTTCGGTATCGGGGACGCACAAGTCGCCGCCCTCGACACGGTTTCGGTGTCGATCCGCGAGAACGAGTTCTTCACGCTGCTAGGACCGTCGGGCTGCGGAAAGACAACGCTGCTGCGGCTGATCGCCGGCTTCGACTTCCCCAGCGAAGGCGAAATCCTGCTGCATGGCCAGGACATCGCGCCGCTGCCGCCGTTCAAGCGGCCGGTCAACACCGTCTTCCAGTCCTATGCGCTGTTCCCGCACATGACGGTGGCCGAGAACATCGGCTTCGGCCTTGAGATGCTGGGCAAGCCAAAGACCGAAATCAAGGCGCGCGTCGCCGAGATGCTGAAGCTGGTCAAGATGGAGGCGCTGAGTGCCCGCCGCACCAGCCAGATCTCCGGCGGCCAGCAGCAGCGTGTCGCACTGGCGCGCGCGCTGGCGCCGCAGCCGAAAGTGCTGTTGCTCGACGAGCCGCTGTCGGCGCTCGACTACAAGCTGCGCAAGGAAATGCAGATCGAACTGAAACGGCTGCAGCACCAGACCGGCATCACCTTCATCTTCGTCACCCATGACCAGGAAGAAGCGCTGACCATGTCGGACCGCATCGCGGTGATGTCAGCCGGCAAGATCCTGCAAGTCGGCACGCCTTGGGACATCTATGACAAGCCGGCCGAGCGCTTCGTCGCCGACTTCATCGGCGAAACCAATTTCCTGACCGCGGCCATCACCGGCATCGGCAACGGCAAGGCGCGCGCGACACTAAAATCCGGCGCGACGATCGACGCGACGGTGGCTGAGGGCTTCCAGCCGAAGGCGAATGCCACGCTGGTGGTCAGGCCGGAACATGCAAAGCTGACCGGCGGCAAGGGCGATCTTTCCGGAACCGTCGAAAACATCGTCTATTTCGGTACCGACACGCATATTCATGTCCAACTGGATAGCGGCGAAGCCTTCACCGTGCGCCAGCAGAACACGCGCAGCGCAGGCTGCGGTTTCGAGCGGGGCGACAAGGTCGGCGTCTCGATCGGCAACGACGCCGCGCAAGTGCTGAGGGATTGATGGTGAGCGCGGAAGAAGTCGCCAAGGCGGCCGAACGGCGCGACATCCGCGACCGCTGGCTGCTGTCGGCGCCAGCCCTGCTGATCATCTTCCTGGCAGCGACCGGCCCATTGCTGATCGTGTTGGTCTATTCGTTCCTGACGCCCGGCCCTTATGGCGACGTGAAGTGGCAATTCTCGCCGGAGGCGTGGATTTCGGTGTTCATGGAACGCGACATCTTCGACGACACGCTGTCGCTCGCCGCTGCCCATGTCACCATCTTTTGGCGCTCGATCAAGCTTGCCATCGTGACCACGCTCGCCACCCTGGTCCTTGGTTTTCCTACCGCCTATTTCATGGCAACACGCAGCGAGAAGACGCGCGATCTCTGGCTGTTCCTGATCACCATACCGTTCTGGACCAACTTGCTGATCCGCACTTTCGCCGTGCTGCAGATCATCCGCAACGAAGGGCTGATCAACACGGTGCTGCTCAAGCTCGGCATTATCTCCGCGCCGATCCAGATACTCTTCACCGACACGGCGATCCTTATCGGCATGGCCTATGTCTATCTGCCGCTGATGGTGCTGCCGATCTATGCCAGCATGGAGAAGCTCGATTTCCGGCTGGTCGAAGCCGGCTACGATCTTTATGCGACACGCTTTCAGGTGCTCAGACGCATCATTTTCCCGCTGGTCAAGCCCGGCGTCGTCGCTGGCTCGATCCTCGTCTTCATCCCGGCGCTGGGCGCCTATGTCACGCCGAGCCTTTTGGGCGGCGGCAAGAACATGATGCTTTCCAACCTGATTGAATTGCAGTTCGGGCAAGGCCGCAACTGGCCGCTCGGCTCGGCGCTGTCGATCGCCGTGATGGTCATCGTCATGGTGGCGCTGCTTGCCTATGTGCGCAATGCCGGACAATCGGAGATGCGTCATGGCTAGCAGCTTCTCCATCAAGCATCAGTCCGGCTTTACCGCGATCGCCGCCACCTGCTTCGTCGTGCTTTATCTGCCGATCGTCGTGCTCGTCGTCTATGCCTTCAACGCCGCGACCTCGACGTCGGAATGGGGCGGCTTTTCGCTCAAATGGTTCCAGTCGGCGTGGCAGAACACGCAAGTCATAGACGCCACCTTGCGCTCCTTTCAGATCGGCGCCACGGCGGCGATCCTGGCCACCGTCTTCGCCACCATGGCGGCGCTCGCTACCACGCGCACGCCGCCCTATCCCGGCCTGACCTTCAAATATGCCGCCATCAACCAGCCTTTGATGGTGCCCGAGATCGTCACTGGCGTGGCGTTGCTGATCTTTTTTTCGCGCATAAAGATATTCACCGGCTATTCGGGGCTCGGCTATCTGATCGCCGCGCATACCGCGTTTTGCATTCCCTTTGCCTATCTGCCGATCCGGGCGCGGCTGGAGAACATGGACCTGACGCTGGAGCGCGCCGCCGCCGATCTCTACGCGACGCCGTGGCAGACGTTCAGGCGCATTACATTGCCGCTGCTGTGGCCCGGCATTCTGGCGGGACTGATGTTGGCCTTCGTCATCTCGCTCGACGATGTTGTCATCACCGAGTTCGTGAAATCGGGCGGCCAGGACACGCTGCCGACCTACATGCTTGGCCAGATACGTCGAGGGATAACGCCGGAGATCAACGCGATATCGACCGTGTTCCTGCTCTTGTCGGTCGCCATCGTGACGTTGTTTTTCTTCATCAGCAGGAAGCGGGACTAAACATGAAAATGGGAGCTAAGACCATGAACTGGAAGACCACGGCGACCGCCATCGGGCTGGCGCTGCTCGCCTCGACGAGCCTTGCTCGCGCCGACGGTGAGCTCAACATCTACAATTGGGGCAACTACACCAGCCCCGATGTGATCAAAAAGTTCGAGCAGAAATACAACGTCAAGGTGACCATCACCGATTACGATTCGAACGATACGGCGCTGGCCAAAGTTCGCCAGGGCGGCACCGGCTTCGACATCGCGGTGCCTTCGCAAACCTTCGTGCCGATCTGGATCAAGGAAGGCCTCGTGCAGGAGACCGATCCCGGCGAGATGGAGAACTTCAAGAACGTGGCGCCAGAATGGGCCAATCCCGATTTCGATCCCGGCCGCAAATATTCCGTGCCGTGGGCCTGGGGCACGGTGGGCATCGTGGTGAACACCGATGTCTACAAGGGGCCGTCGGACAGTTGGGGCGTCATCTTCAACACACCCGACGAATTGAAGGGCAAGGTCAACGTCGTGCCGGAAATGAACGACGTCATGTTCGCGGCGACCAAATATGTCGGCGGCGCGCAATGCGCCAGCGACAAGGAAACGCTGAAGAAGGTGCGTGACACGCTGGTTGCTGCCAAGCCGAACTGGATCGCGATGGAATACAATACCATCGAGAAAATGGGCGCCGGCGATTTCAAGGCAACCAGCGACTGGAACGGCTCTGCCCTGCGCCAGCGGCTGGCGAATCCCAAGATCCACTATTTCTATCCCAAGGAAGGTTTTGGCCTCTGGAGCGACAATGTCATGGTCCTGAAGGACGCAAAGAATGTCGAGAACGCCAAGCTGTTCCAGAACTTCATCATGGATCCGGAAAACGCCGCCGGCCTGTCCGCATTCCACCGCTACGCCAACGGCATTGCCGGTTCCGACAAGTACATGCCAGCCGATATGAAGGATGCGCCGGAAGTCATCATCCCGGATGACGTCAAGGCGCATGGCGAGCTGCAAAAATTGTGTTCAGAGGAAGTGCAGGCCATCTACAGCAAGATCTGGACCGAACTGCAGAAGTAATCCACATCCGGACGAAACCCGGCGGCAATTGCCGCCGGGCCTTTTCCCGGCGATCGGACTGCCTATGATTTCTTATCGCAACAGCGAACCGGCGCCGCCGATCATGCAGGGTTCGCCGCCGCGGATGGTGCCGCCGAAGCTCGACTGGGACCGGCCGCCATGGAACCGCTGGGCGTTCCAGCATATTCGCGAAATCCTGCCGACCGTCGAGGTCTGGCGCGGCAATGGCCATCGCCACAGGCTGGAGCGAGCCGAGGTCGATCTCGACGTGCTGCCGGTGGGCGACAGCATGGGGCAGCCGACGACGCTGGCTGGACTGCTTGACGAGACTTACACCGACGGCTTCCTGGTGCTGAAGGGCGGCAAGGTCGCCTATGAGCGCTACTTCAACGGCATGACCGAGCGCACGCTGCATCTGTCACAGTCGATGGCGAAGTCGGTCACGGCCTCGGTGTTCGGCATTCTGGTCGGACGCGGACTGATCGATCCGGGTTTGCCGGTGACCACCTATCTGCCGGAGCTGGAAGCGACCGGCTGGGCAGGCGCCAGCGTGCAGCATGTGCTCGACATGACGAGCGGCGTGCGCTTTTCCGAGGAATACACCGACCCCTATTCCGACATCGGCCAGGTCGATGTCGCCACCGGCTGGAAGCCGGTGCCGCCGGACTGCGATCCGGAATTGCGCTGGCCATCGCATATGTTCGAACTGATCCTGGGGCTCAAGGAAAAGAGCCGGCCGCACGGCGCTGCCTTCGAATACCGCTCGATCGAGACCGACGTGCTTGCCTTCATCATGGAACGGGTGAGCGGCAAGCGCCTGGCGCAGCTGGTCTCGGAAGAGCTCTGGCAAAAGCTCGGCGCGGATGAAAGTGCCTGCTTCACCGTAGACAGCGCCGGCTATGCGGTTGCCGACGGCGGCTTCAACGCCACGCTGCGCGACTATGGCCGCTTCGGCCAGCTGATCCTCGACAATGGCGGCGGCGTCGTGCCGGCCGAGTGGATCGAGGCGACGCGCAACGGCAGGCATGGGCCGGACTTCAGCCCCAGCCTGCCGGAAGGCAGCTATCGCAACCAGTTCTGGATCGAGGATCCGCGCTCGCGGGCGCTGATGTGCCGTGGCGTGTTCGGGCAGCTGATCCACATCGACTGGGATACGAAAATGGTCGTGGTCAAGCTTTCGAGCTATCCGGATTTCACTAACGTCGCCTATTCTGTGGCGACGCTGAAAGCGGTGCACGCCATCGCCGCGGCGCTCGCCTGAAACTCGGCCAAAAGATCCTGAAGGAAACGCTATGACCGGCAAGACCGCGTTCGAGACCAGGTATGGCTTTGCCCGAAACCAAGTGCTGCTCGGCAATTGGCGGGAAAGCCCGTTCAGCCGGTGGTCGTTCCAGAATGTCGGCGAACTGGTGCCGAGCGCTGCCGTGACGGCAAGGCCGGGCAGCAGCGAGGCGCCGGCGCAGGATTTCGGCGGGCTACTTGGCGAAAAGGTCGCCCTTGCAGGCGGCGCGGAGACTGTCGCGGCGTTTCTCGCGCGCTCCGATACCGACGCGCTGACGATCATGAAAGCCGGCAAATTCGTCGGCGACTGGTTTGCACCGCATATGGAGTTCGGTGAGCGCCACATCGTCTTTTCGATCAGCAAGTCGCTGACCGCCATTGTTGCCGGCATATTGGAAGGCGAGGGGATTTTCGATCCGCAGGCTCCGGTAAGCCGCTACCTGACCGAAGCCGTCGGCTCGGCCTATGGCGATGCGCGTGTGCGGCACGTGCTCGACATGAGTGTCAGCCTCGATTTCGAAGAGGCCTATCTCGATCCGGAAAGCGCCTTCGCCCGCTATCGCCGTGCAATGCTGTGGAATCCAGGCGGGGGCACCGAGAGCCTGGCCACTTTCCTCACGACGCTGCAGGGCCTGACCGAGCCGCATGGCCGGACGTTCCGCTACCTTTCGCCCAATTCCGACCTGCTCGGCATCCTGCTCGAACGCGCGTCTGGCCAGCGTTTCGCCGATCTGATGCGCGAGAAATTATGGGAGCCGCTCGGCGCCGTCGGCGACGCCTCGGTGACAGTCGACATGGAAGGCACGGCGCGTACCGCCGGCGGCATTTCGGTGACACCGCGCGACCTTGCGCGCGTCGGCGAGATGATGCGGCAAGGCGGCGTGGCCAATGGCCGCCGCGTCGTGCCGGAAGCCTGGATGCGCGACACGACCGAAACCGGCGGTGACGCCGAGGCATGGCGGCGCGGCACGATGGCGTCCCTGTTTCCGCGTGGCCGCTATCGCAACAAATGGTACCAGACGGGCGCGGCAAGCGGCGCCTTCTGCGGCATCGGCATCCACGGCCAGTGGCTTTACGTCAATCCGATGGCTGAAATGGTAATCGCAAAGATGTCGTCGCAGCCGGTACCGGTCGACGATCCGCTCGATCTGGATTTGATTTCTTTCTTCGAGGCGCTGAGCCGGATGGTCTGATCCGATCTGTACCGCTCATGCAGCTTTCCTGTGGACCTTTCAGCGGGTTGAAAACGCTGCGGTTGGCGCAGCGGGCGTCTCCGCCTATGGTCGCTGCTCTTTTCGACCAACGACAGGTAGGACATGGCATCCGACATCAAGCGCATCGCAACCATCATAGCCGCCGAAATCGGCGCGCGGCCCGAACAGGCTGCGGCGGCGATCGGTTTGCTGGACGACGGCGCGACAGTCCCGTTTGTGGCGCGCTACCGCAAGGAGGTCACCGGCGGCCTCGACGACACGCAGCTGCGCGATCTTGCCGAGCGGCTCGCCTATCTGCGCGAACTCGACGCGCGCCGCGACACCATCCTTGGTTCGATCCGCGAGCAGGGCAAGCTGACCGAGGAGCTTGAAGCGAAAATCGCTGCTGCCGTGACCAAGGCGGAACTCGAAGATATCTACCTGCCTTACAAGCCGAAGCGCCGGACCAAGGCGGAGATCGCGCGCGAGCGTGGGCTGGGCCCGCTGGCGGAAGCTATTCTCGCCGACCGTACGGCCATGCCCGCCGAGCTGGCGCTGGCCTACATCAGCGAAGGCGTGGCAGACGCCAAGGCAGCGCTCGAGGGTGCGCGCGACATCCTGTCCGAGCAGTTCGCCGAGAATGCCGACCTGGTCGGCAGATTGCGGACTTATATGAAGGAACGCGCATTCCTGCGGTCGCGCGTCGTCGACGGCAAGCAGGAGGCCGGCGCCAAATTTTCGGACTATTTCGACCATGTAGAGCGCTGGGCCAACGTGCCGAGCCATTGCGCGCTGGCCATGCTGCGCGGCCGCAACGAGGAGGTTCTGTCGCTCGACATCGAGGTCGATGCCGACGATGCCTCGCCGGTGAAGCCGGTCGAGCGGATGATTGCCGATGCTTATGCCATCGGCCGCCAGTTGCCGGGAGACCGCTGGCTGATGGAAGTAGCCAGCTGGACCTGGCGCATAAAGCTGTCGCTGCACCTGACGCTCGATCTGATGCGGGACTTGCGTGAACGGGCCGAGGAAGAAGCGATCCATGTCTTCGCCCGCAATCTCAAGGATTTGCTGCTTGCCGCCCCTGCCGGCTCACGGCCGACGATGGGCCTCGATCCGGGCATTCGCACCGGCGTCAAGGTGGCGGTGGTGGACGGCACCGGCAAGCTGCTGGCGACGACGACGGTCTATCCGTTCCCGCCGAAGAATGATGTCCGCGGCACGCAGGCCGAACTGGCCAAGCTCATCCGGCTGCATAAGGTCGAGCTGATCTCGATCGGCAACGGCACCGGCAGCCGCGAGACTGAAAGGCTGGTGGCCGACATGCTGGCTGACATGCCTGCCGGGTCCGGGCCGAAGCCGCTCAAGGTGATCGTCAGCGAAGCCGGTGCCTCGGTCTATTCCGCCTCGGCAACGGCGGCGGCGGAATTTCCCGGCCTCGACGTGTCGCTGCGCGGGGCGGTGTCGATCGCCCGGCGCCTGCAGGATCCGCTCGCCGAACTGGTCAAGATCGAGCCGAAGTCGATCGGCGTCGGCCAGTATCAGCACGACGTCGATCAGTACCGCCTCGGCCGCTCGCTGGAAGCGGTGGTCGAGGATGCGGTCAACGCCGTCGGCGTCGACCTCAACACGGCGTCAGCGCCGCTTCTGGCGCGGGTTTCGGGTCTCGGCGCATCGCTGGCCGAGGCGATCGTTGCGCACCGGGACGCGACCGGCCCGTTCGCAAACCGCCGCGAGCTGTTGAAGGTCTCCCGCCTTGGACCCCGCGCGTTCGAGCAATGCGCCGGCTTCCTGCGCATTCCCGACGGCAGCGAGCCGCTCGATGCCTCCGCCGTGCATCCGGAAGCCTATGGCGTGGCCAAGAAGATCGTTGCGGCCTGCGGGCGCGACGTTCGCTCTCTGATGGGCGACAGCGCCGCACTCAAGGCGCTCGATCCGCGCGTCTTCGTCGATGAGCGCTTCGGCCTGCCGACGGTGCGCGACATCCTGGCGGAGCTGGAAAAGCCCGGCCGCGATCCGCGCCCCGGCTTCAAGACCGCGACCTTTGCCGATGGCATCGACGACATCAAGGATCTGAAGCCCGGCATGCAGCTTGAAGGCACCGTCACCAATGTCGCGGCCTTCGGTGCCTTCGTCGATATCGGCGTGCATCAGGACGGATTGGTGCACGTCTCGCAACTGGCTGATCGGTTCATCAAGGACGCGCATGAGGTGGTCAAGGCCGGCGACGTGGTCAAGGTGCGTGTCGTCGACGTCGATATCAAGCGCAAGCGCATTGGCCTGTCGATGCGCAAGGATGGCGACGGTGGCGCACCGAAGCCACGCGACAATGGCAGCAGGGCGGTGCCGCGCGCGCCGGCGCCCCAACGCCAGCCGGAGCAGCCGGCGCAGCAGGGCGCGTTCGGCGCCGCGTTGGCCGATGCGTTAAAGCGGAAATAATTTCGCGAGCCGGGCTATGGCAGGTCAGACGGCGGCGCTCGACATTGATGATCCATCACCAATGCTCATGGATCGGCGAAGCTATTTCGTTTGATTTTTTCAGGACGGGAGCCGATAAGCCGCGCGTTTCAAGATTTCTGTTTCGATGCATGTCGTTATCTCCAGGCTGCCGAACACCCTCGGGTCAGGCCCGCGGGCAAGCTTTGGGCGACATGCATGAGTTTGGGAGACCGAGAGCCATGGCCGCCGACAAGAACGCATTCGTCTGGGATGATCCTTTCCTGATCGAGGACCAGCTTTCGGAGGACGAGCGCATGGTGCGCGATGGCGCCGCGGCGTTTGCAGCCGACAAGCTCGCTCCGAAGATCGAGGAAGCCTACCTCGAGGAAAAGACCGACGCCGGGATCTTTCGCGAAATGGGCGAGGCGGGTCTGCTCGGCATTACCATCCCCGAGGAATATGGCGGGCTCGGCGGCAACTACGTCACCTACGGGCTGGTCGCGCGGGAAGTGGAGCGGATCGATTCCGGCTATCGCTCGATGATGAGCGTGCAGTCGTCGCTGGTGATGTATCCGATCCATGCCTATGGCTCGGAAGAACAGCGCAGGAAATACCTGCCGAAGCTGGCGTCGGGCGAATGGATCGGCTGCTTTGGCTTGACCGAACCTGATGCCGGTTCCGACCCGGGCGGCATGAAGACGCGGGCCGAGAAGACCGCGAACGGCTACAGGATCTCCGGCTCGAAAATGTGGATTTCCAACGCGCCGATCGCCGATGTTTTCGTCGTCTGGGCAAAGTTGTCCGACGAAACTGGGGGCGCGCATGACAACCAGATTCGCGGCTTTGTCCTGGAAAAGGGCATGAAAGGGCTGTCGGCACCGAAGATCGGCGGCAAGCTGTCGCTGCGCGCATCGATCACCGGCGAAGTGGTGATGGAAGGCGTCGAGGTCGGCGAAGATGCGCTGCTGCCCAATGTCTCGGGTCTCAAAGGACCGTTCGGCTGCCTCAACCGGGCGCGCTACGGCATCTCCTGGGGTGCGATGGGCGCGGCCGAGGATTGCTGGCACCGCGCCCGCCAGTATGGCCTTGATCGCAAGCAGTTCGGCAAGCCACTGGCCGGGACGCAGCTTTTCCAGAAGAAGCTCGCCGACATGCAGACCGAGATCGCGCTCGGCCTGCAGGGCAGCCTGCGCGTCGGGCGGCTGATGGATGAAGGCAAGATGGCGCCGGAGATGATCTCGCTCGTCAAGCGCAACAATTGCGGCAAGGCGCTCGACATCGCCCGCCAGGCCCGCGACATGCATGGCGGCAATGGCATCCAGATCGGCTACCACGTCATGCGACACGCCCAGAACCTGGAAACCGTCAACACCTATGAGGGCACGCATGACGTGCATGCGCTGATCCTCGGACGGGCGCAGACCGGGTTGCAGGCGTTCTTTTAGGGTTCAGGCTCCGCTTCCAGGATGCCCGTAACTGGTATCTCCCCTCGCAAAGCGGGAGATCGGCAACTTTCGTCGACCATGCCACATTTTGTTCTTGCTTTGTTCCGGCAGCTATGCTACTAATTTCGCTATGGTGCCAATCGGCGCCGACGACCCGCCCACCGAGGCGGGTTTTTCTTTCAGCTTCTTATCGACCAAGCATCGCGTGTGCTGCCGATCATCGATATCGGCGGGACAGTGCCCGGTGCTGACCCGCCGGCCTTCGGCTCTGCAGCGTTGCAACGTGTTGCCGCCACACTGCGGAATCCCGGGGTCGGCGCTCCGTTTCGTGAGCTATGAAAGCTGCTTAATTTAGGTGCAGCGCAACATCTCTGCTTGGAGAATGCTCAGCATTCGTGTCAGGGTTCAGCGAACTCCTTTTGAAACGCCGACTTCAGGGGCACCATGGCAATTCTGGCAGCCGTCTATCACCTGACCCATTACAAATACGACCGGCCGGTCGTATTAGGCCCGCAAGTCATAAGGTTGCAGCCTGCGCCGCATTCCCGCACCAAGGTGCTCAGCCATTCGCTGAAGGTCGGGCCGGCAAATCACTTCGTTAATTTGCAGCAGGACCCCTACGGCAATTTCCTGGCCCGCTTCGTCTTTCCCGAGCCGGTGACGGAACTGAAGATCGAGGTCGATCTCGTTGCCGACATGACGGTCTACAATCCGTTCGATTTCTTCGTCGAGCCCTCGGCCGAGACGTTTCCGTTCGAATACCCCGAAGAGATCAGGGACGATCTGACCATCTACCGGACGCCGGAACCGGCGGGGCCGCTGTTGGAGGCATTCCTGAAAACCATCGCGCGCCACCCGACCAACACCGTCAATTTTGTCGTCGACCTCAATGCGCGGCTGCAGCGCGAGATCGCGTATATCGTGCGCATGGAAACCGGCGTCTTCTCGCCCGAGGAAACGCTGGCCGCCGGCAAGGGGTCGTGCCGGGATTCGAGCTGGCTCCTGGTGCAGATACTGAGGAACCTCGGCATCGCCGCGCGCTTCGTCTCCGGCTATCTGATCCAGCTGAAGCCCGACCTCGTCGCTCTTGACGGGCCGCCCGGCACGGCGACCGATTTCACTGACCTCCATGCCTGGTGCGAGGTGTATCTGCCGGGCGCCGGTTGGATCGGCTTCGACCCGACCTCCGGCCTGCTCACCGGCGAAAGCCATGTGCCGCTCGCGGCAACGCCGCATTTCCGCAACGCCGCGCCGATCTCCGGCATGGCGAGCTTCGCCAATGTCGAGTTCGGCTTCGACATGCGGGTCGACCGCATCGCCGAGCATCCGCGCATTACCAAGCCGTTCTCCGACGAGAGCTGGCAGGCGCTGGACGCGCTGGGGGTCGAGGTCGATGCCGCGCTCCAGGCCGGCGACGTGCGGCTGACCATGGGCGGCGAGCCGACCTTCGTCTCGATCGACGATTTCGAGGCTGCAGAGTGGAACACCGCCGCCGTCGGGCCAACCAAACGCGAAAAGGCCGATGCGCTGATCCGCCGGCTGCGCGAGCGCTTCGCGCCGGGCGGCTTCCTGCATTACGGGCAAGGCAAGTGGTACCCCGGCGAAAGCCTGCCGCGCTGGACCTTCTCGCTCTACTGGCGCACCGACGGCGAGCCGGTGTGGAGCGACCCGTCGCTGATCGCGCATGAAAAGAGCGAGGCGGATGTCGGACCGATGCAGGCCGAGAGCCTCCTGACCGCGATTGCCGACGAACTCGGCATCGACAAGACGATGGTCAGCGAAGCCTATGAGGATCCCGCCGAATGGCTGCTCAAGGAGGGCAAGCTGCCTGACAACGTCGATCCTTCCAATTCGAAGCTGGAGGACCCGGAGGAGCGCAGCCGCATGGCGCGGGTGTTCGAACGCGGGCTGACCAAGCCGTCGGGCTATGTGCTGCCTGTCCAGCGCTGGAACAGCCAGGCGTCAGGACCGCGCTGGCGCTCGGAGAAGTGGAAGACGCGGCGCGGCAGGCTGTTCCTGGTGCCGGGAGATTCACCGGTAGGTTACCGCCTGCCGCTCGGCACGCTGCCTTACGTGCCGCCGGCGCAGTTCCCCTACATCGTGCCCGTCGATCCATCGCTGCCGCGCGGATCGTTGCCGGCGCGTGAGGCGATCTTGCCCGGTTCTGTTTCTTCGCCCGCTCCGGCCGAGCTGGAAGGCGCCGAGGAGATGGCGCGACGCCAGCAGGCCGTTTCCTTCACGGCCGCCACCGGCCAGCAGGACCGTGTCGAACAGGAGATCACCGAGATCGGCGGCGGCGGGCGCCCGGCGCGGGCGGTCGAGCCGCGCGACGGACGGCTTTGTGTGTTCATGCCGCCGGTCGAGGCGCTGGAGGACTATCTCGAACTGGTCGCGGCGGCGGAGAACGCGGCAAAGGCTATTGGCCTGCCTGTGCATATCGAGGGTTACGGCCCGCCGCACGATCCGCGCCTCAACGTCATCCGTGTGGCACCTGATCCCGGCGTTATCGAAGTCAATATCCACCCCGCTGCGAATTGGCAGGATTGCGTGGCGACGACCACGGCGATCTACGAGGAGGCGCGGCAGACGCGGCTTGGCGCCGACAAGTTCATGATCGATGGCCGCCATACCGGCACCGGCGGCGGCAACCACGTCGTCGTGGGCGGCGCAACGCCCAATGACAGTCCGTTCCTGCGCCGCCCCGACCTGTTGAAAAGCCTGGTGCTGCAGTGGCAGCGGCATCCGTCGCTGTCCTATCTGTTCTCCGGCCTGTTCATCGGCCCGACCAGCCAGGCGCCGCGCTTCGACGAGGCACGCCACGATTCGCTCTACGAACTCGAAATCGCGATGGCGCAGGTGCCGCATCCGGACAAGGGCGCCGCACCCCTGCCGTGGCTGGTCGACCGGCTGTTCCGCAACCTTCTGACCGACGTGACCGGCAATACCCATCGCTCGGAAATCTGCATCGACAAGCTGTTTTCGCCGGACGGGCCGACCGGCCGGCTCGGGCTGGTCGAATTCCGCGGCTTCGAGATGCCACCCAACGCGCGCATGAGCCTGGCGCAGCAATTGCTGGTGCGCGCCATCATCGCTCGGGCCTGGAAGAACCCGCTCGACGGCCGCTTCGTGCGCTGGGGCACCTCGCTGCACGACCGTTTCATGCTGCCGCATTATGTCTGGGCTGACTTTCTCGATGTGCTGGACGACCTCAAGCTGAACGGCTTTGCATTCCGTCCGGAATGGTTCGACGCCCAGCTCGAATTCCGCTTCCCGTTCTGCGGCGAGGTCCAGCATGCCGGTATCAAGCTGGAGCTGCGGCAAGCGCTGGAGCCGTGGCATGTGATGGGCGAGCAAGGCGCGATCGGCGGCACCGTGCGCTTTGTCGATTCTTCCGTCGAGCGGCTGCAGGTGAAGACCGAGGGGCTCAACCCGGAGCGTCACGCGGTCGTCTGCAACGGTCGCCTGGTGCCGATGAAGGCGACCGACAACCGCGAGATCGCGGTGGCCGGCGTGCGCTTCAAGGCCTGGCAGCCGGCGTCGGGCCTGCATCCGGCGCTGCCGGTCAACACGCCGCTGGTCTTCGACATCTATGACCGCTGGTCGGGCCGCGCGGTCGGCGGTTGCGTCTACCACGTCGCACATCCCGGCGGGCGCAGCTACGACACGTTCCCCGTCAACGGCAACGAAGCGGAGGCGCGGCGGCTCGCCCGCTTCGAGCCGCGTGGCCATACGCCGTCCAGCTATGTGCTGCGCAACGAAGAAGCCTCTGAAGATTTCCCGATGACCCTTGACCTTCGGCGACCGCAAAGACTCTGATCAGCCATGGCGAAGGGGAATCACAAAAGGCTGCGCAGCAAGCCGCAAACCCACAGTCTGCTGGAGCACTACCAGCCGATCGACGGCGTGGTCGACGAGATGGTCGATGCGTCGGGCAATCCGCGGCCGGCCTGGCGGCACTTCATCGAGGCGCTGGAGGACCTGGGGCCGGAAAAGCTTGCCCAGCGCTTCGCCCGCGCCGACCAATACCTGCGCGATGCCGGCGTCTATTACCGCGTCTATGACAAGGCCGGCGCCAACGAGCGGGAATGGCCCCTGGCGCATGTGCCGCTGCTGATCGAGGAGCAGGAATGGGCTGACATCAGCGCCGGCCTGGTCCAGCGCGCCGATCTGTTCGAGGAGACCATCGCCGACATTTACGGGCCGAACCGTCTGGTCGAGAAAGGCATTCTGCCGGCCGGATTGATCGCGGCCAGCCCGGAATATTTGCGGCCGGTCGTCGGCACCAGGCCGGCCAGCGGCCATTTCCTGCATTTCTGCGCCTTCGAGCTCGGCCGTGGCCCGGACGGCCGCTGGTGGGTGCTTGGCGACCGCACACAGGCCCCATCCGGCGCCGGCTTCGCACTGGAAAACCGCGTCGCCACCACAAGGGCGCTGTCCGACATCTACGGCGAAATGCATGTGCACCGCCTGGCCGGCTTCTTCCGCCGTTTTCGCGATGCGCTGATCGGCATGGCCAAGCAAGCCGGCGGCCGTGTCGCCATCCTGACGCCGGGACCGCTGAACGAAACCTATTACGAACATGCCTATATCGCCCGCTATCTCGGCATCATGCTGCTCGAGGGCGAGGACCTGACTGTCTCGAGCGGCAGGCTGATGGTGCGCACGGTTTCGGGGCTGATGCCGGTGAGCGTCTTGTGGCGGCGGCTCGACGCCGCCTTCGCCGATCCGCTCGAACTGCGGCCGGACTCGCAGATCGGCACGCCGGGGCTGGTCGAAGCGGTTCGGCAGGGGGCGGTTTCGGCCGTCAACGCGCTTGGCTCGGGCCTGATGGAGACACGCGCGCTGCTCGCCTTCCTGCCGAAGATTTCGCGCGCACTGCGCAATGAGGAGCTGCTGCTGCCGACCGTCGCGACGTGGTGGTGCGGGCAGGAGGCGGAGCGCGAGCATGTGCTCGCCAATATCGATAGCATGGTGATCGGCCCGGCGCTGTCGACGCGGCTTGCCTTCGAGGATGACGGCTCGACCAAGCTCGGGTCAGCGCTGTCGGTCGAGGAGCGGGCCGAACTCGTCGCCCGGATCGAACGGGACGGCGGCGACTTCGTCGGCCAGGAAGTGGTGACGCTATCGACCACCCCGGTCTATGTCGGCGGCTGGCTGGAGCCGCGGCCGGCAAGCCTGCGCGTCTATCTGGCGCGGACGCCCGAAGGCTGGACCGTGATGCCGGGCGGTTTTGCCCGTGTCGGCTTTTCGCTCGACCCGACGGCCATCGCCATGCAGCGCGGCGGCCAGGCGGCGGATGTCTGGGTGGTCAGCGACAGGCCGGTGGAGCGCGAGACGCTGCTGCCGCAGGAGCACGACAGCTTTACCCGAACCTTGCCAGGCAGCCTGCCCAGCCGCGCGGCGGAAAACCTGACATGGCTTGGGCGCTATATCGAGCGGTCGGAAGACACGGTGCGCATCCTGCGCGCCTACCATGTGCGGCTGGCCGAGACATCCGATCCCGAGATGCCGCTGCTCGCCGATATCAGGGACCATCTCGCGCCGTTCGGCATCGATGTCGAGACGGCAATCCCATTGGGGCTCATCAGCACCTTGGACAGCGCCGTCTACAGTGCCGGACAGATCCGAGACCGTTTCTCCCCGGATGGCTGGCTGGCATTGAAGGATCTGTCGAAGACCATCCATCAATTTGCCGCGACGGTGGCGCCGGGCGATGACGCGACAAGGGCAATGACGGTGATCCTGCGCAAGCTGGCCGGGTTTTCCGGCCTGCTGCACGAGAACATGTACCGCTTTGCCGGCTGGCGTTTCCTCGAAATCGGCCGCAGGCTCGAACGCGGCATCCAGATCGCCCGCACGCTCGCCCGGCTGACCAGAGCCCAGGCGCCTGAAGGCGCACTCGACATGATGCTGGAGATCGGCGACAGCGTCATGACGCACCGTCGGCAATATCCGGTGCAGGCGGGGCGGCGCACGGTGGTCGACCTTCTGGCGCTCGATCCGCTCAACCCGCGCTCGATCCTTTTCCAGCTCGAACGGCTGAAGGCCGAAATCGCGCTGCTGCCCTCCGTCGGCGCTGAAGGCCATATGTCGCCGGCGGCCAAGGAAATTCTGCAGCTCAACACGTCGATCGCCATCAAGGAGCCCTCGGACATGACGGCCGAGGCCCTCGGCGATCTCGCCAATGAAATCGGCGGGCTCTACAACAGCCTCGCCAAAGCCTATTTCGGGTAGAGACAGCATGCTCTACGACATCAGGCTTCACCTGCGTTACGACTATGATGCGGCGGCCGGCGGCGGCCGCCATCAGGTGCGCGTGCTGCCGCCGACCATCCCTGGCGTGCAGCGCGTCGTCGCCGCTTCACTGTCCTTTGTGCCGGCGCCCAGCGAACGCTCCGACTTTTCCGACTTTTTCGGCAACAGTGTCACCTCGATCGCCTTTCGTGACGCGCATGATGCGCTCGACATCAGGATGAGCGCGCGTGTTTCTGTATCGCGGCCGGAGCCCGGGCTCGACGTATCGCCGGACATACGCCGGCTGAGGGAAGAACTCGGCGCCGTGCACTCGCTGGCGCCGGCGTCGCCGCATCACTTTCTGGCCGCCAGCGATCATGCCGGCATCGACCCGGCAATCACTGCCTATGCGAAAGACAGTGCCGGCAGTTCGACAGTCGGCACGGCCATGGCTCTGTGCAACCGCATTCACCGCGATTTCACCTATGACGGCGAGGCGACCACCGTGCAGACGCGGGCCAGCGACGCCTTCGGCCTGAAGCGCGGCGTCTGCCAGGATTTTTCCCACATCATGATCGCCGGCCTGCGCGGCCTCGGCATTCCCGCGGGTTATGTCAGCGGGTTCCTCCGCACCATCCCGCCGCGCGGGAAGCCGCGGCTCGAAGGCGCCGACGCCATGCACGCCTGGGTCAAGGTGTGGTGCGGACGCGATGCCGGCTGGCAGGAATTCGATCCGACCAATGGCATGCGGGCAAGCAACGACCATATCACGGTCGGCTACGGCCGCGACTACTCCGATGTGGCGCCGATCGTCGGCGTGTTGAAAACCACGGGCGGGCAGGTCGGCGAACAGGCGGTCGACGTCATACCGGTCGTCCTAGAAAAGGCGTGATGACGCACGTCTTCGTTGCACGGCGGCGGCGATAGGCTGGAACCAAGAGATCAAGAGGCGGTGGAACCCGCAGCCGGCAAGCGGCTTATCTACGGAAATTCCGTGGAGAGGACATGCTGGACAAATCCGGATCGTCGTCTGGCCAATCGGCTGTGAGGAAAGCTGCACCAAAGAACGGGGTGCGGCAGAATGGAGCGCCGGAGAACGGCGCGCAAGCCTCGGCCGTTCGGGCCTCGCTCAATTATGTCATCGACACTGAACCCGGTATTCGCCGGCTGCGTTCGGGCAAGGGGTTCTCGTACAAAGGACCCGACGGGCGGATTGTCGACGGGGAGGCGCTGGCACGCATCAAGGCGCTCGCCATCCCCCCGGCCTGGACGGATGTCTGGATCTCGCCGGATGCCGACGGTCACATCCAGGCGACCGGTCGGGACCAGCGCGGGCGCAAGCAATACCGCTATCATCCGCACTGGGCCGAGGAGCGCGACGGCGTCAAATATTCGAGCCTGGTCGCCTTCGCCGAAGGCCTGCCCGAACTGCGGCGGCAGATCGACGTCGATTTGCGCCGTCACGGCCTGCCGCTGGAACGCGTCGTGGCGGCTATAGTCTGGTTGCTCGACAACACGATGATCCGTGTCGGCAATGCCGCCTATGCACGCGACAACAAGAGTTTTGGGCTGACCACGCTGCGGGACCGCCATGTCGACATCAGGGGCTCAAGCCTGCGTTTTGCCTTCGTCGGCAAATCCGGCAAGGAATGGAGATTGAAGCTTGTCGATCGCCGGATTGCCAAGGTCGTGCGTGGAGCGCAGGACCTGCCGGGGCAGAAGTTGTTTCAGTATCTCGACGAGGACGGAAACAGGCATCCGGTGCGCTCAGACGACGTCAACCGCTATATCAGGGAAAACGCCGGAGCGGAGTTCAGCTCCAAGCACTTCAGAACCTGGGGCGGCACCATTCATGCCGCGTCGCTGTTTGCCCAAACCGAACGTCCCGAAAGCCAGGCGCAGCAAAAGCGGGTGATGAACAATGTCATCGACAAGGTTGCCGAGCGGCTCGGCAACACACGCGCGGTCTGTCGCCAATGCTACATCCATCCAGAAGTGTTCCGTGCCTGGTCGGAAGGACGGCTGCTTGACGAAATGGCGGATGCCAACAAAGGCAAGCGCTCGGTCGCCGGGCTCGACGACGAGGAGGCCCTGGTCTTGAGATGGCTGAAGGCGAGAGAGAGCTGACGTCGGACCGCAGCGTATTTTTTTTGTCGACGCCATGTCGGCATCGGTCCTAGTGTTTCGTCCTTTGACAGAGAAAAGGACGAACCATGCTCTACGCGATCCTCTGCTATGCCTCTGAAGACGTCGTCTGCTCCTGGAGCAAGGAGCAGGACGATGCCGTCATGGAAAAACTTCTGGGTGTGCAGGAAAAATATGCCCAGGCGGGCCGGCTTGGCCCGGTGGCGCGGCTTTTGCCGACGACCGCGGCGACGACGCTGAGGAAGGTCAAGGGCGAATCGATCGTCATTGACGGCCCGTTTGCCGAAACCAAGGAACAGTTCCTCGGCTTCTACACGCTCGAATGCGCCGACCTCGATGAGGCCGTCGACTTCGCGCGCGAGCTTTCCGAGGTCAACCCGAGCGGCGGCTCCTACGAAATCCGGCCGGTCTCGCTCTTCAATCCCGCCAAGGTTTCCGCATGACCGAACTCGCCTGGATCAGCACGGCAATCAGCACCGCTCGCCCGCAGGCGATGGGGGCATTGCTGCGCTATTTCCGCGACCTCGACGCGGCGGAGGAAGCATTCCAGGACGCCTGCCTGAGGGCACTGAACAACTGGCCGAAAAACGGTCCTCCGCGCGATCCGGCCGCCTGGCTGATCTTCGTCGGCCGCAACAGCGGCATCGATGCGGTGCGCAAGCGCGCCAAGCAGGCGCCGCTGCCGGAGGAGGACCAGATCTCCGACCTGGAAGATGCCGAGAGCGACGTCGCCGAGCGGCTGGACGGGGCGCATTACCGTGACGATATTTTGCGGCTGCTGTTCATCTGCTGCCATCCAGACCTGCCGGCCACACAGCAGATCGCCGTGGCGTTGCGCATCGTCTCCGGCCTGACGGTCAAGCAGATCGCGCGCGCCTTCCTCGTCGGTGAGAGCGCCATGGAGCAGCGTATCACGCGCGCCAAGGCGCGCATCGCCGACGCCGGGGTGCCGTTCGAGACACCGGGAGCGGTCGAGCGCTCCGAACGGCTCGCCGCCGTCGCTGCCATGGTCTACCTGATCTTCAACGAAGGCTATTCCAGCAATAGCGGCGAGGCATCGGCGCGTGCGCCGCTTTGCGAAGAGGCGATCCGGCTGGCCCGGCTGCTGCTCAGGCTGTTCCAGACCGAGCCGGAGATCATGGGACTGACGGCGCTGTTGCTGCTGCAGCATGCACGCTCGCCTGCCCGCTTCGACGAGAACGGCGAGATCGTGCTGCTCGAAGACCAGGACCGCAGCCTGTGGAGCCGCAAGATGATCGATGAAGGCCTGGCGCTGGTCGATAAGGCGTTGCGCCATCGCAAGCCCGGTCCCTACCAGGTGCAAGCGGCGATCGCCGCACTGCATGCGCGGGCGGAAAAGCCCGAGGATACGGACTGGAACGAGATCGACCTGCTCTACGGCCTGCTCGAGCAGATGCAGCCGTCGCCGGTGGTGACGCTCAACCGCGCCGTCGCGGTCTCCAAGGTGCGTGGACCGGAAGCCGCACTCGCCATGATCGAGCCGCTGGAGGGAAGGCTTTCCGGCTATTTCCATTTCTTCGGCCTCAAAGGCGGACTGCTGATGCAGCTTGACCGCGGCGAGGAGGCGCGCGTCGCTTTCGACCGCGCCATCGCGCTTGCCAATACCGCCGCCGAGGCAGCGCATATCCGCATGCATATCGACCGGCTGATGAAAGAAGGCGCCAAGCAAACGGCGCATTGATCCGACGCCTTCGCCTGGTTCAACGGTCTGACCTTTGGTTAGACCATGCCGGGGTGGCGATTTTTCCCTGAAGCGAGTAATGCCACGCCATGACAGCGCCTGGTGTGCCGACCGGCAGGGGCGGGTATGGCGCCAGGCTTGGCCCGACGCCATATGAGCGACGGGATCTGAAAGGGATGAAAATGACGATTGCGAAGGAAACGGCCGGGCTTCTGGCGAAACTGGGCGTTGCCGAAGGCGCGCTCACGGGCGGCGACCTCATCGTGCGCAGCCCGGTGACCGGCGAGCAGATCGCCGCGCTGAAGACCATCTCGCCGGCCGATGCGACGACGACCATCGACAATGCCTACAAAGCTTTCCTGGCGTGGCGGCAGGTACCAGCTCCCAAGCGTGGAGAACTGGTGCGGCTGCTCGGCGAGGAATTGCGCACACACAAGACCGAGCTTGGCCGGTTGGTGTCGATCGAAGTCGGCAAGATCCCATCCGAGGGTCTTGGCGAAGTGCAGGAGATGATCGATATCTGCGATTTCGCCGTCGGTCTTTCCCGGCAACTGTACGGCCTGACCATCGCCACCGAGCGTCCCGGCCATCGCATGATGGAAACCTGGCATCCGCTCGGCGTCGTCGGGGTCATCTCGGCCTTCAACTTTCCGGTCGCGGTATGGTCGTGGAACGCTGCACTTGCGCTGGTCTGCGGCGACGCGGTGGTGTGGAAGCCGTCCGAGAAGACACCGCTGACGGCGCTCGCCTGCGAAGCGATCTTCAAGCGTGCAGCAGAGCGTTTCGGCGATGCGCCGAAGGGGCTGGCGCCGGTTCTGATCGGCGATCGCGCCGTCGGCGAGATCCTGGTCGATCATCCCAAGGTGCCGCTGGTCTCGGCCACCGGCTCGACGCGCATGGGCAGGGATGTCGGACCACGGCTGGCGAAGCGCTTTGCCCGTGCCGTGCTGGAGCTCGGCGGCAACAATGCCGGCATCGTCTGCCCGACGGCCGATCTCGACATGGCGCTCCGCGCCATCGCCTTCGGCGCCATGGGCACGGCCGGCCAGCGCTGCACGACGCTCAGGCGCCTGTTCGTGCATGAGAGCGTCTACGACCAGCTCGTTCCTCGCCTGAAGAAGGCTTATGAAAGCGTCTCGGTCGGCAATCCGCTGGAGACAAGCGCGCTGGTCGGCCCGCTGATCGACAAGGCTGCCTACGAGAATATGCAGAAGGCGCTGGAGGAGGCGGCTTCGCATGGCGGTAAGATAACCGGCGGAATGCGGGTCGAGAACGGCCATCCCGAGGCCTACTATGTGCGTCCGGCGCTGGTCGAAATGCCGCGGCAGGTTTCGCCAGTGACGGAGGAGACCTTCGCGCCCATCCTCTACGTCATGAAATATTCGGACTTCGACGCCGTGCTAGAAGAACACAATGCGGTGGGAGCGGGGCTGTCATCATCGATCTTTACCCGCGACCTGCAGGAATCCGAGCGCTTTCTTGGCGTCGACGGATCGGACTGCGGCATCGCCAACGTCAATATAGGCACGTCAGGGGCCGAAATCGGCGGCGCCTTCGGTGGCGAGAAGGAAACCGGCGGCGGCCGCGAGAGCGGCTCCGATGCCTGGAAGGCCTATATGCGGCGCGCTACCAATACGGTGAATTATTCCAAGGCGCTGCCGCTTGCGCAGGGCGTGTCGTTCGATATCGATTGAAATGCCAGACCTTCGTCGCGGCGGCTCCAAGCCCGCCACGACGGCGTTCGGCTCGCGGTTCAGCTGGCGTCGGGAGTTACAACACAACTGTCGAAGGCTGCATCGATGATGGCGAGCTTGACCGCCTGGGCGGTCATGTATTCCTGATAGAACTCGCTCGACACCCACATGACCGAATGACCGCGCTGGCCCAGCCAGCCAATGCTGCCAAGTTCTTCGGCAGCGCGCAATTTGCGTGACAGGTGGGTCCGGGAAAGCTTGAGCCAGTTCGCGAAATCTCCGATTGAGACCACACCAGTCGGAATTCGGTCCAGGTCGGCATGATCGGGATCGACGCCGGACATCAGCCAATCCATGACGATGCCGCCATTGTCGAGCCAGGTGAACAAGGAAAAGGTCTGTCTTGGCTCGCGCACGGCATGCGACGAAAGCAGGCCGTCGGCCACCAGCGGCTGCAGTTTGGCGAGCACGTCCGGTTGTGCGACGAATGCAGCCAGTCGAGATCCACCGTCCAAGCTGTCCAGCGTTTTCAGATGAGCCATGACCCAGCCGGCAACCGTCTCCAGAGTGCCCGCGACCGGCTCAAAGGGGCGGATGCGCCCGTATTTAATCGGCAGATGCCGGATGAAACCGTAATGCAGCATCTCCTTCAGGAAGGCATCGGCGGTGTTGCGGCTGGCCACCGAATGCCGGCGGATTCCGTCCATGAACCGTGCGGACGTAAGTCCTTTGCGATGGTCGTCCGACTCTCGATCGAAATACAAGGCAAGGCCGATGTGGGCCATCAGCCAGCGTTGTTGCGTGGCGAACACCGAAGCCAGCCGCGGGTTCGCTTCATAGGTCTGGAGCAGCGTCCCCGACTGAGCCTGGACGTGCCGACGCAATGCCGGATGGCTGGCAATGTCTTCAGAAACCAGCGCCATCCCCGGCGAGCCCAACCAAATTTGCAACTGGAAGTACCGGTCACAATTTCAGCCTTCGCGGACCGTGTCCAGAGCCGGCGCATCAGGATACGAGCTGAATCCCGCCGGCTAGCAATTACGCGACTTGGTCGCCGAGGCCCCGATCTCGCGACGCTGATCTTGCCGCGCGAGACTAGCCTGCTTGAACCCATAATGGTGGCTTCGCCTGGCCAGCCCGCATTCCCCGACGGAGAGGCGGAACCAACACCAGTTTTGCTCGTTGAAGAACGCCGATTGGACTGAGACAGTGAGGAATTACAAAATGGAGAATGGGCTTTTCGCCACGCCGCCTGCAGCGTTCCGAAAAACAGAGTCGGTTTGGCTACGGGCGCTCAAGTGGCTGTTACGCCGGGTGCGCAGCGCCTCCGACAGCTCCGGAACCATGTTGAAGCCAATCCTTGCTGGACCGGAGGATGGCGGGGTCCATTCCGCCTCGACGCGTTTGAGCCGATCTCGACGCGTTTGAGGCCGACCGCGCTGCGATTTTGACTCCAAAAATAGCCGCTCACATATTTTTTCTTTTTATGGCCGCCGCCGCAACCTCGCCCATAGCCGCTTCGAAGGCCGGCCACGGCGGCGTGTCGGCCTGATGCAGCAGGCGGGAACCATCGGGCATGCTTGGCTATTAGATACAGGCGGCTGCTGGTCTGCCGAGCCAGGAGTCACTGCTTATGATCATCGATCCCCCACCGAAAAGCGCCATCCCGGCATCAGTTCCGTCGGTCGATCCAAAAGCCGCCCCGACGCCTCGCAATGCCGAAGCAGAGGTCTTTTATATCGAAGCGATCCGCGAGCTTGTCGCGACCGGCATCCCCTTTCTCGTCGCCGGCACCTATGCCGTAAGCGCCTATACCGGGATCACCCGCCCGACCAAGGATCTGGACATTTTCTGCAAGGCCGGCGACTGCGCGCGCATCCTCGCCCATTTCAAGCAGATCGGCTACGCCGTCGTGGTTGAGGACGACCGGTGGCTCGGCAAAGTGTTCAAGGGCACGCATTTTTTCGACGTCATCTTCACCTCGATGAACGGCACAATGCCTGTCGACGACCAGTGGCTGGAGCATGCTCGCCAGGCCGAATTACTGGGCAGCCAGGTGCGGATCATCGGCCCAACCGAGCTTATCTGGTCCAAATGCTTCATCCAGGATCGTGGCCGCCACGATGGGGCCGACGTCGCGCATACCATCCTCAAGGCGCACGACCAGATCGACTGGCAAAGGCTGCTTTCCTACATGGAAGTCCATTGGGAAGTTCTGCTGATGCATCTCTTGAACTTCCGATGGATCTATCCGACGGAGCGCGACCGGGTGCCCGCGTGGCTGCTCGACGAACTGCTTGACCGGCTGGCCAAGCAGCGCGAATTGCCGCCTTCCCGGATGCGGATCTGCCGCGGGCGCATGCTTTCACGAACCGACTATGAGATCGACGTCAAGCAATGGGGCTTTGCCGACGTCGGCGGTGAAGGAGAATATAGCGATGGCTGACGGGCTCGAATCTGCTTCGGCAAAGGCGGAAAATGGCGGCACTCTCAAGGTCGCCGCCATCGGCGATCTGCATGTCGGCAAGGAGGACCAGGCCTCGTACCGCGACCTTTTCGGCGAGATGTCGCGTGAAGCCCAGGTTCTCGTGCTGACGGGCGACCTTACCAATCTCGGCAAGCCTAGGGAGGCCGAAATCCTTGCCGAGGAACTGCGTGCCTGCACGATCCCGGTCGTCGCCGTGCTTGGCAACCACGACTATGAGTCGGGCGCCGTCGAGCAGGTTACCGATATTCTGCGCCAGGCGGGCGTTCACCTCCTCGATGGCGAGGCGACGGAGATTCACGAGGTCGGGTTCGTGGGGGTCAAGGGTTTCGTTGGCGGTTTCGGGTCGCGCATGCTCGGCTCCTTCGGCGAACCGGCCATCAAGTCGATGGTGGCGGAAAGCGTGAACGAAGCGATGCGGCTTGAAAACGCGATGCGGCAGGTGCGCGCCAAACGCACGCTTGTCGTTCTGCACTACGCGCCTGTCGTCGAGACGGTCGAAGGCGAGCCGCTGGAGATCTTCCCGTTTCTCGGTTCGTCACGTCTGGCCGAGACGATAGACCGGTTCCAGGTCAGCGCGGTTGTGCATGGTCATGCGCATCGCGGCGCTTACGAGGGCCGCACGCCGGGCGGGGCGTCGGTCTATAACGTTGCCATGCATGTCGCCAAGCCGACCGGCCGCCCCTACGCCATGCTCGAAATCTGACAGGCGGCGCCACTGGCGCAGGCAATCGCAGTACACACTGCAGAACGATCACGGCAATTGCCGGCTAAAAAGCCGTCCGCTTCGGTGGAATGTCGTTTTCATCCGGGTTGGGAACGGGGTCCTCGTCGGGGAGCCTGTCGGGGTCCGGCTCACGCACGGGCTTGGGATCGGGAATAGGAGGCGGTGGCACCGGCGTCGGTGTCGGCTCGGGTGTGGGAATAGTGGCCATCGTAATCATCTCCTCTTGGCGCAGAACAACGCAACAGGTCGGCTGGTTCCCGGCTTGCCCGTTTTTGGAAAACCACACCGTCGCACTTGCCGGTCAGCCCATTTCGGGATTCGGCTGGCTGCCACCCGACTTGCTTGGCCGCAGCAGCAGCGCCAGCGGAACCAGCAGGGCGGTTGCCACCGCGCAGTAGCGGAAGACATCGACATAGGCGAGCAGCGTGGCCTGGCGGGCGATCAACTGACCAAGCCAGCCGATCGCCTGCTGCTTCGCCTCGACCATCGGCGAACCCTGGGCGACGAAATGCTCAGTCGCCTGCCGAAGCGCCTGCTGATAGGCGGGCGACGATTGCACGGTGTGGCCGACCAGATTCGATTGATGGATCTGGGAGCTTTGCGCAATGACGGTGTTGGACAGCGAGACGCCGATGCTGCCGCCGATATTGCGTGCAACGTTGATCAGCGCCGATGCCTGGTTGGTCTTCTGCGGGGGCAGGCCGACATAGGCCGCGGTTGAAATGGGAATGAACAGGAACGGCAGCCCGACCATCAGGAAGACACGGGCAAAGGCAAAGAAGCGGAAGCTGGCGTCCGGAGTAAGCGAGGTCATGTGCCAAAGGGCCACTGCGACCACCGACATGCCCATCATGATCAGATATTTGGGCTGCACGATGCTGCCTACAAATCCGGACACCGGCATCAAGATCAGCATGGCGATGCCGCCCGGCATCATCGAAAGGCCCGAGAGCGTCGCGGTGTAGGCAAATGTCGTCTGCTGCAGCTGCGGCACGATCTGGGTGGTGCTGAACAGGATAGCACCGACTGCCATCATGACCAGGAACGCCGTGCCGAACTGGCGCGTGAATAATAGGCGCATGTCGACGACCGGATCGCTGCGACTGATTTCCCATGGGATAAGCAGCAGGAACGCGATCGCGGAAATCACTGCGAAAGTGGTGATGAAATTCGAGGCGAACCAATCGTAGCGCTGGCCCCGGTCGAGAAAGATCTCCAAGCACCCCAAGGCTATCGCCACCAGGACGAAACCGACCCCATCGATCTTAAGGCCGCCTTTCAGCCGTTCCTTGCGTTCGCGTTCGAGTACGTCCGGTTCGACCAACAACCACTGCACCAGCGCCAGCGACAGGATGCCGAACGGCACGTTGATGAAGAAGATCCAGTGCCAGGAGAAATGGTCCGTCAGCCAGCCGCCGATCGTCGGCCCGACCGTCGGCGCGACGATGACCGCAATGCCGTAAAGCGCGAAGGCCTGCGAGCGCTTTTCTGGCGGGAAGGTATCGGCAAGGATCGATTGCTCGCTTGGCGCCATGCCGCCGCCGCCGAGTCCCTGAAGGACCCTGAACAGGATGAGCAGTTCCAGGTTGGGCGCCAGTCCGCACAGCAGCGACGCGACGGTGAAGGTCGCAACGCAGAGCATGTAGTAGCGCTTGCGGCCGATGACGTTTGCCAGCCAGCCGCTGACCGGGATGATCACCGAGTTGGCAACGAGATAGGTGGTAATCACCCAGGTGCTTTCGTCCATTCCGGCCGCCAGGCTGCCGGCGATATTGCGCAGGGCGACATTGGCGATCGAGGTGTCCAGCACCAGCATGAAAGTGGCGATGGAGACGACGACGGCGATAAGCCAGGGATTGTGCGTCCCGGCGGCGGATCGGCTTTCGCCCTGATTTCTGGCGGTTTCGCCGTTCATCGCACCTTGACCGTCGGCACCACCGACAGACCTGGACCGAGAAGCACATCCGGCGGCTTGTCGAAGACGATCTTGACCGGCACGCGCTGCACCACCTTGACGTAATTGCCGGTGGCATTTTCAGCCGGCAGGAGGCTGAAGGCGGTGCCGCTGCCGGCCTGGATGCTGTCGACGCGGCCATGGAAGGACTTGTCCGGGTAGGCGTCGATGTCGATGTCGACCGGCTGTCCCTGCCGCATCAGATCGAGCTGCGTCTCCTTGAAGTTGGCCTTCACCCAGACCTCGTCGGGAACGAACATCATCAATACCTGGCCGGGTTGGGCGTAGGTGCCGTTCGCGGCGGAAATGCTCGTTGCGCGCCCGGCTGCGGGTGCTGTGATAGTCGTGCGCGACAGCGTCGTGCGGGCTTGCTCCTGGCTGGCCTTGGCCTGCTCGAGCTGAGCCTCGGCGCTCCTGGCCTGTGCCTGCAAGACCGAAACCTGGCTTTTTGCCGAGGCGACATTGGCCTCGGCGCTGTCCAGCGCGGCCTGGTCCTGACGCAACGTCGATGCCGCCTGCTGCGCCTGCTGCTGCGTTGCCGTGCCCCTGGCCAGGAGTTCGCGGTTGCGTTGATCCTCGGCCTTGGCGAAATCCAGCGCTGCCTTAGCCTGGGCAACCTGCCTCTGGGCAGCGTTCACCTTCGCGTTTTGAGCCTCGATCTGGGCGGTGACGTTGACGATTGCGGCCTCGGCCGCAGCGACGCCGGCATCGGCCTGCTTCAGGTTTGCCTGATAGTCGCTGTCAGCGATACGCAGGAGGACATCGCCGGCCTGCACATGCTGATTGTCGGTAACCGCCAGCTCGGTAACGCGACCCGCTATTTGCGCGCCGATCGTCACCGTGCGCGCGTCTATGAAGGCGTCGTCGGTCGATTCGTACTGGCGAGCGTTCAGCCACCAGATCGCGATGCCTGCCGCGCCCAGCAACAGCGCAAGTGCTATCGCTGCGGCCGCATAGGGATGGCGCCTGGGAAAGCCGAGCAGACCGGCCTTTCGTTGCGAGGCATTCCCGTCGGGCTGTTCCTGCCGGGGCTCTGCCGATCGCCCACGAGATTCTCGCACCCGGGCCGGTTGCTCCCGAGTTTCATTTACAGGCTCGACGTCTTGTTCGACGCTTTGAGGCTTCGTGTCCAACGGAATTGCTTTCAAGACTGATATTGCAGCCGCCGAAGCGGACGCAAAGCCAAACGGCAAGCTTCCGCAAAAGTTCCTGTCCGGAATGGGGTGGTCGGGTTAACGGGTCGACATCGAACCCACCGAGCGGTGCCGGCGCGTTCGAACTAGAGCGCCGTTTCACCGGGTAGGTGATTCATATGCTTCATGTTGCGGCGGTCCGGCCTTGTCAGCGCTCCACGGCGCGATAATTGCTCATAAAGGCGTGGGCAAATTCACCTGTCGACAGGAGCCGACCATGAAACATCAAACACTCGACCAACTGCAAGCCGTCGCGGAAGTTGAGTCCTTCGCGGCGTATCCGGCGATGACTCGAAACCAGCGGATTGAACGTTGGGCGGAACTTCTCGAACAAAACCCGACGCGATGCCTTGGGGCGCTTCCAGGCACCGAATATATGAACAGGGAAGCGCGCGACAGATCGCGTGGTGCTGGAACGCCGCTCACCGTCGCCTTCGAGGATCCGGTTCTGCGTGCCATGGGGCTGAAGGACGATACCTATGGTGAGGCAAAGCGCTTCTTCGAACTGAGCGACCGGCAGTTGCACCAAATCGTTTGCCATTGCCATGTCGGTGCTACGATGCAAGCGCGATGGGCCGCTGCCAGGGTGCGCGGGATAGTCCGCGGCAACAGATTTGTTGCCTGGTTGAAGGGATTGATCGCGCATTGACGCGGTACGAGGGACGGCGGAACACGCGTTCTTTCCGCGCCGTGGAGAGCGCTTCCGAACTTGGAAGGGCACGTGCCACGTCGGGCCGCGCAGATTGTGAAAGTCCTCGACGCTTGGCTGCGCCTAGTCGCGGCCATGCGTCCGTTTTGATGCGAGAATTTGAGTTGGCCCGCCGCAAGTGAGAGCTGTCGTCCGACCGGCGTTCGAGCGCAGTCGAGGCAGGTGCGATCTGGCTAGGATGGACCCGCGACCCTTCGACGTGGCTAACGATCGATTTCTCCGAACACGATGTCGAGCGAGCCGATGATCGCGGCAACATCGGCGATCATATGGCCTCGGGACAGGAAATCCATCGCCTGCAGGTGAGCGAACGAAGGTGCGCGGATCTTGCATCGGTAGGGAACATTGCCTCCGTCCGACACGAGGTAGACGCCGAACTCGCCCTTCGGCGCCTCGACGGCGGCATAGACTTCACCGCTCGGCACGCGAATGCCTTCGGTGTAGAGTTTGAAATGGTGGATCGTCGCTTCCATCGAGCGCTTCATCGTGGCACGCGGCGGCGGCGTGATCTTGTGGTTCGGGATCGCGACCGGTCCCTGGCCTTCGGGTGAGCGCAACTTTTCCAGGCATTGCCGCATGATCCGCACCGACTGGCGCATTTCCTCCATGCGTACGAGATAGCGGTCGTAGCAGTCGCCATGCTTGCCGACCGGAATATCGAAATCCATCTCCGAATAGCATTCGTATGGCTGCGCCTTGCGCAAATCCCAGGATGCCCCCGATCCGCGCACCATCACGCCGGAAAAGCCCCAGGCCCAGGCATCATCGAGGCCGATCACGCCGACATCGACATTGCGCTGTTTGAAGATGCGGTTCTCGGTCAACAGCTCGTCGAGATTGTCGCAGACCTTGAGGAACGGATCGCAGAACTTCCAGATGTCGTCGAGGAGTTCCGGCGGCAGATCCTGATGCACGCCGCCGACCCTGAAATAATTCGCGTGCATGCGGGCGCCGGACGCGCGCTCATAAAAGACCATCAGCTTCTCGCGCTCGGCGAAACCCCAGAGCGGCGGCGTCAGCGCGCCGATGTCCATGGCTTGCGTGGTGACGTTGAGGAGGTGCGACAGCAGCCGGCCTATTTCGCAGAAAAGCACGCGAATGAGCTGTCCGCGTTTCGGAACCGATATTTCGAGGAGCTTCTCGGCGGCGAGACAGAATGCATGCTCCTGGTTCATCGGCGCGACGTAGTCGAGCCGGTCGAAATAGGGCAAGGCCTGCAGGTAGTTCTTGTATTCGATGAGCTTTTCGGTGCCGCGATGCAGCAGGCCGATATGGGGATCGGCGCGTTCCACGATCTCGCCGTCGAGTTCGAGCACCAGCCGCAGGACGCCGTGAGCGGAGGGATGTTGTGGCCCGAAATTGATGGTGAAGTTGCGAACTGCAGCCTCGACCATGACAGTCCTCCGCGATCAGGCGGGCTTTGGTTCCGTGCCGGAGCCGGCTTGTCCGCTTTCAGCCGCTCACGTTGTCGTCTGGATGATCAGCGTCAGCGTGCCGTCGCCGTCGATATTGGCCGCCACGACCTGCGTGGAATTGAGCCCGTTCGCCGCCAGTGCCGATGCCGCCTGCGGCGATGCGTCGATCGAACTTTGCAGGATGCGCAAATCCTCGGCGCTGGTCTGGGTGACGACGGCCTCCGCCTGTGCCTTGATGTCAGGAGGCAGATCCTCCATCGCCACGATTGTCACTGCGGTGAAATTCTGGGCGGAGAAGGCATCGTCCGGTGTAGCCTGGTCGGGAGTGGTCCCTTGGGGCGTGGCTTGCTCCGGCAAGGTTTGCGGCGCCGTCGGCGGCACAGGGGCAAGCTCTGGTCCCACGGATTGCGCATAGACCGGCGAGGCAAGGGCCAGTGCCGAAAGTGTGGCAATTGTCGTCGATAGGCGCATGGCCGTTCCTTCCGTTTGCTCAGCGGACGATCAATTCGGTGACGACAAAACCATCGTGTCGAAATATGGTTCCGTGACTGAGGTGCTGTCTTGTACTGAGTGCTGTCTGGCCGAAAGCCGTGATTGTCGCGGAGAGCAGGGCGCGAAATCCGGCGTTGCCTGTCTCAGGCAGCGGCGTGGCTGCGATCGGGCTGCGGCCAGCGCTGCAAGGCTTCACGGCCCTGAGCGGTCAGTTCGTAGATCCCGCGATCGGTGCGCGCGAACCAGCGATACACGTTGTGCAGCAGAATCTTAGGTGCGTTCGGCAGGTTGGGCTTCAAGTCACGCGGCCGTTTTGGGCCGTCGGCGAGTGCTGCGGCGCATGCCAGTGCCTGCTGGCGATAAGCGGTCATGATCGGCGCACGTGAGCCGCCGCCGGCGACAGGATCGCCCTGCCGACGCCGATGTTCGTCGATTAGTTTCGAGCGGCGCCGGGGATCCCGACGCGGAGCCAATGCCGTCGGGCTGAGCAGCACCTGAACCTCGCCGTTCGGTCGCACGCCAAGCAGGCCAAAGCCGAGCCGACGGCAGAGATTGCGGTATCTCACATCGCTCTCGCGGCCCTTGCCACGGGCCGACATGCATGCCGCGAGCCAGACCTCGTCGCTCGCCGCCATACGGTCGACGCCCTGGAGGATGAGCTCGAGATTGAACTTCAGCTTCAGCTCGCAGATGACGACGATCGGTGGAGAGTCGGCACTCAGCGCCAGCAGGTCGCAGCCGCCGATCTCGCCCTTGACCATAAATCCCAGGCCTTCAAGGAAGGCCTTGACCGGGCTGTAGAGTGAAGTTTCGAGCATGGGCCTTTTGTTGGCTGCGAATCATCCCGCCGATCCGCGGTTCAGCGCGATGATCGCGCTTTGCCGTTGAACAGGAGGTAAACGACGGCCAAACAAATGGTCAGAGCAGTGCCGCGGCCGCTTGCGAATTTGGTATGCTGGTATAATGTGTACCTGAGGTAGCATGCTCCGCGTAGCTGCGCTGGACATCCGGGCGCCCGAGACATCGTCCAGGCATCGTCATTTGAGCGGCGGCTTCCCCGCGTTTTTTAATCCGCCAGCCGGCGGCAATGTGCATACAGGTCAATGGGATGACGATCGGTAGGGCCGTCGTTGGAATTCAGGAGTAACGGACATATGACAACGATTGCGCTGTTTGGTGCAGGCGGCAAAATGGGTTACCGTCTGTCGACCAATTTTCGCGGATCTTCCTATACGATACGCCATGTCGAGGTCAGCGACGCCGGCCGCGAGCGGCTGAAGTCGGGCCTCGGCATCGATGCCGTCAGCGCCGATGAGGCGCTTGATGGCGCCGATGTGGTGATCCTGGCGGTGCCGGACACGCACATCGGCAAGGTCGCGGCGAGTATCGAGAGCAAGCTTGCGTCAGGCACGATGGTCGTCGTGCTCGACGCCGCGGCACCTTTCGCCGGGCATTTGCCGAAGCGGCCGGACCTGACCTATTTCGTCACCCACCCCTGCCATCCGCCGATCTTCAACGACGAGACCGACATGGCGGCCAAGAAGGACTATTTCGGCGGCGTCAAGGCCAAGCAGCATATGGTCAGCGCCTTGATGCAAGGACCGGAGGAGGATTTCGCCAAGGGTGAGGCGATCGCAAAGATCATCTGGGCGCCGGTCATGCGCTCCCATCGCGTCACTGTCGATCAGATGGCCCTGCTCGAGCCCGGCCTTTCGGAAACGGTATGCGCTTCGCTGCTCGTCGTCATGAAAGAGGCGGTCGACGAGGTGGTGGCGCGCGGGGTCGACAAGCAGGCGGCGCTCGACTTCCTGCTTGGTCATATGAACGTGCTTGGCGCCGTCATCTTCGGCGAGACCAAAGGCGTGTTCTCCGACGCATGCAACAAGGCGATAGAGTTCGGCAAGCCGGTTCTGATGCGCGACGACTGGAAACGGGTGTTCGAGCCGGAGGAGATTGCCGCGAGCATCCAGCGCATCACTTGAGGGCAGCGACGCGTCTTTCGGAACATGTCACCTGAAATTGTCATTGACTCATTATACCAGTTGCCTTAGCTGTTCGATGGATCGAACCGTCAAGCTTCGCAGCAGGCTCAGGGGCTGGATGAGTGGAGGATAGTGGGAAGCGATCCGTCGAAGTGAAGCCGGCAAAGGCTTGTGAATCTGACGCGACCCGCCGCCTACGGCCGGCTAGCGAAATCGAATGCATATAGCCTTGGGACAAGGCGCGGATTTTCAACGGGAGGAATACATGAAACTGACACGCAGAATGACGCTTGCGGCTTTCGCCGGCATGCTGGCGCTTGGCACCGCCGCACCCGCCTATGCGGCGGATTTGATCGCCATCATCACGCCCTCGCATGACAATCCGTTCTTCAAGGCGGAAGCTGTCGGCGCGGAGGCCAAGGCCAAGGAACTCGGCTACGAGGCGTTGGTGCTCGTCCATGACGATGACGCCAACAAGCAGTCCGAATTGATCGATACGGCGATCGGCCGCGGCGCCAAAGCGATCATCCTCGACAATGCCGGCGCCGACGCCACAGTCGCTGCGGTGCAGAAGGCCAAGGACGCAGGCGTTCCTTCCTTCCTGATCGATCGCGAGATCAATGCCACCGGCGTTGCCGTCGCGCAGATCGTCTCCAACAATTATCAGGGCGCCCAGCTCGGCGCGCAGGAATTCGTCAAGCTGATGGGCGAGAAGGGTAATTTCGTCGAGCTCGTCGGCAAGGAATCCGACACCAATGCCGGCATCCGCTCCAAGGGTTACCACGACGTCATCGACGACTATCCTGACCTGAAGATGGTGGCGCAGCAGTCGGCCAACTGGAGCCAGACCGAGGCCTATTCAAAGATGGAATCGATCCTCCAGGCCAATCCCGATATCAAGGGCGTGATCTCCGGCAACGACACCATGGCGATGGGCGCCTATGCGGCACTTGCCGCTGCCGGCCGCAAGGACGTGATCGTCGTCGGCTTCGACGGGTCGAACGACGTTCGCGACTCGATCACCTCCGGCGGCATCAAGGCGACGGTCCTGCAGCCAGCCTTCGCGCAGGCGCAGATGGCGGTCGAGCAGGCCAACGACTTCATCAAGAACAAGAAGTCTCCGGCCGAGGAAAAGCAATTGATGGATTGCGTCCTGGTCAATGGCGACAATGCCGCCAAGCTGGAGACGTTCGCGCTCACCAACTGAGCCGGCGTAACATCAAGCGCAAGGGACGAGCTCCGGTTCGTCCCTTGCTTCCTTTTCGCCCTTGCTTCCATTTCTCTGGGTGCTCCTGACCGCCATGCCGAACGAGCCGACATGTTCAACACGCTGACCCGGCCGATCCTTGTCGTGTCGTTCCTTGCAGCTATAGTCAGCCTGACCGCCTGCAAGATCCTGCCGACGCCGTCAGCGGAAAACGGCGGCACTGGCTCGGCCTTCAATCCCGACAAGATGGTCGAGGACATCTGGGCGGCGAAAGCGATACCTTATCTGCAGCAGAAGGCCGGCCCGTTTCCCGACGTTCATGCTTTGGCGAAGACCGATCCCGCCGCTGCCGGCGCCAAATACGGCAATCCGAAAAAGCAGGCGAATTCGCCGTGGACCTTCGCCGTCCGGCTCGAGGGCAAGGTCGTTGCAGCCAACACACAGTCACGCGCGGCGACAATGGACGTCGATGCCGACGGCGACGGCAAGGCGGATGCGCGGGTGCAGATCGGACCCGCCATGCGCGGTACAGCGCTGCGCGACAGCCTTGACTTCATTCAATTCAACGATTTCACCAACCAGATCGACTTCGCCCAGTTCGGCAAGGCCTTCAACGCCTACGCCGACAAGACCGTGCTTTCCAAGCTGCCGCGCGAGGCACTCGAGGGCCGAAGCGTCAAGATCCTCGGTGCCTATACGCCAGGCAGCGGCCGGGACCTGCCGGTGGTGACGCCGGCGGAGGCAGAGCTCGGGCCGAAGCCATGACCGGCGATCAAGACGTCATCCTGAAGCTGGAGGATGTCTCGAAAGTGTATTCGGGCACCGTCGCGGTCAAACGTGCGAATTTTGAGGTGCGCAAGGGTGCGGTCAACGTGCTGGTCGGCGAAAACGGGGCCGGCAAATCGACGCTGATGAAGATCATCGCCGGCGTCGAGCAGCCGACGCTCGGGCGCATTCTGCTGGACGGCGAGGAGGTCTCCTTCTCGTCATCCGGGGACGCGGTAAATCGCGGCATCGGCATGGTGTTCCAGGAGCTCAACCTGTTCGGCAATCTGACCGTCGCCGAAAATATTTTTGCCACCCGCGAGATCACCAACCGCTTCCGCAAAATCGACCGCAAAGAGCAGGAGCGCCGCGCGGCGGAATTTCTTGAACGCCTGGAGGCTGGCATCCGGCCGGACATGCTGGTCGAGGATCTGCGCATCGGCCAGCAGCAGCTGGTCGAGATCGCCAAGGCGGTTTCGCTCGATGCGCGCATCCTGATCATGGACGAGCCGACCTCGGCGCTCAGCGCGGCGGAAGTCGAGATCCTGTTCAAGGTGATTGCCGACCTCAAGGCGGGCGGCGTGGCAATCGTCTACATCTCGCATCGGCTCGAGGAATTGATCCGCATCGGCGACACCATCACGGTGCTGCGCGACGGGCGCATCACCGGCCAGGCGGAGATGAAAGACGTCGACACCCAGTGGATCGTGCGGCAGATGATCGGCTCGGACGCCAAGGACTTCGCCAAGGCCGACGGCCATGTGCCGGGCGAAGAGATATTCCGCGCCGAGGACATTTGCCTACCGCGCGTCACCGGCGGGCTTGCGGTCGACCACGTCTCGCTGTCGCTGCGCGCTGGCGAGATCCTTGGCATCTACGGCCTGATGGGCGCCGGACGCAGCGAGCTGTTCGATTGCATCATGGGCCGCCACGGCCATTCGACCGGCGCGATATTCATTGCCGGCAAAAAGGTGCACGAGCGCGACACGACACGGCGCATCCGGCGCGGGCTGGCGCTGATCCCCGAAGACCGCCAACGCGAAGGGCTGGTGTCGATCCTCTCCGTCGCCAGCAATCTGACTCTGGCCAGCCTGTCGCGGTTCGTGCGCCTGTTCCACATTCGTGGTGCCGCCGAACGACAGGCGGTGACCCAGACGGTGCGCGAACTGGCCATCAAGGTCGCCGATCCGACGCAGGAAGTCTCGTCGCTGTCGGGCGGCAACCAGCAGAAGGTGGTGATCGGCAAGGCGCTGCTCACCGGACCGAAGGTGCTGCTGATGGACGAGCCGAGCCGCGGCATCGACGTCGGCGCCAAGGCCGACGTTTTCCGCACCATGCGCAAGCTGTCGCGCGACGGTCTGGGGATCCTGTTTGCCACCTCCGATCTCGACGAAGTGATGGCGTTGTCCGACCGTATCGCAGTGATGAGCAATGGAAAATTGACCGGTATCTTCGATCGCGCGGAGGCGACTGAGGCCGCGCTCGTCGCTGCCTCGGCCCTCGGCCACGGCCCGGTCCCGCACGGAGAGCAAGGCGCATGACTGACATTCCAGCCAAGGCGGTGGTCAACTCCATTTCGAGCGGCTCGGTCCTGCTGACGCTGATGAAGGCGAGGACGTTCATCGCGCTGATCGCCGTGCTGTTATTCTTCTCGATAGCTGCCCCCAATTTCCTATCGGCCGCCAATCTTATCCTGATGTCGAAGCACGTGGCGTTGAACGCATTCCTCGCAATGGGCATGACCTTCGTCATCATCACCGGCGGCATCGACCTGTCGGTCGGCTCGATCGTCGGCCTGTGCGGCATGGTGGCCGGCTATCTCGTGCTGAACGGCATCGACCTGCAGGTCGGCTACACCATCTACTTCAACGTCTTCGAGATCGCGCTGATCACGCTTGCCGTCGGCATATTGATCGGCGCCGTCAACGGCTTGCTGATCACCAGGCTTAACGTTGCGCCGTTCATAGCCACGCTCGGCGTGCTCTATGTCGCACGCGGCCTGGCGCTGCTGTCGTCCGACGGGCGCACCTTCCCCAATCTCATCGGCAAGCCAGAGCTCGGCACCACCGGGTTCGGCTTCCTCGGCGCCGGCCGGCTGCTCGGCTTGCCGGTTTCGATATGGATCTTGGTCGTCGTGGCACTGGGGGCGGCCTATCTCGCCAGATACACCCCGCTCGGCCGCCATGTCTTCGCCGTTGGCGGCAATGAGCGGGCGGCGCGGATTTCGGGCGTCCGCGTCAACATGGTGAAGATGTTCGTCTACATGTTTTCCGGGTTCTGCGCGGCGATCGTCGGGCTGATCATCTCGTCCGAACTGATGGCCTCGCATCCGGCGACCGGAGAGAGCTTCGAACTCAACGCCATTGCCGCGGCAGTGCTCGGCGGCACCTCGATGTCGGGCGGACGCGGCACCATCGGCGGCACCATTGTCGGCGCCTTCGTAATCGGCATCCTTTCGGACGGGCTGGTGATGATGGGGGTGAGCTCGTTCTGGCAGATGGTAATCAAGGGCCTCGTCATCATCGTAGCCGTTGTCGTCGACCAGGCACAGCGCCGGCTGCAGAGCCGTGTCACGCTGATGCAGATGGCAAAGGCCGGCTGACATGGCGGAGCTGCTTGGCGCGCTGATCGGCTGCGGCTTCTTTGCCGTCAACCAGATGCATGCCTGGCGCGACATAGAGGGCGCTTCGATTGCCGCCATCTGCGACCGCGATCCGGACCGGTTGAGGGTCGTCGGCGACCAGTTCGGCATCACGCGGCGCTATACCGACGCGGCTGCGCTGTTTGCCGGCGAAAGGTTGGATTTCGTCGACATCGCTACCACCGCACCAAGCCACAGAACGCTCGTGGAGATGGCGGCGCAGTATGGCGTTCCGGTAATCTGCCAAAAGCCATTCGCGCCGTCGCTTGCCGACGCCAAGGCCATGGTGAAAGCCTGCGCCGACGCCGGCGTGCCGTTGATGGTGCATGAAAATTTTCGCTGGCAGTCGCCGATCCAGGCGGTGCGTGCGGTGCTCGACAGTGGCGAAATCGGCACCCCCTTCTTCGGACGGATCTCGTTTCGATCGGCTTATGACGTGTTTTCCGGCCAGCCCTATCTGGCGACCGGAAGGCGCTTCATTATAGAGGATCTCGGCATCCATATCCTCGACATCGCCCGCTTTCTGCTGGGCGACGTCTCGACGGTCACCGCGCGAACGGCGCGCGTCAATCCTGGGATAACCGGCGAGGACGTTGCGACGATGCTGATGGACCACACGGGCGGCGCCACTTCGGTGGTCGACTGTAGCTACGCCAGCAAGCTCGCGACAGAGCCGTTCCCCGAGACGCTGATCGAGATCGATGGCAAGGACGGCACGATCCGGCTGGCGCAGGGCTACCGCCTCACCGTCACCGGCAGGAGCGGGACGGTCGGTAGCGACGTCTCGCCGCCGCTGCTGGCCTGGGCATCGCGGCCGTGGCACAACATCCAGGAAAGCGTCGTCGCCATTCAAAAACATTGGGTCGATTGCCTGACCAACGGAACTGAGCCCGCGACCTCGGGCGCGGACAACCTCAAGACATTAGCGCTGGTCGAGGCAGCGTACGCCGGCGCCGCAAGCCGGGAGCCGGTGCAACTCGACGCCTTGCTGAAATGACAGCTGACGCCTTCCTCCTCTACGGCACACGTGCCGTTGAAGCCGAACCGGTCAGGCTGCAAGCCGGCGCGCTGACGGCGGACTTCGTCAACGGCAATCTGCGCGCCATTCGGCATGGCGGCACCGAAGTTCTGCGCGCTATCGCCTACATCGTCAGGGATCGCGACTGGGGCACCTACGAGCCGAGACTGGCCGATCTTGCCATCGAACAAAATGCCGAGGCTTTTTCCGTCAGCTATTCGGCAAATTGCCGGGCACCGGACGGCAGCCGGCTCGGCTTTCGTGCGACCATCAAGGGCTCTGCCGATGGCAAATTGGTCTTCGACGTGAGCTCTCTTCCCGAGAGCGATTTCGAAACCAATCGCTGTGGCTTCTGCATCCTGCATCCGATTGCCGGCTTGGCCGGCAGCCCGGTCGCGATCGAGCATACCGATGGCAGCGTGGTCGCGACCAGGCTTCCAGAGCTGATCGATCCCTGGCAGCCTTTCAAAGACCTGCGGGCGATCACCCATGAGGTCCGGCCGGGCGTCACCGCCGAATGCCGGATGGAAGGCGATGTGTTCGAGATGGAGGACCAGCGCAACTGGTCGGATGCCTCCTACAAGACCTATGTCCGGCCGCTCGCGCTGCCATGGCCATACGTGCTGCCTGCCGGCGAGACCTTCCGCCAGACCATCAGCTTGCGGATGGAGGGTGGCGGGAAAGCGCCGGCTGTCGCGGCAAGCGCCGAACCGATTCGTGTCACGCTCGGCCAAGCCGGACCGGCGCTGCCGGATATCGGCGTGATCATCTACCCGGATGAGGTCGAGGCGGCGCTGGGCAAGCTGTCGGTGCTGTCCGAGCTTGGCCCGCAGCAATTGATGTTCCACTATGACCCGACGCGCGGCCACGAGCTCGATGCCTTGCGATCCTACGCCCGGCTCGCCGCCGCCTATCCGGTCCGGACAACGCTCGAATGTGTCATTGCCGGCGACGGCGATCTCGACGCCGAGCTTTCAGGCGTCGCCGACAGGGTGCGGCAGGCCGGGCTCAAGCTTTCGGCCATTGCCGTTTCGCCCTCGGTCGACCGGCAGTCGACGCCACCGGGCAGCGCGTGGCCGCACTGCCCGCCGCTCGAGGACGTCTATGCCGCGACGCGGCGCGCCTTTCCCGACAGCCGCCTCGGCGGCGGCATGTTCAGCTATTTCACCGAACTCAATCGCAAGCGTGTGCCGGCCGATCCGCTCGATTTCGTCACGCATTGTACCTGCCCGATCGTGCACGCCGCCGACGATCTCAGCGTCATGCAATCGTTGGAGGCGCTGCCTTCCATCACAGCCTCGGTGAGGGCGATCTTCGGGGCAAAACCCTATCGGATCGGGCCGTCGACCATTGCCATGCGCCAGAACCCCTATGGCGGTGCGACCAAGGCCAATCCCGACAGTCAGCGCATTGCCATGGCCGACCGCGACCCTCGCCATACCGGGCTGTTCGGAGCCGCATGGACGATCGGCTATGCCGCACGTGTTGCGCCGGCCGAACTGGAAATGCTGACGCTCTGCAGCTTCACCGGACCATTTGGCGTGCTGGCCTCGTCGGGCGAACCTGTCGAAGACGGTACAGTCCGGCCGATTTTCCACGCGGTGAAAGGACTTTGCGATCTGGCCGGCCATGCGCATGTAGCGGCGACAACGACCGATGAGAGGCGGGTCCTGGCACTTGCCGGCCGCTCCCAGACAGGCAAGATCATCATCTGGCTGGCGAACCTTACCCCGGTCGACGTTCCGGTCGACGTTTGCGGGCTCGGCTCCGATCAGGGTCCTCTCAAGATTTGGGATGGACGACTGTCACGCCAGATTCCGCGCGATACGTCGGGCCGAGACCATCTTGTGATGACACCTTACGCAATCGTCCGGATCGGCTGAAGTCATTGCCGAGGCTCATGGGTAGCCGCACTTGCGTAGCGGTTGCGTGTAGCCGCAGCACTCCGCTGCCGAGTTGTCACCGGATTTGCTTTCGAAACTCGCCCGGTGCCATTCCAGTTGTCTTGGAAAAAAGACGGCTGAACGAGGCGACGTCCTGATAACCCACCCGATAGCAAATTTCTGAAACGCTCAGTTTCGTTTCCTCAAGCATGGACCTTGCCAACTCCAGCCGCCTTTCCTGGATCCATTTTCCCGGCGTTGTCTGGAGTTCGTCGAAAAACCTGCGAGAGAGGGTTCGCGAAGACATGCCCAATTCGGTTGCCAGAAATTTCAGATCGATTTCCGACATCTTGTCTTTCGAGAGCTCACGCAACTTGTCCTCGAATGGGCTGGCCCCGTTCGAAATTCCATCCAGGGAAAATTCGTAGGGACTCTGGAATGTACGCGGCGGCGGGAGAACCAGAAGTTTTCGAATGATCCGCTCTTCCTTCGAGAAGCCCAGATCGATCAGCAAAGCCCTGGCGAGTTCCAGTCCGGAAAACCCGCCTCCGCATGTGTAGAGGCGGTCCTGGCGAATGAGGAGCCGGGAAGCGTCCCATCGCACTTGCGGAAACCGGCGGCTTGCCTCGGCTCTCAGCCACCAGGATATCGTCGCGCGTTTACCGTCCAATAATCCCGAATTGGCGAGCAGATAACACGCGCCGCAATGTGCTGCGATGATTGCGTCCTGCTGCTGCGCGAGCGCGATCAGCGGTTTTGAATGTTCACTCTCCTCGTCGAGCGAGCGCAGAAGCTCCGGAATCTCGACACCCGGCATGGCAATGAGAATCAGGACATCCATTTTCCGGGATGGTTGAGCCTTTGTCGGGAAAGAAATTCCGGTGCTTGATGCCGACGGCGCGCTCCTTGAAACGAACTCACAGGAGAGAACCTGCGAACGGCAGACGTCATTCACAAGCTGAAACATTTCCACGAGCGTCGAGACGACGGCCGAATAGAAATTCGACGGCAGCCAGATCACAACGTGGAGGCTCCTGACAGCCATTGCGGTACTCCAGTGTCGTTCTCGTGGATGGCAAGCCTAGCATAGTCTTTGCAAGAATTGCCAATTCCAGAACAAGCGCGCGGGCTCCAGGAGGGCCTATGCGGGCTTGCTGATGAAGGCGGGGCCGCGGAAATCCATGGCTGCGAAGATGCAAATGCTGAAATCGTTGAATGAAAACACGCGGCAAATACATCGGATTCAGAGGGCAACAGAAAACTGCGTCGGTCCGGGCTCAGGCTGATCTGTGGTCAGTCAGTAGGCCGAGAGCAAGGTGCCGGCCGCTACGCCGGTCCGGACCTTGCTCTTGATTTTCAGCTGCCGGAGTTCATCACGTAAAGCGCACGCGAGCGTTCGAGGTGCTTGATCATCGCCTTCTCGGCGCCATCCGCATCCTTGGCTTCGATGCGTCCGATGATCTCTTCGTGCTCGGTCAGCGTGAACTTTTCCTTGCCGGTCCAGATCAGCATTTCGGTGTGGTATTCCTTTAGCCAGCCAAGCATTGCCTCGCTGACGGCGACATAGATCGGGTTGCCGGATATTGCCGAGATCTGGGTGTGGAATTTCATGTCGGCGGATATGAAGGCTTCCGAGTCGCCACGATGGCTGCGCTGCTCTGCAACCGTTGCGCGCAACCGCTGCACGTCCTCGGCGGTTGCCTTCTCCGCGGCCTCCCTGACCATGCCGCGCTCGAAGAAGATACGCGCGTTCTTGAGGTGCTCCAGCGTGTCCTTCGACGACGACAGGATGATCTTGGCGGCGCCGTCGACCTGTTTGATGATCGACTTGGCGGTCAGCTGCAGCACTTTCGCCCGTTCGCCATGCGAGATCGCGACGAGGCCCATATTGCTCAACGCCTGCATTGCCTCGCGGATCGCCGGCCTGCCGACCTCGAAGCGCTCCATCAATTCGCGCTCCGATGGCATGTCGTCACCCGGCAGCAATTCGCCGCTGGTGATCAGGCGCTTCAGTCTCAAGAATACTTCGTCGGAAAGCTTGCGCCGGACGATCGGCTCCGAACGGTTCATCGTCGCGAATCACTCCTTTGACCGGCCCCTATCTAACATTTTCGGCGCGAATTCCGGAACGCCTGCTGCCGGCTCGTCCCAACCGGATAGGGCTTGCAAAGCTTATGTACTCATTATACCAGATTTCAAGGGCCAAGGAACCTTTTTCGAACCACCCCGGCAGGCCGCGCGAATATGATTGTTCTCACCTATCGCATCGAAACGCCCGGCAATATCGAGGCGCTGGCGGCCAAGATCGCAAGCGACCAGTCGACCGGAACCTTCGTCGCGCTGGCCGGCGAGACCGAAGAGCTCAAGGCCAGGGTCGCGGCGCGAGTCCTGGCGATACGGCATCTGCCCGATGCGGATCGGCCGTCTCTTCCCGAAACCGGTCCCGAAGCGCGCAATGGCCCGGTCAACCGCGCCGACGTCGACATCGCGTTTCCGCTAGACGCCATCGGCACCGATTTGTCGGCGTTGATGACCATCGCCATCGGCGGCACCTTTTCGATCAAGGGCCTGTCCGGTATCCGGGTCGTCGACATGAGGCTACCCGAGGAGTACCGGGGCGCGCATCCGGGCCCGCAATTCGGCGTCACGGGCAGCCGCAGGCTGACCGGTGTCGCGGATCGTCCGATCATCGGGACCATCGTCAAGCCGGCGCTGGGCCTCCGCCCGCCCGAGACGGCCGCAATGGTGCAAGAGCTGATTGCCGCCGGCGTCGATTTCATCAAGGACGACGAGAAGCTGATGAGCCCGGCCTATTCACCGCTGTCGGAGCGGGTGAGGGCAATCATGCCGCTGATCCTCGACCACGAGCAGAAGGCCGGCAAGAAGGTCATGTATGCCTTCGGCATCTCACATGCCGATCCCGACGAGATGATGCGAAACCACGACCTGGTGGCAAAGGCCGGCGGCAATTGCGCCGTGGTCAACATCAATTCGATCGGTTTCGGCGGCATGGCTTACCTTCGAAAACGCTCCAGCCTTGTGCTCCATGCCCACCGCAATGGCTGGGACATTCTCACCCGCCATCCCGGCCTCGGCATGGATTTCAAGGTCTGGCAGCAGTTCTGGCGGTTGCTCGGCGTCGACCAGTTCCAGATCAACGGCATCGCCTCGAAATACTGGGAACCCGACTGGTCCTTCGTCGAATCCTTCAAGGCGGTGACCACGCCGATCTTTTCGCCGGCCGATTGCGCATTGCCGGTCGCCGGCTCCGGCCAGTGGGGCGGGCAGGCGCCTGAAACATTCCAGCGAACCGGCCGGACGGTCGATCTTCTCTATCTGTGCGGCGGCGGCATCGTCAGCCACCCGGACGGGCCGGGCGCCGGCGTGCGCGCCGTGCAGCAGGCCTGGCAGGCGGCGGTCCAGGACATTCCGTTGGCGGATTATGCCTTGAGCCATGTCGAGCTGGCGCGGTCGATCGAGAAGTTCGGCGGCGGCGAGGCGGCCTGACGCCATGCAAAACCTGCTTCTGAGTTACTATGGCGACGACCTGACCGGCTCGACCGACGTGATGGAGGCGCTCGAGCTCGGCGGCGTGCCGACCGTGCTGTTCATGCGCCAGCCGGACGAGGCGCTGCTTTCGCAGTTTGCGCATTGCCGCGCCGTCGGGCTGGCCGGCACCAGCCGCAGCGAGACGCCGCAGTGGATGGACACGCATCTGCGAGATGCCTTCGCCTGGCTGAAGACCCTTAACGCCGAGATCTGCCACTACAAGGTCTGCTCGACCTTCGATTCCAGCCCGGTGATCGGCAGCATCGGCCGGGCGATCGAGATCGGCCGCTCGGTTTTCCGGCAAGAGGGCGTGCCGCTGGTGGTCGGCGCGCCGCAGCTGAAGCGCTACACCGCGTTCGGTCATCTGTTCGCGGCCTATCGCGAAAAATATTTCCGCATCGACCGCCATCCCGTGATGAGCCGCCATCCGGTCACGCCGATGGACGAATCCGACCTGCTGATCCATCTGTCGCGCCAGACAGACCTCAGCTCGGGCCTGATCGACCTGGCGACGCTGCAGGCTGCGTCGCGGTCGGAAGCATTCGACCGGCTTGTGGAGGATGGCACAGGTATCGTGCTTGTCGATGTCGACAGCCTGGAAACCCAAGCGCTTGCCGGCAAGGAGATTTGGCGCGCTCGCAAGCCGGGCGGTTATTTCGTCGTCGGCTCTTCGGGCATCGAATATGCCTTGCTGGTCGAATGGGCATCGAGCCGAATCGTGGATGCCAAATCTGCCTTTTCGCCGCCGGGCGCTGCCGACAGGATCGCCGTGGTCTCGGGGAGCTGCTCGCCGACGACGGAACGACAGATCCGGCATGCCCTGGCCGAAGGCTTCGACGGGATCGAGCTCGACCCGGTCGAACTGGTTTCTGAGGCTTCGAACGACGCTATTGCGCGCGCGGTCGCAACCGGCCGCTCCAGCCTACGGGCCGGGCGGAGCGTCATCCTCTACACCGCGCTCGGACCTGCGGCCGAGCGCGGTGCTGAAATCGATCTCAGGGAGGGCGCCCGCCACAAGCTCGGCCGCGGCCTTGGCGAGCTTCTCCGCGAACTGACGCTTCAAGAGAACCTGCCGCGCGTGGTCATCGCCGGCGGCGACACGTCGAGCCATGCACTTGGCCAGATGGGCGTCGACGCGCTGACGGTGCGAATGCCGCTGCCGGCATCGCCGGGCTCGCCGCTTTGTGTGGCGCATTCGCGCGTAAAGGCGATCGACGGGCTGGAAATTGCCCTCAAGGGCGGCCAGGTCGGAACCGACCGCTATTTCTCCGCTATTCGCGATGGGGTCGGCGGTTGAGAGCGGGGAATATCTGTTCAAATCGGTGATGCTCGATCGAGATCGGGGATAGTCATTAGCAGGCAAACCACAACCCGAGACGTTTAGGTCGGCGGCAATGCCACTCATCCCGCTATCTGGTACGGCCCATCGCCTTGCCTGGACGATATTGACGGGCATAGGCGACACAGGCGTCGACCGTGCTGACACAGAGCGCATCGCGGTTGTTCGGCAGGTTGTTGTCGCCGGCATAGGCCACCTCCGCAACACGGCCGTCAACCATTCGAATTTGCGTGTTGCAATAGCCGCCGGGGGCGACGTTGACGGAACCTCCGAGCGCCGGGACCGGGCCAATGGCCACGGTCGGAACTACAATGTTGAGATTGCCGCGTTGAACGACGCGCTGATAGGTCCAGATCTGGCCCGATTTGCCGACATCGGCAGTGGCGGTCGGAAAGCCGGCGCACATTCGAACGTCCGCCTCGCTAAGGCCGACCATCTCCTTGCGGGCTGCCGCCGCCGTGGCGTCTTCCCTCGCGGTGCTCGACGTGTCGTCTGGCATGACGCAGGATGACAGGATGGCGGCGCTTGCCGATAGAAGGAGAAGGGCAAGCTTTCGGGTGTGGAAAGATGTCATACCAACTTCGGATTGCACGGGAGCCCCGAATGCCAACCTAGGAAGTGAGCCAATCGAGTCAACCGGCAGAAAATTCACGAAGTCGTTTGGTACGTCATTCCGCCGCGCGCATCCGCTGCAAGAGGTTGAGGCTGCCGCCGTGACCCTCGCGCCCTATCTTCCGCCTGGGCATCGGATTTCCCAAACCGATCCCTTCTTGTCAGACGTACTGGCGCACGGTGCTGTGACTTTGGTTCGGCCGACGGTGTGCTAGTTTCCAGCCAATTGCTCCGGAGACGTCATGCCTATCAAGCTGCAAGAAATCGCCCTCGCTCTTCTGCTGCTGGTTGCCGGAACTGGGGTCGGTCATGCGGAGACGGCCCAGCGGCCGCCGCCCACCGGCGGGGTTCTCTCGCTCCTGCCACCGCCGCAGACTTCCGATCATTCGATCGTCATTGCCGGACGCACGCTCGATTACGAGGCCAGGGCCGGCACGCTGTCATTGCCGTCCGGCAAAGGCGATATCACCGCCGAGATTTTCTATGTCGCCTATGCTCTGCACGCCGGGAAAGAAACGGGACCGGAACCGCGCCGCCCGATCACCTTCGTGTTCAATGGCGGTCCGGGAGCAGCTTCCGCCTATCTTCATTTGGGCGCGCTCGGTCCGCGGGTTCTGGCGACGGCGGCCGATGGAAGTTTCCTGCCGCCGCCGCAGAGGCTGTTCGACAACCCCGACACTTGGCTCGACATGACCGACCTGGTCTTTGTGGACCCTGTCGGAACCGGTTACAGCCGTGAAGCGCCCGGCACGGAAGCACACAGCTTCTGGGGCGTCAGCCAGGACGCCGCGTCGATAGGCGCGTTTATCCGGCTCTATCTGGCGCAGACCAGCCGTACGGCATCGCCTGTCTTCCTGGCTGGTGAAAGCTATGGCGGCTTTCGAGCAGCATTGCTCGCCAGGAAGCTTCAGGAAGACATCGGCATCAGCCCGAGCGGCGTCGTGCTGATTTCGCCGGCCCTCGAATTCACGCTGGTGCGCCCGGACGAGTTCCAGCCGCTCCACTGGGCGCTGGAACTGCCGTCGCTGGCGGCAGTGCGCCTGCACAGCGAAGGCGTTTCCGGCCCGGCCCTGCAGAAGCGGCTGGCGGAAGTCGAACGCTATGCGCTCGGCGATTATCTGGCCGCGCTGGCAGGTGGGCTGGAGCAGGGTGGACGCCTGGCGAGTCAGCGTGTCGCCGCAATCACCGGTCTGCCGCTCGATCTCGTCCAGCGGCACTTTGCACGCATTCCCATAGGGCTGTTCGCCAAGGAGTTTGCACGGGCAAAGGGCAATGTTCTCAGCACCTATGACGGCAACATCGCAACGGCGGACGTGGCGCCAGAGAGCCTGGGAGTCGAGGGTCCCGATCCGGTGCTCGACCGAAGCGTGCCGGCGCTCACCTCCGCTTTCGTCGGCTATGTGCGTGATGAATTGAACTTCCGTACGGATATCAGCTATCGGCTTCTCAACCGCGAAGTCAGCGGCAATTGGGATTATGGAACGAGCCCGACGCGTCAGGGCTATGCGGGTGTCATGGACGACCTTCAGCAGGCGCGCACGCTGAACCCCAGCCTCGGCGTGCTGATCGTCAACGGCTATAGCGACCTGGTGACGCCGTACATGGGCTCGCGCTACCTGCTTGGTCAAATTCCTTCGCTTGCCGGCGCAAAGCCCATTCGCAGCGAGGTGCTGGAAGGCGGGCACATGATGTATCTGAGGCCGGACGGGCGGGCGGCGCTGAAGCAGGCTGCGTCCGAGCTTTACCGAACGACCCAATGAGACGATTTGCGCAAAAAAGCGTCGGATGCGCTGTTCGCCCTCTCATCAGGCCCTAGTTCCATCGCGATTGATCGGTTACACACCTAGGATGGCGTCTTTTAGCGACGTTCGACAGCGGATTAGCCGGCTCTCCAGAATCGCGCCACTGGCGCGGCGTGCTGCCGAGCGGGCCATTCGGAATACCAGGCCACACAGGCTGACAAGCCTCGTCGACCGCTGGAATGCGCTGTCGCTGGCCACGCAGTTCCTGCTCGCGGGTGGTCTATTCTCCCTGTCGGCCATGGTGGTGGTGGGGATTTCAGTCACGAACCATATAGAAACCGTGGTCACGCAAAATTCGGCTTCCGCTACGGCTCTTTACGTGGACAGCGTTATTGCACCGCTGCTTCCGGATATGCGCAAGAGCGAAGTCCTCGACGAGAGCGTAGCCCATGCGCTCGATGAAACGCTGGGACAAGGGGCACTCGGCACAAGGCTCGAATCCTTCAAGCTCTGGCGTCGCGACGGAACCATCCTGTATTCGACCGACAAGACATTGATCGGCAAGCGCTTTGAACCCAGCGACAATCTCCGGGCGGCATTCGCCGGCCAAATGGTTTCGGAATTCGACAGGCTCGACGATCCGGACAGCGAGGCCGAAAGAGCCAGCGGCTTGCATCTCCTCGAGATCTACAATCCGGTGCTGCAGCCATGGTCGGGGGAAGTGGTGGCCGTTTCGGAATTCTACGAAGTCGCCACTGATTTTGAAAGAAACCTGCATCAGGCACTCATTCGAACCTGGCTGGACGTTGCCGCGGTCACAGCGGCCTTCTTTCTCGGGCTGTCGGCAATCGTGTTCCGTGGCAGCCGCACGATCAGTTCGCAGAGCCGCTCGTTGAAGCAGCGCATTGCCGAGCTTTCCGATCTGCTCGCTCAAAACAGATTTTTGAGGCTGCGGGTGCAGCGCGCTTCGCAGCGTGCCACCGCACTCAACGAACGCTATCTCAGGCGCATCGGCGCGGACTTGCACGATGGCCCCGCGCAACTGGTTGCTCTCGCGGCGCTGGGGATCGATAGCCCGGTCATTGCCGATCCTGCTACGCCGCAATCGAAGCGTGCGCAGGAATTGCGGGCCATCAAAGCACATCTGGACGATGCCATGCGCGAGATCAGGAGCATCAGCAAGGGCCTTGTCCTGCCGCATATCGAGCATGCCGAACTGGGTGAGATTCTCCAGCTTGCCGTACGGGCGCACGAAGAACGAACCGGCGTCAAAGTGAGACTATCGATGACCGGCGGCCATACCCCGTTGTCGCCGGCGGCCAGGATCTGCATCTTCCGCTTCGTCCAGGAGACGCTGAACAATGGATTCCGTCATGCCGGAGGTGAAGGTCAGTCGGTCGAGAAACATTTCGACGGCGAACGCGTTTGTATCGAAGTGTCCGACGCCGGCCCCGGCTTTGATCCACAAATCGTGCGTCCCGAGGGGCTGGGGCTCGTTGGGCTGCGCGAGCGGGTGGAAAGCCTAGGGGGCCAGTTTACCGTGACGTCCTCACAAAGTGGCACGATCGTGAAAATGGCTCTCAACATCGTTGAAATGGGGCAGGCATGACGACATCCATCAAGCTCGCCATCGTCGACGACCACCCGCTGTTCAGGGAAGGCGTTGTGCGCACGCTCGATCAGATCGGCGGGTTCGAGATCGTCGGCGAAGGAAGCAGCAGGGATGATGCCTTGCGGATAGTCGAAGACCGGCGGCCCGACATTTTGCTGATGGACATCTCGGTGCCTGGGGGTGGTCTTGGCGTGATCGAACCGGCCCTGGAACGGCATTCGGCACTGAAAATTGTGATGCTGACCGTTTCGGAAGAAAACCAGCATGTGATGGCCGCGTTGCAGAGCGGGGCGAGAGGCTATGTTCTGAAAGGGGTCGGGTCGAGGACGTTGGCTGCGATCCTGCGCACGGTAGCCTCGGGCGAACGATATGTCTGTCCACAATTGTCGGCGCGCCTGCTGGCCGATCTGTCGGCTCAATCAAAAGAGCCAGCGAAAGTTGACGGACTTGCCGAACTCACCAGCCGCGAAAGGGAGATCCTGACGCTGGTTGCCGCGGGACTGAGCAACAAACGGATCGGGCTTCGGCTGAACCTGCATGAGAAAACGATAAAGCACCACATGACGCGAATCCTGGCCAAGCTCAACGTCAGCAACAGGACCGAAGCCGCAATGACTTTACGCGATGCGACTGAGCGAGGGCATTCGCCTGTTCGCGATCATGCTTGAGCCGAAACAGCCGCACGGGGCGGCTGTGTGATCTGGCCGTCAGTTGATCATTTCAAGCAACCTGTCCCGATCGGAACGCGTCGCCAGGCGCCGAATGATGGTGCGGCCCTTGGCATCCCGCATTTCATATTGGCCGCTATCAACGCGCTCGCTGAGGCCGTTCGAATGCACAACGCCAATGCTCGCCCCACTCACCTCGACCCGGTCTCCCGTGGTTGCATTGATAAAGAGTTTTGGCATGTTGCCCGGGTTTACCGCAGGGGCGGGATCAGGGAGATTGTCGTCCTGCGACTTTGCTTTGCCCTTGCCGGCACCGGCGTTCGAGTTCGAATTGCCGGAGTTTCCACCCGGATTGCCGGAATTGCCGCCCCCATTCCCATTTCCGTTCCCGCCATTGCCGTTGCCGTTCCCGCCGTCTTTGGCCCAGGCAGCCAGCGGGCCGAGCGGCTGCGATAGTCCGTCGAACACGACGCGATAGGGGCTCACGACGAGAACGAAGGTCAAAACGACTACAGAAATGCCGACATGACGTCCTCGCGAAGATCCGGTCCTTCGTCTCCGGGTCGTCATCAATGAACTTGCCAGTCGCATGGCGGAAATCCCCTTAATCATACGGACCTTTCGTGCTGCCTCCTGTTCGAATTCGTGCGATGCTTAAAACAATGGTTTGTATCGGTAAGGTCAAGACCCACCAGTCCCACGAGGGTAACTGGTGGGTCTCGCTGGCGCAGGAAGGGACTATTTACTGCGCAAGTCTTTTGCCTTCGCTTCGTTGCGTCTCTCGGCGGGGGCGCCGAGTTCTCACCGTCAGCCAACAATAAATCCAATGGCTGCGATCCCGAAACACAGGCCAAATAACGGAAAAAGCAGCCAACGCGCCTGGTGAACGCTCGAATCCATAGCGGCCTCCTGTAACAGTCGGCATCGCAACGGGGCTCTTCTGAACTCGGTTCCTGAAACTCTCGCGTTTCGGGCTTTTGCGATAGCAGCCTCGGACCAAAGTTCGGCTGTGCAGGCCCTTGGTCGACAGGCCTACAGACTGAAGTCCCTATGCAAGGAGCCGCCTGCATTCGGCGACCTTTGTGTCCACCAGGCGGCGCGACCCACCGGTCCCTTCGAATGCTTTACCTTCCTGGCTCTATGGCGAAGCGACATTGGTCCACTGCATGTCATTGAAACGTCACCAGTAGAGACCCATATGCGGATTGCGTCGGATGTCTCCTCCCATTGCGTCCGGCGCGTTCCCCTCTGGAGGTTACAGACCTTCACGCTTGGCCGGGCTCAACAGTCCGGCCTTTTCTTTTGGTCATCGCTGTCTGGGTCGAGCATCGTTCTGCCGCAGCGCGCCGCCTCAGCTGCGAGGTGGAATTTGCTGGACAGACCAGGTGTTGCCGTCGGGATCCTCAAAGAAGACAAATCTGCCCCAGGGAAAATCCTTGATATCGCTGACCTCGATGCCTTGGGCGGCCAGATGCCGGTGCGCCTCATCGATGTCGGGCACAACCAGCTGCAGACCCCGTATGGATCCCGGGGTGCTGTCGACGATGCCTTTGCCCATGGCAATCGAACAGGCCGAACCGGGCGGCGTCAATTGCACGAAACGTATCTCGTCGCTTACCGTGTGATCATGATCGAGGTGAAAGCCGACCTTCCCAACATAAAAGGCGATGGCATTGTCGACGTCCGATACGGGGACCGGGACCAGTTCCAGCTTCCAATCCATGACAACCCTTTCGCAGCTTTCGCCAAGTGGTGCCGAACACCATGGGCGACATCCCGCCATCTTCCCAATGCCATTGTCGGCGCGGGCCGCTCAATCGGTCAAGAGATATCCAGGTCGGGCAACGTGAGGACCGGTCTCATTGTGGACGGCGTTCGGAACCGATGAGCGCAAGCTCAGTTAGGCGGAGGACAACCACCTTTCGGTTCAGCAAGAACGACTTCAATGACCGGAAGGCAGGGTGCCGCATACAACTGTGGGAAGGTTGAACGGGCGTGGTTGACGCGCGAAGGGGTGCTTGGAAGCGGCGCTCGCCGAAGCTGGCGAGATCCTCGGTGAAGCCGAAGCGCAATTATGCCGTGAACGCCTACGATTCGGCCTGCCTTCTCCTTGCCGCGATCAAAGACGTCAGTACTGTATCCAAGGGATATCCGAGCCGGTGCGACGTTCCAGCGGCGGCGCGCAATATCCGTTTCAAGGGAATCGCCTATCGCGAGCCCGTACGGTGGAATGAAAAAGGCGACAATCTGGCCGCGGTGACTGCACTCAACGTGGTGGAAAACGGCCACTTCCGACAGATCGCCGAAATCCGGCAGATGCAGAGCGTAGAGCAGACCTGATGCCGACAGGCCTCTCCGACCGAACCGGTTTCCGCCGCTTTGCCAGGCGATTTTCACATGACCACGAAACAATTATCTCCGGTCGCCGTTTCGCCCGCAGAATCTTTCGAGGAGGCGACGATGAGCGCAACCGGCTTGGACGTTTTTGACAAAACGCTGCAAATAACAAACATCTGGCTCGACGAGATCATGGTGGATCTCGGTCCGGATCGACACGTCGCCTGGCATACATTGGGCGCCGTTCTGCGAACCATTCGGGACAGGCTGCAGATCGGACTGGCGGCCAAATTGGGAGCGGAACTGCCGCTGCTCGTGCGGGGCGCCTACTATGATCGCTATCGGCCCGCCGACATGCCCGACAAGACACGCTCGCTCGAGGAGTTCCTGCAACACATCGCCGATGAATTGAAATCGACCCGTGCTGTCGATCCCGAGGATGCGGCACGCTCGGTGCTGCGTGTGCTTGCACGGCATATCGACCTTGGCCAGTCGGCAAAGGTGCGGGATGCGCTGCCAAAGGAAATCCAGGTCCTCTGGCCTGAAAGCGTGGGCGTCAAATAGCGGCGATCCTGCTCATGCGGACGCGCGACGGACCGAAGCTTCGAACGTAAGCGCGAGTGGGTCTGGTCGACCCCGGTGACACTATGTGCCGCGCTCGATGGCAAGGCTTAGCTGGGCAGCCGATGTGGGCTGTCGCGGCCTAACCTGGAAAGATCGTGAAACCGCCATCGACGCGGATTACCTGCCCGTTGATAAAGCGCGCGCGCGGACCGGCGAGGAAGGCCACCGCTTCGGCGATCTCTTCAGGCTCCGCATACCGGTTCAGCGATTTCTTGCTCGAGTCCATACGCTGCGGATCGACCACGCGGCTCGCCTGGAAGCGTGCGGTTTTGGTGGCGCCGGGGCTCACCGCATTGACGCGTACGCCATCGTCGATCAATTCCTTGGCGAGGCAGCGCGTATAATGGACGACAGCCGCCTTGAGCGTCGAGTAGACCACCTCGGGCGAGCATCCGATATGCGCTGCCGCCGAGGCGATGTTGATCACCGAGCCTGAGCCGCGCTTGACCATCGGCGGAACGAACGCCTGGCAGACCAGCATCGTGCCGATGAGATTGTTCTCGGTTAGAACCTTGATGTCTTCGTAGTCGATATCGAGTGCGTTGTTGGGATTGGGCTTTACGCCCTTGGCGCCGATGTCGCCGCCGGCGCAGTTGACCAGAATGTGCACGTCGCCGAGATCGGCCTCGATCTTCCTCTTCATTTCGGCGACAGCTTGTTTGTCGCCTATATTGCCGGTGACCGCGGTCACCCGCGTCCCATGCTTCTCCAAGCCCCGGGCAGAGTCGCCGAGATCCGCGAATTCGCCATATTGAGATGGCCGGGTCCAATCGAGGTCGTGGACCGCGACGTTTGCGCCAAGTCCGGCCAAGCGGTCGGCCATCACGCGGCCGAGGCCGCGTCCCGAGCCGGTTACGAAGGCGGTCAGGCCGCTGAGTTCTCGGGCAGTCATGCTGATTTCTCCATTGCAATGAAATCGAACTTCTTCATGTTGGCGGCGCTGCGCCGGATCATGTCGACCTCGTACGAAACGAGCGCGCCGTCATCGTCCCGTTCCCATGGCGTGCGGTAGTCGGCGTCGTCCGCAAGGCGGTTCACGCGCGCAGCACTCAGGCACGCGGCGAACGCCCGGGCAGTCTTCGGCGCATATCCGTTCCACCAGTCGTCGGTGAGCCAGCGAACGTGACGGGCCTCCAGCGCGCCTGGCTCAAGCACCGCCGTCAGCGTGTCGTGGTGCTCGCCAAGGATGGCTGCCAGTTCGGCGAATGGCACGGCGCCGTCGCCGATCGCGCAGCGGACCAGACGGTAGCCCTCATCCGTGAACTGAATGCGATAATCCTTGAGGTGAACATGGCGGACATGGGGCGCGATCCGGCGCGTGAAGGCAAGCGGCGCCTCGCCGACAGGAAAGGTGTTGCCGGTGTCGTAGGTGATGCCGACACCCGGCCTGCCGAGTTCGCAGAACGCAACCAGTTCGTCGCTGCCGAAGTCCTGATGGTTCTCGATGCCGAGCATCCAGCCCTCGGCCGCCGCACGCGGCCCCCATTCCGTCAAGGCAGCGCGAATCGTTGCGTTGAACTCACTCCATTTCGGTCCCCACGCATTGCGGTCGCCGCACAGGACAGGCGTCAGTGCGATACGGATCGTCGTCGCCTCGAGCAGGCGCGCAGCCCGAAAGGCGTTGTCCAGCGGACCTGCCACTAGAAGTCCGCCGCTCACCACCGGGACGATGCCCAGCGCGGCAAGACGCCTGCGCAGGGCGGCGATTTCGGCGTCAGTCAAGTCGGTCAACCAGGGTTCGTAGATCTCGAGCGTGCGTGCGCCTAGTTCCTGCGCCAGCGTAATGAAGCCTTCCAGCCCCACCCCGTCCGGATTGTGCCGCGGCGTGCCGCGGCCCTGCAGTCCGAGATGATAGGTCAGTCCGTAGGGGTTGAGGCCGAGACGAAGCATCAGCTTGGCGGTTCCAATGGAGAGCGGAGAAGCGTCACTAGCGCAGACCAGCATCGACGGTAATGGACTGTTTGGTGATCATGCGGCTGTCGTCGGCTGCCAGGAAGAGCACTGTGCGTGCAATCTCCTCGCCCAGCAGGACGCGGCGGATCAATTGCCGCTGCACCGTCTGGTCGACTGCCTCCTGCGTCTTGAACCACAGCTCGCGCTGCCGCTCTGTCATGACGGCGCCGGGTTCGATCGCATTGACGCGGATGTTATCCGGTCCGAACGAGCGCGCCAAAGCACGCGTCAGCGCCACCACAGCCCCCTTGGCGGTGGCATAGGCCACCATCTGGTCCGCTCCGAAACGCCAGGCAATGGAGGAAAAGTTTATGATCGACCCGAAGCCGAGTTCCTTCATATGCGGATGCACAGCCTGCGCGGCGAAGAAGTGATGCCTCAGATTGACGTCGAAACTGCGGTCCCAATAGTCAGCCGTTACCGCGTCGATGGGATGGCGTTGATCATTTGCGGCGTTGTTCACTAGGACGGCGACCGGACCAAGCCGCGCGCGCACGCCTTCTACCGCCGCCTTTAGCGCATCGACGTCGGTAACATCGCAATGGAGATATAAGGGAGCCTGCCCGGCGGCACCAGCGAGCTCGCGCACCAACGCCTCCGCTGGCTCGTCTTGCACATCGAGAAAGGCTACCCGGGCGCCATTCGAGGCGAAGGCACGGACCATGTCGGCGCCGATGCCGGAGGCGCCGCCGGAGATCAGCACGACCCGATCGGTCAAGCTCGGATAAGTCGCGAATTGTACGGACATCGATTACAGAAGCGCCTTGGTTGTTGGATCGAACAGACAGGCGCGCGACATATCGATGCCCAGCGTTATCGTCTCGCCCATGACGGGAGCGTCGTCCGGCTCGAAACGGCCGGTGATCTCCAGGTCACCCAGCCTTAGCACGGCAAGCGTCTCGGCCCCGGTCGGCTCGACCAGTTCGACCGGCGCCTGCATGGACGCCACAGCAGGTTTGCGCGACTTCAGGTCGGTCGTGAAACGGTAGATGTGTTCCGGCCGGATACCGAGCACGACGTCCTTTGGCGCACCGGCGGGCATCGGCGCGGCAAGAGCAAGGCTGGCGTCGCTGCCGTCAGCGGCGCGTACCGAGATGCTGGTCGAGCCCGTAAGCCGGGCGGGGATGAAATTCATCGCCGGCGATCCCATGAAACCGGCAACGAACATGTTGGTCGGCCGGTCGTAGATCCGCTTCGGCGTGTCGAACTGCTGTACCGAGCCCTGGTTCATCACCGCAATGCGGGATGCAAGCGTCATCGCCTCGACCTGATCATGGGTGACGTACACCGTGGTCTTGCCGACGCGATGGTGAAGCTTCTTGATTTCGGTGCGCATATCGACGCGCAGCTTGGCGTCTAGGTTGGACAGGGGCTCGTCGAACAGAAACAGCTTCGGGTCGCGTACGAGGGCGCGCCCCATCGCGACGCGCTGCCGCTGGCCGCCCGAGAGCTGGCCGGGCTTGCGTTTAAGCAGCTGTTCGATCTGAAGGAGCGCGGCAACCCGCTGGACAGCTTCCGCCTGCGCCGCTTTTGGCACGCCGCGGCTTTCCATGCCGAAGGTGATGTTCTGGCGCACCGTCATGGTGGGATAGAGGGCGTATGACTGGAACACCATCGCAATGTCGCGGTCCTTGGGTTGCACGGAGTTAACCAGCCGGTCGCCGATCCATATCTCGCCCGACGTGACGGTTTCGAGGCCGGCGATCATGGCGAGCAAGGTTGACTTGCCGCAACCCGACGGGCCGACAAGGGCGACGAATTCTCCGGTCTTAGCCTCGAGATTGATGCCGGCAAGAATCTCGAGCGAGCCGTAGCTCTTGTGAAGGTTGCGGATCATCAACGCGGACATGGGCGACGCCTCATTTGATGGCGCCCTGGGTGAGGCCGCGCACGAAGTATTTTCCACCGAACAGATAGATCAGCAGCGGTGGCAACGCGCCGATCAGCACGGCTGCGCTCATCACATCGTAAGCACGCGCGGTCGTGCCGCCGGCCGTGAGCGCGACCAGTGCCGCGGTAATGGGCTGCTGCTGGCCTGATGTGAAGACGACGCCGAACAAATACTCGTTCCAGATGCCGGTGAACTGCCAGATGACGGTGACGATCAGAATGGGCGGCGACAGGGGCAGGATGATCTTGCGGAAGATCCGCCAGAAGCCGGCGCCGTCAATGCGTGCCGCCTTGATCAGGTCGTCCGGTATGCTGACGTAGAAATTGCGGCAGAACAGGGTGGTGAACGAGATGCCCTGGACGACGTGGATCAGCACCAGCCCATATGTGGAATTGGTCAGGCCGAGCTTGCCGAGCAGGAACGCCCACGGCATCAGTGAAATCTGGCCGGGCATGAATACGCCGAGCAGCATCAGATTGAAGATCAGTTCGGAACCCCTGAAGCGCCATTTGGAGAGGATGTAGCCGTTCATCGCTCCGAGAATGGTCGAGATGATGGTGGCGGGGATCGTCATCGCCAGCGAGTTGAAGAAATTGCGCTTCATGCCCTCGCAGGTACCGCTGACGCAGTAGGATCCCCAGGCCTGCGCCCATGCATCGAACCGGAAGCTGCGCGGTACGGAGATGAGGCCGTTGCGGGCAATCTCCGACTGCTCGCGCAACGAGTTGAAGATCACCACCAGCAATGGCACGAGATAGACGACCGCGAAAAGCGTCAGCACGGCATAGACAAGGAAGCGGCTCCAGAAATGCCGGCGCGTGGCAGCGGCTTCCTCCGGATCAAAACGGGCATTGGGGGCAACTTCAGCCATTGCGGCCCTCCGCCCGCCGGCGCCAGACGATCCACAAGGAGTACGGCACCAGCACCACCGCGACCGCCGCGAGCATCATCATCGCCGCGGCGGCACCCTCGCCGATTTGGCCGCGCTGGAACATCAGGTCGTAGACATAGATGGCGGGGAAGGTCGTGGACACACCTGGCCCGCCACGCGTCAACGCCGCCACCAGGTCGAAGGTCTTGATGGCGAATTGTATCTGAATGACCGCCACCGCCAGGAATATCGGAGCGATGGTTGGCAGGATGACCCTCCGATAGGTCCGGAAAACCGACGCGCCGTCGATTTGCGCGGCTTTGACGAGATCCGGATCGACCGACCGCAGACCGGCCAGGAAAAGTGCCATTGCGAAACCGGACGACTGCCAGATACCGGTTATGATCACCGCATAGATCGCGGTGTTGCGGTTGGCCGTCAGGGCGAAGCTGAAGTCGGTCCAGCCAAGCCCGCGAACGAAGGCCTGGATACCGTCGACAGGGTTATACAGCCAGCTCCACACCGTACCGGTGACGATGAAGGACACCGCCAACGGATAAAGGAAGATGGTGCGCCAAACCGCCTCGCCGCGGACGCGCTGGTCGATCGCGATCGCAAGCAGCAGGCCAACCGCCATCGAGCCAACGATATAGAAGCCGCTGAACAGGAAGAGATTCGTATAGGCGATGTTCCAGCGCCGGTTTGCCCAAAGCGAAGCGTAGTTGTCCAGGCCGACGAATCCATAGGTCGGCAACAGCGACGAATTGGACAGCGAGATGTAGAGCGTCCAGAATGTGAAGACGAAAACATAGATGAAACTCGCCGCAATCGACGGCGCCAGCACCAGAATGGGCACCATCGTGCCCAGGCGCTCGCGCCACGGACGGGCGGCGGCAGCTGCGGCTGGTACAATCAGATCATGGGTGGACATCGGGCTGCTCCGGCGAGGTCTGGCCGGGGCGAAGCTCCCGGCCATCATCGGCAGCGTCACTTCTGCGCTTCGGCCGCATCCGCCATCGCATTGGCCGCGTCCTGCGCACTCATATCCGGCGTTGCTACAAACTCGGTGATGCTGTCCATTATTGCGCCGCGGACCTTTTGTGGCACCGTCATGTTGTGCGCCATCGAACGGACGAGCGTGCCGGCGGCGATCGAGGCTTGCAGATCCTTTTGCGAGAGTTGCTGGCAGGGATTGAAGCCGTTCGAAAGATCGACGTCGAGGCGGGCCGGGATGGACCCTTTGGTCTGATTGAAAATGGTCTGAAATTCGGGCGACAGGATGATGCTGGCAAGCAGCTTCTGTCCCTCGATGTAGTCCGGGTCCTTCTGCTTGAAGAACACGACCGAGTCCGAATTCAAGATGAAGCCGGGCTTGCCCCAATCGGTCGGCGCCTGGGCGCAGACATAGTCGGTGCCCTCCTTGAAGCCGCCGGCCGTCAGCAGGCCGATCGTCCAGTCGCCCATGATGTGGAAGGCGGCCTCGCCGCGGCCGACGAGATGCGACATGGTATCCCAGTCACGCCCGTTCATGCCGGGGTCCATGTACTTCGAGGTCATGGTGCGAAACTGCTCGAAGGCCTTGACCATGCCGTCGCTGCGCATGGCATCGACGTCGCCCTCGACGAAAGCTTTCCTGTAGAGATCGAGGTCCTGACCGTACACGACCACTTCGAAGACGGTCGAGTCGGTCCAGTCGGCGGTTGAGTGTGAAATGCAGATCTTGCCGCTGGCCACGATCTTGTCGCAGGCGGCGTTGAACTCCGCCCATGTCTTCGGCATCTCGTTGACGCCCGCATCCTTCATGACCTTCGGCGATGCCCACAGCCAGTTGATGCGGTGGATGTTCATCGGCGCTGCCACCCAATTCCCGGTCGGTTTCATCACCGGCAGCAATTCGGGAGCGACGACCTTCTCCCAGTTTTCCGCCTTCGCCAGGTCGTCGAGATTGGCTGTCATGCCCGTCTCGTTCCATTCGGCGATCTCCGGGCCCTTTAGCTGCACAGCGGGAGGTGCGTTGCCGGCAATCACATCGGCACGCAGTTTGGCCAATGTATTGGCCGTATGGCCTGCGATGGAGGTCTGCTGCCAGGTGCCACCCTTGGCGGTAAACATCTCGCCGAGCTTGGCGATAGCCTGGGCGTCCGATCCGGTGGCCCATTGATGCAAGAGGTTGGTCTTCGGCTCCGCGAGCGCTGTTCCGGTAATCAAGGTGAAGGCGGTAGCGGCCGCAAAGGCCGTCCTCAGGTATTTCATCGTTTCACTCCCATATGTGATGCACGGTTCGTATCGACCGCTTGTGGCCTGCGATTTGAGGTCGTGGCCGGCGAGATGCAGTAATCTCCGTTCTTTCCAAGATGACATATTTGAGCTATCAGTCAACATGCTTTGTGCTCATCATGAACAAACCTTCGCTTAGAAATTGGCTGATCGACAGGCCGTCCGCGTCGCCGGAGAGCCTGATCGTCCGATGCTTGCGCGAGCGCGGCGTGCTTTCCGCGTCGCAAATTACCCGCATTACCGGTTTGGCGCGGTCGACGGTTTCAACCGCGCTCAACGGCTTGAGAAAGTCAGGGATGGTGATCGAATCCTCGGCCCATCATGACGCGGCCAGGGGCATTGGCAGGCCGGCCACGGCATTGACGCTCAATCCCGCTGCGGGCACCTGCGTCGGTATCCACCTGGGCCTCGACGAGATGCGGTGCGTCGTCGCCGACGTCTCGCATTCTTTCGTTGCTGAACAAACTATCCCCATGGGTCTGGACTACCAGCCGCAACAGGCGGCCCAGCTTGCCAAGTCAGTAATTGCCCGATGCTACGAAGAGAACGGTCTGCCGATGGCGGGGCTCCTGGGGGTTGGGGTCTCCGTCTCGGGCCCAGTCAGCCGCGAAGGAGTGGTGCTGCGCGCGAGTATTGTTCCGACCTGGGCCGGGGTCAACATCCGCGATGTGTTCGGGCCGGTCCTCGAACAGCCGATCTTCGCCGACAATGAGAGCAACTGCTCGGCAATTGCCGAGCTGATGTGGGGTGCGGCCGTCGGCCACGACGATTTCGTGCTGTTCAAGGTCGATCTGGGCGTCGGCGGGGCCATTGTCCAGCACGGCCGGCTGGTGAGCGGCATCGCCGGCGGCGCCGGCGAATTCGGGCACATCAGCATCGATCCCGGCGGCGACCTTTGCCGGTGCGGCAATCGCGGATGCCTGGAGCTCTATGCCAGCTTTGCCCGGCCGCTCGAGCAGATTTCGCGCATCGTGCGGCGGCCGGTCACGATGAACGATGTGATCATGATGGCCGAGCAGGGCGACGTGAGGGCGCTGCGGATGATCGAGGACACCGCCGAGTTAGCCGGCCGTGGCCTTGGCCTGATCGGTTCGGTGCTCAATCCGCCGCTCATCATCATCGGCGGCCGCATGGCCTTGGCGGGCGACATTCTCCTGGCGCCACTGATCGCGTCATATGAACGCCATACGCTGATCAAGTCCCGCGATGTGGCACCTGCGCTGCGCACGCGGATAATCGTTGGCAAGCACACGGAGAACGACGCATTGCTCGGCGCGGTCGGCCTCGTGCTGCGCCACAACAGCCGGCTTCAATGACCTGACTCCGCTTCGGTTGGTACTCTGAGGCTCGTTGTTCCAAATCGGTGCGCACCCGCATCGCAGCCAAGTCCCTCCGGCCTTTGGACTGGTTCACTCTGGCGCGTTAGAGCGTGGCCGATGATGAGCGTGCCGAGAGGTGTTACAAGAATCGCGTAGGTTTATGGTGTTAACGGGCAAAGCTTGGGGAGCAGTCGTCAATGCCGTATTGCTGCAGCAGGCCGAGCCCTACCTCTCGCCCGGCCGGGAAACTGTAAGATGAAGCAAAGCGGAGTTGTCTTGCCGCACGGCGGTGGGCGGGTGGTGCCGGCTCTCGGGATCGACGTCCATGTGTGGCGGGTTGCCCTCGATGCTCCCCTTTCGCAGTCGGACATGGCCGTGCTCAATCCAGCCGAATTGACCAGGGGCGGACGGTTTGTTTTCGAGCAGGATCAGCGGCGCCATCTGGCAGCTCATGCCGGCTTACGCCGGGTGCTGTCCATGTACACCGGCCGAGCGCCGGGAGAGCTCGATCTGCGGGAGACCCCACAGGGAAAGCCGTTCCTTGCGGACGGGCGCCTCGCCTTCAACCTTTCGCATTCGGGGGATCTTGCCCTTGTGGCCGTGGCTGCCGCCGGGCAAGTCGGCGTCGATGTCGAGCGCGTCGCTCCGCGGAGCGGCGAGATGTCCATGGCCCGTTCTCTGTTCGCGCCCGGCGAGATCGCACAACTTGAGTCACTGGCGCCAGAGGCCCGCCGCCTCATGTTCTGCCGGCTTTGGACTTGTCGCGAAGCCGTGCTCAAGGCTGCCGGCGTCGGCCTCTCCGGGGTGGGACTCGAGATTGGGATGGACGGGAGCGGTGAGGCCTATATCCTCTCGCCGCCACTGGAATTGGTTGAACCCCTCAGGCTCATTGAGTTCCGCCCAAGCGCGCACCACGTGGCCGCCGTCGCCTGGAGTGCACGCAGTCCTCAGGTCGTCGCACGCCGCTTCGATTTCGACTTGGGATTGCGTTGACGCTCCGGAACGGGCCTCGGGGAACGCCTGTTTTTGGCGACGAGGATCGAGCGGACGGGTTCTCTTCAAAAGCAGCCACATCGGCCTAAAAACTAATCAAATTGGCCTAAAAAGTAATCAAATCGGCTTAAAAGACACATTTTGCGATAAAAATGCTAACCTGGCGAGTTTTGCTCTTGGAGCTTCCGTTAGGACATGCACTTAAATACGCCGTGACTTTAAGTGCGCCGTAGGTTGGGCAACCCACGGTGTATACTAGGCGGGGGTCTGGGCATGAACATTCATCGTGGGGGCGATGGCCCTCAGCAGGTCATTGAGTCAACACAGCCAATCGCAGTTGTCGGAATTGGTTGCCGGTTTCCTGGAGGAATCCAGGACGCGGACTCGTACTGGAACTTTCTCCTGGAGAAGAACTGCGGCATCGTCGATATCCCGGCGGATCGATGGAATGTCGATGCTTTCTATGATCCGGAGCCCGATGCCCGGGGAAAGATGCGGACGCGCTGGGGTGGGTTTCTTGCCAGCGACATTTTCGGCTTCGACCCGAGTTTCTTCGACATGTCGCCCCGCGAGGTGACAACGATGGACCCGCAGCAGCGCCTGGCGTTGCAAGTGGCCTTCGAGGCCGTCCAGGATTCCGAGCGCACATTGGCCGACCTGCGCCGCGGGCGCACCGGCGTGTTCATCGGAATCTCGACCAACGATTTCGCGCAGAACCTGCGCCGCGGACGTGTCGGTGGTGGGGATATTTTTGCCGGCACCGGTTCGGCGTTCTCGATCGCGGCCAACCGAATATCCCACCGTTTCGATCTGAAAGGGCCGAGTATCGCCGTCGACACGGCATGCTCGTCGGCGCTCGTTGCCATCGACCAAGCGGTGCGCCACCTGAGCACCGGCACCTGTGAGACGGCGCTCGCCGGCGGCGTCAACTGCATGCTCGATCCAGGCCCGTTTATCGCATTCTCCAGCGCCAACATGCTTTCGCCGACCGGCGGTATCTACACCTTCGACGAAAGGGCGGACGGGTTCGTGCGCGGCGAAGGCTGCGGTTTCGTTTTGCTGAAGCCTCTTGACCGGGCAATTGCCGACGGCGACCGGATCTATGGCGTGATCCGTCATTCGATGGTCAATCAGGACGGGTATACGCCCACCCTGACCTCGCCGAGCGGGGAAGCACAGCAAGCGATGCTGGAGGCGCTGGTGGAAGGCGCCGCCATCGATCCGGCCGATGTCGACTATGTCGAGGCCCATGGGACAGGCACGCCGGTCGGCGATCCAATCGAGGCGGCTGCCATCGGCCGCGTGTTCGGTGTGAATTCACGGTCAAAGCCGGCCTATGTCGGATCGTTCAAGCCCAATCTCGGCCACCTCGAATCAGCGTCCGGTATTGCGGGTTTCATCAAGACGGTGCTGACGGCGGGAAAGGGCATCGTGCTGCCGAACCGGAATTTCGAGCGCCCGAATCCGAGCATTCCGTTCGACGCGCTCAACATCGCTGTAGCAACGACGCCGACGCCGATCGACCATCACGGCCGGCCGGTCCTGGCCGTCGTCAACTCCTTCGGCTTTGGCGGCACCAATGCCTCCATCGCAGTGGAAGGATGGCGGGGGTTGTCCGCGAAAGCCAACCGTGCGCCAAGGCCCGTGATAGCCGGCCATCCGATAGCCGTCCCGATCTCGGCCGGCAGCACGGCCGGACTGGAACTGTGGGCAGGCCGTCTGGCCGATGCGCTGGAGGAGGGGGGCTCCCTTGCGAAGACCCCGGTCGAAGACATCACCGCCCATTTGAGCAGCACGCGCGATAACTTCGCGCAACGGGCCGCGCTCATCGTCGAGCCGGAGCGTGCCGCGCTCCAGGCCCAACTGCGCGCATTAGCTAAGGGAGCCATCGAGCAAAGCGTGGAAGGGCCGACCATCATCACCGGGAGGGGATCCAACCGTCGGCTCGCCATCGCCTTCTCGGGCCAGGGCGGCCAGTGGTGGGCCATGGCGCGCCGCCTGTTGAAGGAAGACCGTGCGTTTCGCCGAACCGCCGAGATGTTCGACGAGGTGCTGCGTCCGATGGTCGGCTGGTCGACCGTCGAGGAGATGCTGCGGGACGAGACAAAGACCCGCATCAACGATGCCGACGTTACCCAGGCATCCATCTTCACCACGCAGATATCCCTCTACGAGCGCTGGACAAAGGCCGGCGTGCGGCCTGAGCTTTTGATCGGCCACAGCTTCGGCGAGGTCGCGGCCACGTACGTTTCAGGTATCATCGATATCGAGACGGCGGCTCGCATCATTGCCAAACGCGGCCTCATCCCGCTGAAGAGCGAGCGGCGCGGTGCAATGGCCACGATAGGGCTGACGGTCCATCAACTCGAACCTTTGCTGCCCGGTGACGAAAGCGTTGTCATTGCCGCCTACAACGGCCCGATCGCGCAAACGATTTCCGGCATGGAGGACGCGGTGCTTGGCGTGCTGGCCAAGGTCGCGGAAGCCTATCCCGATGCGACGGCCCGCCGGATGACCATGGATTTCGGATGGCACAGCGCGCATCTGGAAGACTGCAAGGAATGGTTCCTGGGCGAACTGGGTCCGGTCGCCTGGAAAGAAGGCCGTCTGCCGATCATCTCGACCGTCACCGGCATATTCGAGACGAAGTTCGACGCCGACTACTGGTGGGCCAATTTGCGCCAACCCGTCAGCTTTACCAGGGCCTTGGATTTCACCCTCGATTTCGGCATCAATACTTTCCTGGAAATAGGTCCGCACCGCACGCTGACGCCGCTCATCCGAGGCATCTCGCAGGAGCGCGGGGTAGACGCCGCCGCGGTGAACTCGCTCGATCGCAAAACTGACGATTTCTGGACGCTGGCGCGGGCCGAGGGCAGCCTTCATGTTGCCGGCGTCGAATTCGACCGGCCGAAATCGTTGAGTGGCCACGTGGCCGTTCCCAAGTTACCCTGGAACAACCAGCGCCTGCTGAATACATCCGAGGAAACCAAGAACTTCCTGTTCGAGGCACCCCGGCACGCACTGCTTGGATGGCGCGACTTCACTGCGGCGCCGTCCTGGACGAACGAAATCACGCTCAGAGGCTTCAAATTCCTGGCTGACCATCGGGTCAGCGGCGATTGCCTCTTCCCGGCCGTCGGTTACATCGAAATCATGGGGGCCGCACTGCGCGACCATTTCGGCTCTGAGTCCGTGGAACTGCGTGATTTCAAACTGTACGAAGCGCTTTCCATCGCGGAGGACGACGTCGTACTGTTTACGACGACGTTCGATCCGGTCGGTAGCAGGCTGCGCATCGCCACGTTCCATCGAGGCTCGGAGGATGGCTGGAGGACGCGTGCCGAAGCTTATGGCTTCAGCCACAAATATGAACTTGCAGCAGCTCCCGCCGACCTGCTGCTGGATCGCCCGAACCTTGTCGAAAAGACGGAATTCTACCGTCTCGCCGAACGGCACGGGCTTGAATACGGTCCCTATTTCCAGTCGGTGAACGCACTCGACATTGTCGGCGACCGCCTGGTTGCCAGGCTGTCAAGCAAGGATCCCAACTTGGCGAAGCAGTATTTCGCCTTCCCCGGATTGCTGGACGCGGTGCTCCAGGCCGGCATCGGCCTGGCTTCGCATCGAGACGGCGTGTGGGTTCCAGGTGAATCGCTGCCGCCGGCTAATGAAGACAAGGCCCAGTATCAGTTGCGCCTGCCAACCGGCGCCCGCAAGATCCTGCTGGGCGCTCCTTTGACGCCCGAGGTGATCGTCGACATCCAGCCGGGTCTCGACCCGTACTCGATGCGGTTCAGCGTGTTCTCGCCGGAAGGGCAGCCGCTCATCGTTCTCGACAACCTTCAGACAAAGGCGCTGGGCAAGGTCAGGGGCAGCAGGGCCAAGCAAGGTGCCGGCTCGGGCTCCAGTGTTTTCGAGGAGCATTTCGAGAAGCAGGAAGCCAAACCGGCAGCGCCCTCATTGCGTTGCGCCCACTGGTTGGTGGTGGGTGATAGAACGCAGCGCCTCGAAGCGACATTGGCTGAGTTGGTTAGCCGCGGAGCGACGGTCGAGGTCGCAAACCCCGCGCCGTTCCTGAACCTCGATGCGGATGAAGCGCTCGCCACGATCCGGGCATTCATGACCAAATCGGGTGGGACAGGTGGCATCCTGTTCAGCGCCGCCACCCCCGAAAAACTCAACGACAAAGCAGGCGGGGACGAGCTTCTCGCCAGGATCACGCCTATCGTGCACCAATTGATCACGCTTGGAAAAGTCATCGACCGGCTGCACAGTTCGTCCGAACCGCGGCCCGAACTGGTTGTCGTCACGTCCGGCAGCCGGCTTGTGCAAGGTGACCAGCCGATGAGCCTTTCAGGCCTGAGTGAGAGCGCCTTAATCGGCATTGCTCGCACAATGGCAAACGAGTTCAAAGGTTTGGGCATCCGCCTTATCGATGCGGATCCCACATCGCTGCAGTCGGGGGTGAGCATTTCGGGCGCCGTGCTGGAGGAAACCACAGAGACGGAATTCGTCCTGCGCGGCGCCGAACGCTATGTCCCGCGGCTGGAGCAACTGGCTTTGCACGAAGTGGCGCCGTTGCGGCGGACGCTGGAGACCGCGCGGGATTCTTCCAACTTCGCCGTCACCATGACGGGGCCTGGCACCATCGACAACATAGTACTACGCGAAATCGCCGATCCCGAATTGGCGCCAGACGAGGTCATGGTCGAGGTCGCCGCGGTCGGACTGAACTTCCGCGACATCATGGCGGCCACCAGCATCTTGCCGGACGAGTTGGAGAATGACGACGCATATTGGCGCAATCTCGGGCTGGAGTTCGCCGGCACCGTCCGCAGGGTCGGCGAACGGGTAACCAACCTCAAACCCGGCGATCGCATCATGGGCATGGGCAAGGGCTATCTCAGACGCTTCGCCAAGCTCCGGGCGGATCTCGCCATGCGCGTACCCGATGGTATTGATCTGATCGAGGCCGCGACCCTCCCGACAGCCTTCCTTACCGCTCACTACGCTCTCAAACATATCGGCCGATTGGCACAGGACGAAACCGCGCTGATCCATCTGGCTTCGGGTGGTGTCGGGCTCGCCGCCATCCAGGTCGCGCATGATGTGGGGGCTCGAGTCTTCGGCACCGCAGGCAGCGACACAAAACGCGCCTTCCTGAAGACATGGGGCGTGGATGAGGTCATGAACTCGCGCGCTCTCGATTTCGCCGACGAGGTGCGTTCCTTGACGCGTGGCCGCGGCGTCGACGTGGTGCTGAACGCGCTGTCTGGCAACGGCATCGACAAGAGCCTGGAGTGCCTGGCTCCCTTCGGCCGGATGGTCGAAATCGGCAAGCGCGATCTCGCCGACGACAAGCCCATCGGGCTTCGCTCGCTTTATCGCAACAACGCCTATTCGGTCATCGATCTCTCGACGCTCCCCGTCGAGAAGGAGAGCCTCTTCAGGCAATTGCTGGCGGAGGTGGAGGCTAAGGTTGCCGCCCGCGTCTATAAGCCGTTGGAGGCGACCCGCTTCCCGGCATCGCGCGCGGCAGAAGCCATGCGCATGCTTTCGCGAGCGCTGCACATCGGCAAGGTGATCGTCACTTTCGACGAACCTTCCGTGGACATCGAACTTGACCTCGGCGCACAGTTCGCCGTCTCCGCTCAGGCTTCCTACCTCGTCACTGGTGGGCTCAAGGGATTTGGCGTTGCGATCGCCGAGTGGCTCAGTCAGAAAGGCGCGGGAACCATCATCCTTGCCAATCGAAGCGGTGTTCCAGATGCCGAAGCGGCTGTGGCCATCGAGATCATGGAGCAACGTGGCACGCGCATCGTTCGCGCCGCTCTGGACGTGACCGATGCTACCGCCGTCGGCAGGCTGATCGGCGAATATGCTGGGGGTGACGCTCCTCTGCGCGGCATCGTGCACGGCGCCGCGGTGATCGAGGACGCTTTCGTCTCGCAGCTCGATGCAGGCAAGATCGACCGCGTGCTGAGGCCGAAGATAGCCGGCGGGTGGAACTTGCATGTCGCCGTTGTCGAACACGATATCCCGCTGGATTTCTTCGTGAATTTCTCTTCGATCGCGCAGGTTATCGGTTCGTCTGGGCAGGCCAACTACACAGCGGCCAACTCTGTTTTGGACGCAATCGCCACGTACCGCAGGGGTCGCAACCTGGCCGGCTCGTCCACCGCCTGGGGCATGATCGCCGGCAGTGGATTCGTTGCCAGGTCGGAAGCAATGACCAACTATCTCGATAGCGTAGGCATCAAGCCGGTTCAGGATTCTGAAGCGGCGGCGGCCCTGTCCTATCTTGTGCGCGCCAGATCGGAGAATCTCGGCTTTGCCAATATCGACTGGGCTGCGATCGCACGCACGAACCCCGGCGCAGCGACGAATCCGAGGATTTCGCCGCTGCTTGGAGACAGAACCGGAGGGCGGTCTCGCATTCAGGCCGAGCTTGCGGCCGCGCCGCGCGAGGCGTGGGACGACCTGCTCGCCGACATGATCCGGCGCGAAGTGGCGAAAGTCCTCAAGGTCGAGGCAAGCGCCTTGGCGGATGACCGCAAACTCAGTGAGCTCGGTCTCGACTCCCTCTCATCGTTCGAACTGAAAAACCGCGTCGAGGCTCAGGTCGAAGTCGACATCCCTGTCGCCAAGTTCCTGCAAGCGCCGACGATCGCGGGACTGTCGCGCCTCGTTGCTTCCGCTTTTGAGGCGAAACTGAAGGCGTCCGCCTTGCAGGTCCTGGCCGCACAAGCGAGTTCCGATGGCGTTGCAGCGCAGGAAGCCTTCCGGCCTCTTGGCCGTCAGGTCAATGCGATGATGCTGGATGGACTGCCGATGTCGTCGGCGGTCGCAAAGGCGGACAATCAGATCCTGGTCGAGACGAGTATTGAGCCTGGCGTGTCGCTGGCCGCGCTTGCGACAAGATTGGCGCGACTGGTCGAGCGACACGACGCGCTCCGGATGACCGGTGCGATATCGGCGTCCGGCGCCGTGGAGATCGGCTTCGAGGCTCAACCGATTGTTGAAGTGCTTTCGCCGGGCGGTCGTTTGGGCGATGTGGCGCTGCCTGGTCCGCTATGGCGGATCGGCGCGTGGCAGCGGCAGGATGGCGGTCACGATCTACAAATCCGGGCTCATCGCGCGGCTGCCGACACGTTGTCGGTTCATCTTTTGCTTGCGCAGCTTGTGCAAGACGAAGCAGAAGCGGTCGAAGCAGGGCCTAGTTTTACCGACTACGCGCGCGCAGCTCATCCGATGCCCGGATCGAGCGAGTATCGTCGCGACCTCGCCTATTGGAAGGAGATACTTCACCACGCGCCTGCGATCGCACCGATCCCCGGCCGCAGTCGTGCCGCGTCTCCCGTCGGTATGGGAACCAACAGGGGCCGTGTCGGGTTGCTGGAGATCACGCTTCCAGCAGCAGCATTCGCGTCGGGATCGGAGTTGCCGGCCGCGCGCTTTCTGGCCGCCTATGCCAAGGCCTTGGCAAGCCGCCTCTCGCTCCAATCAATCGTCGTCGACCGCTGGTATAGCGAGCGCGGGCAGGGAGCACCAAGCGGATTGATAGGCCCCTTGGATGGGTCCTATCCGATTGTCCTGCGAGCCATGAATGAACTCGGTTACGATCTGCTGAGGAAGGTCGAGCGTGCCGACGCAAACGGCCACGCGCATCGGTCAATGGATACGTCGTCTCTGGAACTGGCGCTCGAAGAAGATCTGCGCATTCGCCATGTTTCGCTGCGCCAATTCGGCTTCGCTTTTCTCGACCGTAGCCAAGTTACGGCGCTCGCCGCCTTGGACCATCCTCTCGATGCGATCCCCGCATCCGCGCACGAGATACAATTGTCCGCAGCGACCAGCGAAGCCGGCGTTGTCTGCCGGCTGACCGTGGATCTCGACGTCGTCGAAGAAGCAGCAGCGCGGTTGCTACTCGATCAGTTTCTCGACGAGCTTTCCTCCGAGCTCGAAACGTCAGGCCGCCTGGTGCCCATCGCAATGGGCTGGAGTCTGCGCGAGTGGTCCGGTCAGCCGAGTGGAGGCCAGGATGTCGAGCGCTCACCGCTCGACGGCGTCCCCAACGTCGAAAGAGAGATAGCAGTAACTAGCACGCAATTGGGATTACTGCGTTTCCAGGAACATCCAGACGCGACTTCGCATGCGCGTGCCGCATTCATTGTAAGCAAGGAGTTCAAGATCCGGCCGCAAATGGACGCCGATCGTCTCAGACGGGCGATCGAAACGGTCATGGCGCGACACGAGGTGATGCGTACCCGGTTCTTCCGCAAGGGGGCTAGATACGGCGCGTATCTGGAAAGGACGCCGACCGATTTCTTCAGGGTCGAGCAAGTCGCCGACGAATCCGAAGCGTTGGAGCGCGCAACCGAACTCGCGCAGGAAGGCATAGATATCCAGGCGCCGATGTTCCGTGTCACCGTCATCCGGTTCGGCTCCGAGAGCGACCTTATCGTCGCCAAGGCACATCATCTCGTTATTGACGGCTATTCCCTCGGCCTCATCGTCGAGGAAACAGTCAAGGCTTATCTCGGCCTGCCTCTTGATCCGGTGGAAATGAGTATCGACCGATTCATCCGGGATTTCGACCATGTCGGAAAACCCGGTTCGTTCGAACGGCGCGACGCATTCCTGCGCAAGGTATTCGCCGAGCCCTTGCCGCAAATTCCCAATCTCGGGCGCAAGGCGAAAGGCCGGCGGACGAATGTCAACCTGATCGATTGCAGCCTTAGCGAGGACGTGACGCTCTCGATAACCAGCGACCAGCAGGATGCGCTGCGCAAGCGTGCCAGGGCAGCCGGCACGACGGAAACGGCCATGATCATCGCGGCCTTTGCGCAGACCATCGGGGCGCGCGGCGGCGTGGACGATATGGTGATGCAGGTTCCAGCAGCCTTGCGCCACGACCGGCGGCTGGAGAACTATGTCAATTTCGTCGCCTCGGACGTCCCCGTGCGTGCGCGGCTGTCGCGGTTCGAGACAATCGAAGCGCTAGCCGGCTCGCTCGGAGAAGGGATCGAAGAGGCTATCCAGTTCGCGCCCTTCATGGATTCGAACTACTTCGGAGACGTGCATGACGAAGTCGTGGCCAAGGGCTCCTATACCTCCCTCTTCGTCGCCGGCACCCAAACAGTCGACAGATGGACACGCGCCACACAGTCGGCCCCCCTTCAAAGGGCCCATGCCGGTGGCGAACTTGATCTCGGCATGTTCAAAGTGACGCCCCTGCCTGACATGCGACGAGAAAAACCACGTACCAGCGAGATGGATCTGCGTACCTTTCCGACCGCGAACGGTCTTGGTCTGACCTTGATATTCGACCAATTGGGCTATGACCGTGCAGAAGCAGAAGATATCCTGAGGGAAGTCATCGAACGGCTGTTGGCTGGGCAACCGGCGGTCGATGCAGCCGAGCAGGCGGCGATATAGTGATGCGTCGATTCAGGGTCAGCGGGGCCGGTGGAAGCCGGTGCAGGTAAAAGGCACGTGATTCGCTTCATCTTAATCTTGTTTGCCGTTCTGGCGGCAGTCGGGCTCTTTTCTGGTTGGTATATCTGGCCTGCTCAGGTGGAGTCCTATGTCGCCCAGCGAAGGCTGATCGCGCGTGAAATCGCCGGACCCGGCCTCCTTGGTGCAACCAACCAGGTCGTCGTGACGGCAAGGATCCAGGCATTCCTGGCCGACGTTCGCGTCGACCGGAATGACGAGGTAAAGACCGGCGATATCCTCGCCACGCTAAACGCGACTGAAATCGAGTATCAGCTTGCCGCAGCGGTCGCCAACGACCGGGCCGCGGCGGAGAGCGTGCGCGAGGCCGAATTGGAGCGTGACCGGCTGGTTATCGCCGCCCGTACTGCAAAGGCAGATCTGGATCGCAGGAAGAGCCTGCTCGCCAGCAAATCGATTTCTCAGGCCGAGTTCGACCTCTTCGAAGGCACCCAGAAGCAAGCCGAGGCCGCATTGGCGCGAGCGACCGCTAGCATCGAGCGCGCAAAGGCCCAGGCCGCGGCCGCCTCCGCCGAGGTCGAGCAGATACGGAGCCGTTTCGGCGAAACCTCGATACGCTCGCCTGTCAATGGGGTGGTGGTTTCCCGCAGCCGCACGGTGGGAGACCTGCTTTCTCCGGGCGTCGAACTGATGCAGATCGTCGACCCGACGTCATTGCTGGTCATGGCGCGCTTCGACGAATCCGCGATGGGGTCGCTTCGGCCGGGGCAAGTAGCCAAAGTCACCTTCTCATCGGATCCGCAACGGCCCTACGCTGCTTCCATTGCGCGGATCGGCCGGCAGGTCGATCAAGAGACGCGCGAGTTCACGGTCGATCTTAAATTGCGCGAGGTGCCGGCGAACTGGGCTGTGGGTCAGCGTGCAAGCGTCACCATCCAAGCGGAATCGCCGTCACCGGGCATCGCGGTGCCACAGCGGTTCCTGGCGAGAAACCAGGGACGGGTGGGTCTTTGGATTGCACATGACGGGCGGGCCTATTGGGCTCCTGTTTCGCTGGGCTACTCCAGCGGCACCGATATCGAGATCACGCGCGGCCTAAAGGTCGGCGATGTCGTGCTCAGTCCGACAGGCCGCTTCCAGTACCAAGCGGTTAACCTCCAGGCATTGAGCAGGTGAATCTCGCGGTCAAAGATATCAGGCATAACCTGCTGAGGTTCATCCTGACCGTTTTCGGCGTCGGCCTGCTGATGGCGGCGACGATCGGCATGCTGGGCATGTATCGCGGCATCGTCTACGAAGCCTTGATCGTGATCGACGGCATTGGTGCCGACCTCTGGGTCGTCGAAGGGGGAAAGTCCGGACCGTTCGCCGAATCCTCCGCCGTACCGGCCAATCTCGATCGCCGCGTGGCCGGTGTGGCCGGTGTGGCGGCAACGCGGCGGTTCATCCAATACAACCAGCAGTTCGAAATTGACGGGCTTCCGCTGCGAATGTCCGTCACTGGTGTGGACTATCCAAGCGACAGTGGCAGCTGGATACCGTTGATCGCCGGCCGGTACTTCCAATCAAATCGCTACGAGGCCATAGCCGACAAGACTTTAGGCCTGGTTGTGGGTGACGAGATCCGGCTTGGACGAGATAGCTATACGATTGTCGGCGTGTCGGCCGGGCAGGTCGACATGGGTGGCGACGGATTGTTGTTCGTCACCATCCCGGACGCGCAGGTCATCAACCGACTGCTGCCCAGCGAGGCGATCCTCCTCAACCGTGCGGCCAAGGGCAAGACGCGCATGGGTCTCGGCGACGAGACCGGAAGTGTCGCTGCGGTCATCGTCGAAACTCTCCCGGGCGCTGACAAGGAGGTCGTGCGTGACTCGATCAAACGCTGGGGCGACGTCGAGGTCCTCACGCAGCAGGACCAGGAAACGCTTCTACTGGACGGCCGCCTCGGCAAGCTCCGCGTCCAGATCCTGGCTTTCACGACGATGACGCTGCTGATCTGCTGCGCCGTCATAGCACTGACCATCTATACGATGACAATCGAGAAGGTCGCGCAGATAGCACTTCTGAAGCTGATCGGCGCCCGTGACCGGGTGATCATCGGCATGATTGCGCAGCAGGCGGGGTTGATCGGCTTTTGCAGCCTCGTTCTGGCCATAGCCATCTCGTTTACGATCTATCCGAGATTTCCGAGAACTGTGCTGATGACCGAATCCGATCTTGGCGTGTTGTCGTTCGTGCTGATGGCACTCAGCCTTGCGGCCAGCTGGTTTGCGATTCGTCGCGCGCTCGCGGTCCGTGCCCAGGAAGTGTTGGCCTGATGTCGAAGCGCCGCCTCGCCACGCTGGAGGTTCGGAACGCCAGCAAGGTCTACGAGAGCGGCGGCTCGCCGGTCACCGCGTTGGCGGCAGGTTCGCTGACCTTGAGCCCCGGCAGTGTTACCGGCATCGTCGGGCCCAGCGGCTCCGGCAAGACGACGCTGCTGATGATCGCCGGTCTGCTGGAGACACCGACAACGGGAGAGGTCCTGTTCGACGGTAAGGTGATTTCGCGTCCCGGTGCGAAGCTCAACGAGCTACGGGCCTTCAGGCGGACCCATCTTGGGTTTGTGTTCCAGAAGGCGAACCTGATCCCCTTTCTCACGGCCGCCGAAAACATTGCCATCGCCATGCAGGTCAACGATGTCGGTCGCCAGCAGGCGCAGGCGCGAGCCAGCCGGCTTCTCGCCGCGTTGGGCATCGAACATCGCGGCTCCAATTATCCTTCCCAACTTTCCGGCGGCGAACAGCAGCGCGTTTCAATCGCCAGGGCCTTGGCAAACGATCCCACCGTTATTCTAGCCGACGAACCTACCGCCGCACTGGATGGTACACGGGCGGAGATGGTGATGAAGGTTTTCAGGCATCTGGCGGACAGCCGCAATGTCGCGATCTGTGTTGTGACCCACGATACGCGCTGGAAAACTTATTTCGATTCGATGCTCGAGCTCGAGGATGGGCGGGCACGAGAGCCGTCTCCCTTTGGCATGATGGCTGAACGGCATTGATCACCGCTCGACGCGGCCATGGCGGTGTTCCCGCTGAGAAGATGTTATGGCGATCCAACACGCGCCGCCTTCAATGTCATGGGCTGCACCGGCCGAAAGGACTGTCAAAGACTTACGAGTTGCTGGCCGCAGCGGCGGTGCTGAGGTTCACTACGCGACACGCACCGTGCGCTGCCTCGGCTTGATCGCGGTGGCGAGCAGCAGGCCGGCGATGATGAGGGCGGCGCCGGCGAGATCGTAGTCGTGCAAGCTTTCGCCGAGGAACAGATAAGCGAGAACGGCGACGAAGGCGGTCTGCAGATAGAGCAGCATGCTGGCGCGCCCGGCGCCAAGCGTCTCGACGCTACGGTTGTAGAGATAGTACATCAGAGCGCCGCCCGGGCCAGCAACATAGGCGAGGGCCAGCAGGCCGTTCGCATGCAGCGCCGAACGATCCCCGGAAAACAGTTCCCAGAGATAAAGGGGCAGTGCGGCCAGCGCGCCGGCTCCCAGCAGCAGGACCACCATCGGCAGAAGCTCGATAGCGAATTTGGCTCGACGCAGCAGCACGGTGTAGAGGCCCCAGCAAAACGCGCTGCCGACGATCCACAACTCGCCGGGATTGAACTGCAGCTGCATCAGCGCGGCAAGGTCGCCGCGCGCCACGATCAGCACCATCCCGGCCAGAGCGACCAGCGCTCCAAGCGCTTTCCAGACACCGAGGGGCTCGCCGAGCACGAAGCGGGCAAGCACCATCGTCATGATCGGCGACAGCGCCATGATGATGCCGGCGGTTGTCGCGTTGGTGTAGTTGAGGCCCGTGTAGATCATGCCCTGACACAAGGTCAGCCCGATGGCGCCGATGACCAGCACCTCGATCACCCGGGAATGGATCAGCACGAGCATCGCCCCGTGATGACGATGGACGATAGGCAGCAGGATCGCGCAGGCAAGCGTCAGCCGCCAGAAGCAGAGCGCCCAGGGCGGCATCTCGGGGGCAACCCACTTGGCGGCGATATAGACGCCGGCCGACAGGAGCCAGCAGAGCGTCGCGAGGGAATAGGCGAGCGGAAGTGATGCGCCGGGTGTCGCCTTCGCTACACTTGGATGTGCTATCGGCAGCGATTGGATATCCGTCTCCTCCCATCGCAGACTTTAGCAGATTTGCAGCGCCTTGCTAAGCAGCGACAACAGCTGTTTCACCAGCCAGTGCAATCGGTGGGTCATTGTGGGTCCCGCCGTTCACGGTCTCGTTCCATTCCAACGCATGTTGGCCCATGAGCAACTCGATACCGAAAAGCGCAAGCCGTATCGATTTCGCGCGATACGAATGTGAGATTCATATCGCGCGACAGATATTCGGGCGGTTGCCACAATCTCCTCGCGCCATATTTCTACCGAGAGCAGATCTGTCGCGAATTCCTGGCCCTCGGATCACGCGCCGCTGTTTCGAAGCAATTGGAAGAATAAGCCACTGACTTCCGTTTGCACAAAGAGCGCGACACAGATCCATGCGGAGGACGTCCGATGCATGCCGGCTTCCGAGGAAGCGTACTCGTGGCGGTATTGGGAGCCGTCATGGCGAGCTGCGTCGGTATTCCGGCGCAAAAAACCGGGCCGGCGCAAAAAACCGGGGCAATAACCGGCTATGGCCCCAACCCCACTTTACCGAAACCAAGACCGACGCTGATCCCGACGGTTAACATCGCCGAGGCGAAAGGCTGGCAGAAAGGAGGTATGCCGACCCCGGCGAAGGGGCTGGCAGTGAACGCCTTCGCTACCGGCCTCGACCATCCGCGCTGGCTGCATGTGCTTCCGAACGGCGACGTGCTGGTTGCTGAAACCAATGCCCCTGCCAAGCATGACGAAGGTTTCAGTCTTAGAAAGGTCTTCATGGACCTGGCTATGAAGCGGGCCGGCGCCGCGACCAAAAGCGCCAATCGCATCACGCTCCTGCGCGACACCGATGGCGACGGCATTGCAGATGTGCGAACGACGTTCGCGGAAGGCCTCAATTCGCCGTTCGGCATGACGCTGTCCAAAGGCAAGCTCTTTGTCGCGAATACCGACGCGCTCGTTGCTTTCCCCTACTCCAACGGCCAGACCCGAGTCAGCACATCGCCGGAAAAGATCATCGACTTGCCGGCCGGGGACCTCAACCATCATTGGACCAAGGACGTGATCGCAAGTCCGGATGGACGCAAGCTCTATGTCACCGTTGGTTCCAACAGCAACGTTGGAGAAAACGGCATAGCCGCGGAGAAGAACCGCGCCGCCGTTCTTGAAGTGGATCGGTCTACCCGCCGCACTCGAGTCTTCGCCTCGGGCCTGCGCAACCCGAACGGGCTCTCCTGGAATCCTGAAACTGGCGAGCTTTGGGTCGCCGTGAACGAGCGTGACGAAATCGGCGACGACCTTGTGCCGGATTACATGACCTCGGTTCGTGACGGCGCTTTCTACGGCTGGCCCTACAGCTACTACGGACAGAACGTCGACGAACGCGTCAAGCCGCAGCGCCCCGATCTCGTGGCGACGGCGATCAAGCCCGATTACGCCCTGGGCTCTCATACCGCCTCGCTGGGACTGACCTTCTCCAAAGGCGCCCGGCTCGGTCCGGCCTACGGCAACGGCGCCTTCGTCGGCCAGCACGGCTCGTGGAATAGAAGCGTGCATAGCGGCTACAAGGTGATCTTCGTGCCGTTCCGTGGTGGCAAACCGAGCGGCCCTCCGAAAGATGTGCTCACTGGCTTCATCGGGCGTAATGGCGAGGCGATGGGCCGTCCGGTCGGCGTAGCTATCGATCAGACTGGCGCACTGCTCGTCGCCGACGACGTCGGTAATGTCATCTGGCGGGTCCGCCGGGCGAATGGCCGTTGAGCGCAGGTGCCTTTCTGATTCCGACCTCAGCCTTCGGCTACAGCGCCACGCCCGATATGACTTCATTCGGCTGCGACTTCGATGCAAATGCCAGGTGACGACACCGCGCCTGCCGCATGTCGGCCGCTACGGCGAGGTCTATTTTGCGCATGGCTATTCGGGCCAGGGGTGATCCTGTCGACGCTGCCGTTCCCCGGCGGCACGGCGCTGAGCGGCCCGCTCCACGTGCTCGGCATGCTTTGGTACGCACTGCGCGACCGCATCAAACATTGAGCGCAGGCAGTGGCAACTTCTGTCCCGCAGGATCAAGCCTGCGTAGCCGGGACGCCGATAGACTTGCCTGCTTTTCCGCAGCTAATAGATCGATATGATTGCAGGATTAACCATTTCATAGCCTAGGCGCGGCTCCGATTTGCCTTTCGAAATCCCGCTGGAGACAGTTCCGGTTGAACTGCGATCCAGCTTTGTTTCCCTGGTTTTCTTGATCGTGCTGCGCGACACGTCGGCGCAGGCCGACGCGGTGTTGACCACCCTCTTTTTCTCGTGCGCAACGGCTGCGGTGGATACGGCAATCACCATTGCCGCACAAATAATCGCCAATCTCATTGATTCCCCCCTTAGAGCACCGCAAACGTGTGGTCGACTGCCCTGAGACGCCGGCGAAGAGGTTACTCGCGCCTGACCAGTCCATGCGGCTTCCGACTGCCCAAGAATGTAACTACATTAGCTGCAGCGCAAGTAACCATTTCGGACTAGGCAACGCTGCCGGCCAGAGGTTCGGAATCACCAAAGTCGACGGCGGGATTTGGCTCGTCTCCGCCATGCACATACGTGCTCAAGGCTAACTCGGCGCAGCTTCGTTGCGGCACCGGCGGGCGCGTACAGCGGAGTGCTGGAATGGCAGCTATTCACCTCCCCGCCAGTCCGCTTCCGGCGGACTGCAGCAACGCGGCATTTTCCACTTTGAGGCGAAATAATTCTCAACTATGGTTGAGCTAGGCTTTTGGCATGGGGGATATTGCCGATGGTTTTGTCACGCAGGGGTGTCGTGCTCGGCGGCCTGGCGCTGGTCGCGGTGGGTGCAACCAGCAATATTGCTCAAGCCGCGGCGGCAAAATCCTTTTTCGCGGGTACCGCCAGCGACAACAATTTTGTCTATCGCAAGACCAACTTCGCTAAGATCGACAAGAGATGGCATCGCCAGATCGTCAAGTATTTCAGCAGCGAGCCGGTCGGCACCGTCGTGGTCGATACCCGCCACCATTTCCTCTACGTCATTATGGAAAACAAGACCGCCATCCGCTACGGCGTCGGCGTCGGTAAGGACGGCTTCAAATGGTACGGCCGCGCGACGATCGACCGCCGCGCGCTGTGGCCGGATTGGGTCCCGCCCCCCGAAATGCGTAAGCGCAGGCCGGAACTACCGCCCATGATCGCAGGCGGCGCGTCCAACAATCCGCTCGGGCCGCGCGCGCTCTATCTGCACCGCGACGGCGCTGACACCGGCTACCGCCTGCATGGCACGCTGGAGCCATGGAGCATCGGCACCGACGCTTCCAGCGGCTGCATCCGCATGTTCCCGGAAGACATCATCGACCTCTACCAGCGCTGCCCGATCGGCACCGCGGTGCAGGTCCTGCCGCACATCGCCGACCAGGCGCCCGCTTCCACCACTGTCGAATGATTGGCGCCTCATGAACCGTATGATTGAAAACACGCGCCGGCTGCTCGCTGCCGGCCTGCTGATGCTGGTCGCATCCTGCTCGACCAGCAACACGCTCGCCCCTTCCACGCCTGACCTCACCAACACCGAGGTTGCCGGCTTCCAGAACGTGCAGCCGGGCAGCGAGGAGGATTTTATCCTCAATGTCGGCCGCCGCACCTATTTCACGCAAGGTTCGGCCGCGCTCGATTCTGTCGCCAAGGCCACCCTCGACACCCAGATCGCCTGGTTAGCAAAGCATCCGCGCTGGCTGCTCAAGCTGCAGGGTTTCGCCGACGATCCCGGCGCAAGTGAAATGGCGCTGTCACAGCAGCGCGCCGATGCGGTGATGGACTACCTCGCCGCCGGCGGCATAGACCGCAACCGCATGTGGGCCAAGGGCTACGGCAAGGACAGGCTCGTCCGTGACTGCCCCGACACCGCCTGCAGGTCGCAGAACCGCCGCGTTGTGTCTAATTTGCGCGATGAGAGGGACGAGTCGTAGAGGCTGTCCATGCGGGTTCGGAAGACGAGATCGTGCGCGGTGGCGAGCGCATGCTCGCGCAGATCCTCCACGTTTGCCAGTTCGTCACCTTCGTGATCGGGTATCAGCCGACCGCGGTAACGAATGTTCATGAAGTAACGCAAGTCCGCCACTCATCTCTCTCTCGCTTGATCGGGAACTGGAATACGTTGGAGTATTCCCTCTCGGCGAGCCGTAGGACTGGCCGGCGATCTGTTCCAGCTTCGCTCGATCCCTCATCCTGACGCGACCACGCGTGGCCCTGATCGCACCGGCGCCCTCCAGCATCTGCACTGCAAGTGTCACGCCCGGACGACGCGCGCCCAGCATAATGCTCATGAATTCGTGGGTGATGGGCATGTCGTCCTGCTCTAGCCGGTCGTGCGTCATGAGAAGCCAGCGCGCGAGCCGCTCCTCGACGGAGTAGCCGGCGTTGGCATAGGCCGTCTGACTGACCTGCACGATGAAGGTATGCACGAAACGCAGAAGGAGCGCGCGCAGCGCGGGGCTATGGTCCATAGCGGCCTGTAGCTCGCCCGCCCCAATGCGGAATGCTTCGCCTGCGACCTGGACCAGGCAGGTGTGCGGCGAACGGTCCACGCCGAGCACGATGGGGGCACCCACCAGGCCCTCCGATCCCACCATGCCGACCTCGAACCGTCCTTCCCCGGTGTCGGCGACGATTGAGGCAACCCCATATTCGGGGAAGGTGACATGGGTGATCCTTTGATCGGCTCTGAACAGATGTTCGCGCAGTCCAAACGACACCGCCTCCAGGTGCGGCTGCACCAGGACAAAGTCGTCAGGCGACAACGAAGCCAGCAGACGGTTGCGAAGGATCGATTGCTGAAGCTGAGCCATGCCCACAGCCTCCGTTTTGGAGCAAGAGCACGAGCACACCTCAGCCATTTCTCAGCCGCTTGCGCCCTAACGATCAGCAAGCGATCGTATCCTCCTCAGATCCTTGCGAAGCAATGGTGAACGCATTTTTCAGCGTCAGATCGGAGCTTAGGACGTAGACTCATTACCGCGTAGCCAGATTCGGATTGCGACGAGTTTGAGGGCGGCGAGATAGTTCTCAGCCAGTTTGTCGTAGCGGGTCGC